>HF988589.1 GCA_000431975.1 Prevotella sp. CAG:924 | reverse complement strand
TGAACGGATATCAACCGTTTTCAGCACTCAGAGAGAATCTTTAATATTTATACTTATTGATTTATGTCAATTTGAAAGCTGTATCCGAATATTTTACAATAAATTTATTACTAAGTGAAAACATGTCTTTGACAAGAGAGTACAATAATACCAATTGTTGTAAGATGTAATTGTCATAACGTAAGAACAAGCGGCTTAAAATGAGCTTTCAGTGGATCTGCATGTGACAATATGTTATTTAAACCTCTTGTGAATGATACTTTTAATTTAAAAGTAATATATTTGCAACAGACTAAAAATAGACAAAAATATTATATAAAACTATGTTAATAAATAGTGGCGTTACATGGAAAATGTATACCTTTGCATCAGAAAACGAAAACAGAAACAAAAACTAAAGTATAGGAGGATTATAAAATGAAAAAGGTTCTATTAATTGTAGTCATGATGCTGATGACCGTTGCCAGTTTCGGTCACAGTCGTGTAAGTGAAACAGCAACAGTGGTAGGCGACACTATCTATTATGCAGCCAACCATATGAGTGTAAATAATGCCAGTGAAGCCAGCTACTATCGTCTGCTGATGACACAGGGTGTCGGTATCCATAAGGAAGATGTCTTCAAGGACTATTATATGGATGGTACACTTCGTGCAGAAGGTGGCTATAAATTCATTGATCTAGGCAATGACGAAAATACAGTGTATAATGGCGATATCACCACTTACTATCAGAATGGTAAGGAGAAGATGCGCGGTACATACGTGAACGGACAGCGTGAAGGCTACTTCACTTTGCAACTGCGCAACGGAGGTGTTGCCACCGTACGATACAAGAATGGACAGTCAGCTTACGACTATTTTGTTGTGACAATGCCCGATGGTACTCAGAGTAAGCATAAGCTTTCTGAGATCAGAGGACTTCTCCAGTGATGTGTAAACGCTGATGCAGGCCGACGGGATGTCGGGTCTGCGGATGGCTCGACCATAAGTTCTCTCTTACAATAACTATAACTCAACAATTTATTAATAGAAGAAGCCGGTCTCCGGGAGGAGGCCGGCTTCAGTCGTTTATTCTTCTTTGTATGCAGAGCTGTTTGCCCCTTTAAGAATTCAGGGCCAGTAAGAAACTATTCGAATCTATTGAGTAATGGTATTGTTTTTTCAACTTTATCGGCATGGAATATAAAGAAAAACAATGCAATCTTGTATAGGCCCCCTCGTTTATGGCAGGTTTCATGCAGAGAGTCTGTGGCGAAGGTTTTGAGACAACAAGCTCTGATAAAGTCTTAAAGCCTTACGGGTGCAATCAAAAGTAATCGAGGGAGGACAATATGAACATTAATAGGTGTAAAGGTCGAGTTTCCTAAGTATAAGTGTCGGAACACTTAGGCGCAATTGCCTTTTCGACTTAAGTATCCGGCAAGGATGGTCAGAGGGATGATCATCATGCTGCCTGAGCTTCTGTCGATGCGTGTTCATATATAGATGTGTGTCTGGTGGGCTGTCGGTTTTATCTGTTTTTACGGAGTAGGGTTAGTCCTTTTATGGTCACAAACAACAGGATACTAACACAGATGATGCTTGCGCCTGACGGCACGTTGAGCCAGTAGGAGGCAAACAAGCCGCAGAGACAGTCGATCCAGCCGAACAGGATGCTGATAAAGATCATCCGTTTGTAGGAGTGGGTTAGTAGGTTAGCCGTCATTTGTGGAATGGTCAGCAGGCTGATGGCGAGCACGATGCCTACCAGTCTCAGCACTGCGACGATGGTGAGGGCGATGATCACCATCATGCCGTATTCTATCAGATTGACCGGCAGGTGTTGAGAGTGGGCAAAGATGCGGTCGAAGGCCACGCTGAGGATCTGCCGGTAGAAGAAGATGAAGATGAGGCTGACGATGAGCGTCAGAACAGCCAGTAGCCACACGTCACCGCTTCCCACGGTGAGTATGCTGCCAAAAAGATAGCTCGTCAGATCCGACATGAAGCCTGGTGTGAGGAAACTGAAGATAATACCCACACTCATGCCTAGTGTCCAGAACATGGCGATGGCTGAGTCCTCGCGTACGTCACCCCGATTACTCATCCATTGTACGCCTAGCGCACTGGCTGTGGCAAAGACCATGGCGGAGATAACGGGATTGAGTCCGAGAAACACGCCCAGACCGATACCGCCGAATGAGGCATGTGTCAGTCCGCCGGAGATAAATACGAGACGGCGTGTCACGATATAAGTGCCGACGATACCGCATAGGATACTTGCAAGCAACGAACCGATAATGGCATTCTGAAAAAAAGCGTATTCTAAAATCATGAAAGGAGCACTAAGGAACACCTCTGCAATCGGATATTAGACTGTGAGGATTTATTTTATATTATTTTTATTGGCTTGCCCGATGTATTCCCGCTTTTTGCCGTCTTTCCGTTCGTCATTTTGTCCCGATGTAGTCTGTCGTCCTTGAAACAAAAGCAGGGGAACTGTCGGCAACCGTATGAGAAATTCTTCGAACTTCTTATGATGGTCTGGGATAAATGGCACACTGTGTTACCGCTGTCTGAATATAAGAGACAGCGTAGGGGCTAGCCAGCCATGTTGATATATTCGTCTTTGATTTGGTCAGGCAATTGGATGCCGCGAAGATTGAGGCTGCGTCCCCACGGTTTCACTTCCTGCGGTTGCAGGGTGTAGAGCACTTGAGAGAATTGTTCCACCTCGTCATCGTTGTATTCGTCGGACGGACGGCCGCGGAAGATATCGAGTTCCTCGTCGTCGTAGTACTCAATTTCTTTTGTTGCAGCCTCCATCATGCAAGTCTGCTCGCAGGTAGGATCTATGCCGTTGCAGCTGGAACAGTCGCCTCCAGGAGCTTGCACGATGGGGGTCTCAGGGTCGTGGCGGTGGAAAATCCATTGCCATACGGCGAGTACTGCTCCCAGGGCAATAATAGCGATAAGAAGATATAACATGTTGTTTTTGAGTTTATGAACGGACCGCCTGGCGGTCAGGGTACATTATGTGGAGGCTGGGCTCTTCGCGGTGTGGGCCTGGCCCCCGTGTCGTCTCTATGCCTCCTCTATGGTGAAGCCGGCTGCTCGCAGGTCGTCCCAATAGTGAGGATAGGATTTCGATACCACTTCCGGGTTATTGATTCTCAGCCCGGGAAATTTTACGGCCAGTGGGGCGAAGGCCAGGGCCATGCGGTGGTCTTCGTATGTGTCGATAGGTTCCATTGTCGGCTCGCAGCGGCCTGCCTCCCATATCAGTTCGGAGTTTTCGTCCGACCGGATGAGGAAGCCAAGCTTTTGCAGCTCTTGCTTCAGAGCCTCAATGCGGTCGGTCTCTTTAATCCTCAGTGTGCTGAGACCTGTAAAATGGAAAGGTATGTCGAGTGCGCAGCAGAGTGGCACGAAGGTTTGCACAAGGTCGGGCGAGTTGGAGAAGTCGTAGTCCAGACGTTGCAGTCTGGAGGGATGCAGAGAAAGAGTCACTTCTGCCGGTCTGCCCTCGGGGGCAGAGGCGAAGGAGGTCCGCACGCCTAGCAGCGAGAAGATGTATTTCACGCTCGAGTCACCTTGCTTGGAGGCATCCATAAGCCCGGAGAGTCTTACCCGATCGTCTGTCCCGCCGTACAGTGCCAATAGCTCGTACCAGTAGCTGGCTGCGCTCCAATCGCTCTCGATGAAGTAGGGACGGTCGTTATAGGGTTGTGGCTTCACCACGATAGTGTCGCCACCAGTCCAGTCGGCATCCGCTCCATACTCGCGCATCATCCACAGCGTCAGGTCAATGTATGGTCGGGAGATAATGTTGCCGCGCAGCCGGAGCTCCAGTCCGTGCTTCAGCATTGGTCCGACCATCAAGAGAGCGGAGATGTATTGTGAGCTGACATCTCCTTCCACTTCTAGATAGCCGCCGTCGAGTTGCCGGCCCTTGATGTGGAGGGGAGGAAAGCCTTTTTCCTTTTCGTATTCGATGTTGGCTCCTAGCGTGCGGAGGGCATCGACGAGGATTGCAATAGGACGGTGCTGGGTTCGTGCTGTGCCCGTAATGGTATGCTCGCCGGCGGTCACGGACAGATAGGCCGTCATGAAGCGCATGGCCGAGCCGGCTGCTTTGATGTCGATCACGGATGGGTTGTGCTTCAGTGCGTCGATCACCACTTCTGTGTCATCACAGTCGGACAGATTCTCCGGCTGTGTCGCTCCTCCCGAGAGCGCATGGATGATGAGTGCTCGGTTGCTGATGCTCTTCGATGCCGGCAGATGGACGGCCGCATTTAATTGTTGGGGTGCATGAAGGATAAACTGCATAATTTTTATGGTTTCAGAGTAAGTGTATCAGCCTTTCCTATGATGGGAAAAGTACATTTCACGAAGCGGGGCCGGCAAAGAATCTGGTCTTTCAGGCTGCTGGCAGCCTTCGTCGTGGCTGTCGATGCCTTCTTGGGCCCGGGAATGAGGGGACTATAATAAAGCACCTGACGGATGCGGCTGCGCTGTCCTTCCGTGATCTTATAACCCAGTGACCATGCATAGTCCATGATGTCTGTTGAGAATTGGTCGTTGCCGTCGCAGTCGGTACGGCTGAGCATGGTGCTAAGCGATATGGCATCGTTTGGGGTGTTGGTCATATAGTCAGTCAGCCATTTCTCGTAGGCCACACGGTCGTAGGAGAAGGTGTCGTCACAGTAGTCGGAGTCGAAGCAGTCGTCTACCATCACACTGCCCGTGCTGTCATTCTGCTCCGTATAGGCATGGAAGAGGCCGAGGTAATGGCCCAGTTCATGAGCGAGAGTGACCACGATATCGGCGGCGTTCACTGTGAAGGAAGATGCTGTGGGGTCCGCATAGCGGCTCGACTCATAGTATTCGTTGCTGCCGGGTACCTTCCAGACATATGTACCGTTGATCGAGGAACAGTGCGGATAGGTCAGTGAGTGCTTCGTATAGTTGCCGGGCTTGACCGTTGTCAGTCCTGCCAGGGCAGAGTCGCCTTCTACCGCAAAGGGGAGGTGGCTGATGCCGAGTGTTAGCCCACCGCTGTCGTCGTTCTTGAATGGGAATACCATCACATTGATGTAGTCGTTCGGTTCCCAGATGAGTGACTTGGCTTCGGCGATCTTCCCGCTCATAAACGACTGGACGTCGATGGGATAGTCGCCATTCCATTTCACATAGTCCACGCCCGGCGTGGAGAGCTTGTTGCCTTGTTCGTCCTGTTCGGCCAGCTCGAAGGTGAGGCGTACATCGGAGCTTCTGTCGCCGTCTATTGTTTCGTAGACACCGCCCTGATAGATGTTGTTTACATAGCCGAGTAGTGCACGGAAGCGCGATGAGGGAATGTACTGGCTTTGATCATTGCGGTCCTGATACAGAACGTGGAAGATTACGGGCAACTTATATTGGTAGTCGTCCGTGATCAATGCGGCCGACAGCGTGTCCTCATCCTGATGGTTGGGCATGGTTGTTGAGCCATCTTCTTCCAGCTTGTCGCTGCTACATGAGGCGAAACTCCATACTAGTGCACATATTATGATATATATAAAGTGTCTCATTTCTTTAATTGAATAGTTGGGCGGTTGTGGTTACGGTAGCGTACCTTTCCGCCTTTTTCTCTGATGATGGCAGGTGTTTCCCAGTAGCGCTAGAGAAACGATCTACCGCTAGAGAACGGTATTCTTCGGATTAAGGCGGAAACCGACCGCCTGACACTGCAAATATAGCAATTCCACCCCTCAAATACAAACTTTCTTTGGGGGATTTCAGGAAAATAACGGTTTTTTCAAAAAAAGTTAGCATAAAGTTTGGTGGTTTGTCCGAAAGTTACTACCTTTGCACTCGCAATTAAGAAATCGGGATTTGGCGCAGTTGGTAGCGCACACGTCTGGGGGGCGCGAGGTCGCTGGTTCGAGTCCAGTAATCCCGACTTTAGCACAAAAGCCAATCACTTTCATAAGTGGTTGGCTTCTTTGTTTTATTCCTGTCAGATGCTCCTGTCACAGTCTTGCCATTAGCGGGGCTCACCCGATATAGTCGCCTTGGGGCTCACCCGATAAACCTAAGGGGAGTTGTTGGCTCACCCAAGAAATATAGGGGATTGTTTAGCC
>HF988588.1 GCA_000431975.1 Prevotella sp. CAG:924 | reverse complement strand
ACCACCAAATATTTCCAAGAAAAAATCCGTTTTTTAATCCAATTTTCATGCGATATTGATCTGTGTCAAGAGAAGTTAAGACACACTCCTTATTATATTAAGAATAGACACATCGCGACAGGCATCTGTTTCAAGCAGAATAAAATCGGCAGTTCAAGATACTCTTCCTCACCTGTTACTGATTTATGCTATTTCCTCCGTCTCACAAGACTCTCCTTCTAATCTCTGCACATAAGTATACCGTTGATTTCTTTCATGACAGGATAGTACATCCGCATCCTGTGCAATGCCGGATCAAACCAGAAAGAGGAAAGATCCCTTAAACGCGCCTTATCATTTTTACACAGACTACCCGACACGGTCACCGAGTCCTTCCGCCGGACTCTTCGACTACGAAACCACCAGTCACTTAAAGTCAGATTACCGGTTGGGCCGCAACTTTTATAAGGGTGTGGTGGAAGATACTGTGAACGCGCTTTCGGCGGCAACGACCTATGACTTCAGAAGAGACATGAAAGCCCTCGGGGGCATGATTCAAAAAATATACGGGATGCTGCGTCTGAACAGTGTCCCGCAAAAGCGGACTTTTAAGGGGCTACTAAATAAGGTGGCGACCCTGTATGGCCGGGAAGAATGTCGAGCCTCCCTTCCTTTCTTCCCAGGCAGGGGAAGGGGTGTGGAGGTGCAGGGTGTGACCTGTCCGAAGTGGACGGTTCCTTGAAATTTATCCTATTTTTCTTTACAGTCAAAAATCCCGGGCAAAGAGGTCTGCAGATCCGCTGCAGGCCCCTTCGCAGCGGCCGGCCGCCCGATTTTCAGGCAACAGGAGGCTCCGGCAGACCCCTTTGTCGCCCGGTTTACTTGCGGTTTTCAAAATGTTGAAAATCAATAAGTTGACAAAATAACTGTATCCCGGAAAAAGTTACCATTGGATACTTTGCCCTTGCAAGTATCTTCCTGACTTTCCCGATTCTGCCGGACACTTTTTCTCTTATCAACGGAAACAGTAGACACCTTGCAGAAAGCCATCCTAGAAAAGTAGACAGTCAGGTAAAAGTCGTACTGTTTTTCCTTACAGACTATGGCCCCACAGACAGGCAACAGTCCGGACGTGTTGTCTGTC
>HF988587.1 GCA_000431975.1 Prevotella sp. CAG:924 | reverse complement strand
AATCTGTAGTGTTACCATTACACCATATCCCAATAGTTTATTTTTGCAATTCAGAAGTAAAAAAGCCGAGCGAGATGCTCAGCTTTCTTGTTGGGATACCCGGACTCGAACCAGGAATGACAGGACCAGAATCTGTAGTGTTACCATTACACCATATCCCAATTTCTGTTGCGCAACTCAGAAATGTTATTTATTTCCTTATTGCGGTTGCAAAGGTACGGACTTTTTCGCAAACTCCAAAACTTTCCCGTTCTTTTTTCAATGATTATTTATATTTTTCTGAAATCATGACAAAATCGAGATATAATTCCGAGAATCTACTTCCCTGCCGCATTTTTCCCGGCTGTCATGGCAGCCGGGTGGTGTCTTCCTTCTGCTCGTAGCTCTTGATCAGCTGCCGGGTGGAATCCTCTTTCTGCTTCACATATTTCTGTTGAGCCTCATTGATAAGCTTCTCGCGCTCAGCCGCCAGCCGCTTCTCTTCCATGGTCTTATTATAGGCTGCCTTGATAGGATCCTCATTGCCTTTCTCGTCCATCTTGCGGAAGGCCTTCCTCACCTTGCGCAAATGCTTGGCATCGCGCCGGCCGCGCCGGTCCAACATATTGGCAAGATCGAAGGAGAAAATGCCACCGGAAGGTCGGGGCTCGCTGGTCGCCTCTTTGGTCCACCGCTCTACAGCCTCCTCCAGACGGCGCTGACGGTCCTGGCCCCATACGGTCACCTCGGACACGCGATGAGAGTTGGGTAAAAGATAAGTCGTATCGCCTACCTCCTTCGCCACGAGCTTCTCGCTGAGATAATTGGCCTTATAGACGATAAGGGTGTCGAGCTGAGTAGGGATGTAGCAGACACCCCGGTAATTGGTCGTGTCGCGGTAGCCGCTGCTGGTGATGACCATGGCATCGCGCACGGGCACTTTCGTCTCCAGGTCGGCAACGACAAACTTACGGAGGACGAGCGCCGTGTCCGTACTGTCATTGGCCACTCCACCGCTCTGACCTGCCCTCGCATGATCGCCTTGGGCCGCCAACACCCACGAGCTACCCAAGAAGAACAGGGCAGCCATACCTATCTTATATATAGAACTGATCGTCTTCATATACACTACAAAGATACGACAAAGGCAACAAGACTGTTCCCCGCATTATTCTTTTTTACGTTAATCATTCCAAAGGCACGCCAGACGGGCACGGGCTGTCGCCCCGGCGGAGAGAGGACTATGGCAGATCGCCTGCCATCTCCATCCGCCTCATCTTGTCTCCCGCTCCATCAATGCTTCGAAATCATCGCAGAGAGCACGGATGGAAGGATAGAGCACATTGGGATGCTCGCACAGCAACGCCTCATCGGGCAACGGTCCGCTATTGACAGCTATCGTGAAACACCCGGCAGCCACACCGGCATGCACACCGAGGGGCGCGTTCTCTACGACAATACCCTCCCACGGCTGCAGATTGCCAGCCTTGCGCAAACCGGCAAGATAAGGATCGGGATTGGGCTTGCCACGGGTCACGTCGTAGGCGGTCGTGATATGATCGCGGTCGAGATACTTGCCAAAATCGAGCAACAGACGCTCGATGAGCGGCTTCTGACCACTGCCCGTCACTACGTTGACCGACATACCCATAGCATGGATCTTCGCCATCAGATCGAGCACACCGTCGAAGATCTGCGTCTCAGGCAACTCGTGGAAGCAACGGGTCTTCACATCGTACATCCGCTGCGCCTCCTCGAGGGAGATGTCATGTCCCTGCTGGCGACGCACCATCTCGCGGATGGTGTCGATACCACGGGCTCCTTCCGTGGCATAAGCGTCGGCGGCCGTCATGTGAATGCCAAACTCTTTCATCGACTTTTGCCAGGCGATGGCATGGTTGGGCATGGAATTATAGAGCACGCCGTCCATATCGAAGAGGACAGCCTTAGGAGAAAAATGTGTCATGGATGAAAGATTGATGGTCTCTGAACCCTCGCGCCTTTCTGCGAAAGTGCGGAAAAGGGAAGAGAGAAAACTGTAAACGATGGGGACTAAAAGGGTCGGGAACGCATGCCGCCTTCCCTGACCCTCCTAGTCCCCGGAAAGCCCCGGGGAGACGATGACCTGCCATCGCCTCCGGGGTGTTGTCTGTATTACTTCTCGTTGGCGAGACGCTCCTGAATGGCCTTGCTCTCTGCCTCGTAGCCGGGCTTGTTGAGCAGGGCGAACATGTTCTTCTTGTAAGCCTCCACACCGGGCTGGTTGAAGGGATTGACCTCCTCCAGCAGACCGCTGATGCCGCAAGCCTTCTCGAAGAAGTAGATCAGCTGACCGATATAATACTCGTTGAGCACAGGTACGCTGACGCGGATGTTGGGAACACCACCATCTACATGTGCCAGACGGGTGCCCAGCTCGGCCATCTTGTTCACCTCATCGACGCGCTTGCCGGCGAGGAAGTTCAGACCGTCGAGGTTCTCATCATCATGGGGGAAGTCGAGCTCTCTGTTAGGAGTCTCCACCGAGATCACGGTCTCGAAGATGGAACGCTCGCCATCCTGGATCCACTGACCCATCGAGTGAAGGTCGGTCGTGAAGTCGCAAGCAGCGGGGAAGATACCCTTGTGATCCTTACCCTCGCTCTCTCCGTAGAGCTGCTTCCACCACTCAGCGATGAAGTGAAGCTTCGGCTGGAAGTTGGCAACGATCTCAATCTTCTTTCCGGCCTGCTGATAGAGTGCCTGACGGGTAGCAGCATAACGGGCAGCGATGTTCTCCTCGAAAGGCACATCCACGCCGCAAGCCTTCTCCATGTCCTGAGCACCCTCAACGAGCTTCTTGATGTCGAAGCCGGCGCAGGCGATAGGCAGCAGACCCACCGGAGTGAGCACAGAGAAACGTCCGCCGACATTGTCGGGGATAATGAAGCTCTTGTAGCCCTCCTTGTCAGCGCATACACGGGCAGCGCCCTTCTTGGCGTCGGTCACGGCAACGATCACCTTGCGTGCCTCGTCCTTGCCGCGCTGTGCCTCGCACTGCTTCTTCAGCAGACGGAAGGTGAGCGCCGTCTCTGTGGTGGTACCACTCTTAGAGATGTTGATCACACCGAACTTCTTGGTCTTCAGATACTCGGTCAGCTCAGCGAGATAGTCCTCACCGATATTGTTACCTGCGAAGAGAATATTAGGATTCTTCGTGTCGTCATTCACGAGCCAGGCAAAAGCATTGCCGAGAGCCTCGATGACGGCGCGGGCACCCAGGTAGCTGCCACCGATACCGGCCACTACCACTACCTCACAGTTCGCACGCAGCGTGTCGGCCGTAGCCTGCACGTCGGCAAGGAACTCGGGTGTAATGCTCGAAGGCAGATGAAGCCATCCGAGGAAATCATTACCGGCACAAGTGCCGTTCTCCAGAGCCTCCTGGGCAGCCTTGGCCTGGGGCTCAAAAGCCTTCACAGCGCCTGCCTGGAGGAACTGCTCGGCCTTCTTTGTGTCTAATGAGATGTTGGACATTGTTGTATAGTTAATAAATACGTTAAGTTTTCCTTCTTTGTCATTGCAGCCCTTGCCGACTGTGCGTCACCGGAACGAGCCGGTAAGCAGCTGTATCTCCTTCCGTGCCTCCACGCCTTCGTAAAGAATGGCATAGACAGCATCCAGGATGGGCATGTTGATATAGAGACGGCGACAGATTTCTTTCATGCACTTCGTGCCGTAATAGCCTTCGGCCACCATCTGCATCTCCAGCTGCGCCGCCTTCACCGAGTAGCCGCGTCCGATCATCACGCCGAACGTGCGGTTGCGCGAGAAGTTGGAATAGCCTGTGACGAGCAGGTCGCCGAGATAGACGCTGTCGATGATCGGGCGCACCTGCGGCTCTATGGCCCGCAGACAACGGTCCATCTCCTGTGCGGCGTTCGACATCATGACGGCCTGAAAGTTGTCGCCGTATTTGAGGCCGTCGCAGATGCCCGCACAGATGGCATAGACATTCTTCAGCACAGAGGCATACTCGATGCCGATCACATCGGCCGACGTCTTAGTCTTGACATAGTCGGACGTGAGAACAGCACAGACCGCCTCCGCCCGTTCGTGATCCGTACAGGCAACGGTGAGATAGCTGAGCCGCTCCATGGCCACCTCCTCGGCATGCGACGGTCCGGCAATGCAGGCTATCTGATCGTAGGGTACCTTGTATTTCGAATGGAAATATTCGGAACACACCTGGTTCTCGTCGGGCACGATACCCTTAATGGCCAGGATGATGTTCTTATCGTTGAGCTTCGCCTTGAGCTTGCGAAGCAGACTCTTCAGATAGGGCGACGGCGTGACGAAGAGAAGGGTGTCATAGCCTTTCACTATGCGGTTGATATCCGACGAGAAGAAGAGCTCGGTCATGTCGAAATGACACGACGTGAGATAAGCCGGGTTGTGTCCCAGCCGTCTGAACTCCTCAATGCGGTCGTCACTCCGCATATACCATCCTATATGATGGGTGTGCTGCACGATCACCTTGGCGAGCGCCGTTGCCCACGACCCGCCACCGATCACTGCTATTCGTCCTAAATTCACCATAATTATATTGCAAGTGAGCAAGCGGGCGGGCCTCCGGACCGCAGGACACCGATCGCCCGCGCCGGCCAAGACCCGCTCACCGTCTCTCTTACTTATTATTAGCCTTGTCAATCCACTGCTGGAACTCCTCCACAGTGGGTTTCGTATAATCGAGCTTATACTTCTTCACGATCTCGCCGAGCTTCTGCTGAAGGCCCTGTGCCTTCTGATCGCGGATGTCGGAGATGAGGTTGAAGCCTGCCTTACGCAGCACATACACCCACTCCTCGGGCACGCCGAGCTCAGCCCACTCTGCCACGCTGCTCTGCGGCATACGTGCCTCGGGCTTCATCTGCGGGAAGCAGAGCACCTCCTGGATGTAGGTCTGGCCGGTCATCAGCATCACCAGACGGTCGATACCGATACCGATACCTGACGTCGGCGGCATGCCGTACTGCAGGGCGCGGAGGAAGTCGTGGTCGATGATCATAGCCTCATCATCACCCTTGGCAGCCAGCTTCATCTGGTCGATGAAACGCTGCTCCTGGTCGATAGGATCGTTCAGCTCGGAATAAGCGTTGGCCAGCTCCTTACCATTGACCATCAACTCGAAGCGCTCGGTCAGTCCGGGCTTTGAGCGATGCATCTTCGTCAGCGGCGACATCTCCACGGGATAGTCGGTGATGAAGGTAGGCTGGATGAACGTACCCTCGCAGAACTCGCCGAAGATCTCATCGATGAGCTTACCCTTACCGAAGCTCTCGTCGATGCCTTCCATCTTCAACTCGTCAACGGCGATATGACGGATCTCCTCCTCGCTCTTGCCGTCGAGATCGAAGCCGGTCTTCTCCTTGATGGCCTCGAGGATCGGCAGACGACGGTAAGGAGCCTTAAAGCTGACGATATTGCCATTGATCTCACGCTCGGGCTTGCCGTTGACGGCGATACAGATCGTCTCGAGCAGATGCTCGGTGAACGACATCATCCAGTTGTAGTCCTTATACTGTACATAGAGCTCCATGCAGGTGAACTCCGGGTTGTGGTTGCGGTCCATACCCTCGTTGCGGAAGTTCTTGCCAAGCTCATAGACACCCTCGAAGCCACCTACGATGAGTCGCTTCAGATACAGCTCCGTAGCGATACGCATGTACATGTCCTGATCGAGGGCATTGAAATGGGTGACGAACGGACGGGCGCTGGCGCCGCCGGGGATGTTCTGCAGCACAGGTGTCTCCACCTCGGTGTATCCCGCCTCGTCGAGCACGCGGCGCAGGGTGCGCAGCACAGTGGCACGGTCGAGGAAGATCTGCTTCACACCGTCGTTGACAATCAGGTCGACGTAACGCTGACGATAGCGCAGCTCGGGATCGTCGAACTTGTCATAGGCTACACCATCCTTATATTTCACGATAGGCAGCGGCTTGAGGCTCTTGGCCAGCAGCGTCAGGCTCTGGGCATGAACACTCACCTCACCCGTCTGCGTACGGAACACGAAGCCCTTGACACCGATGATGTCACCGATGTCGAGCAACTTCTTAAATACTTTGTTATAGAGATCCTTATTCTCTCCAGGGCAGATATCATCACGTGTGATATATACCTGGATACGTCCCTTGCTATCCTGTATCTCAGCAAAGGAGGCCTTTCCCATCACACGGCGGCTCATCATACGGCCGGCGATCACCACTTCGCGTTTCTCGTTCTCATCGAAGTTGGCAATGATGTCTGTACTGAAGGCATTGGTGGGGTACTCTGCGGCGGGATAAGGTTCGATTCCCATGTTGCGCAGTTCCTGCAGGCTTTGGCGACGGCCAATCTCCTGCTCGCTTAACTCTAAAATATTCATTGTCTGTAAATATACGTATATTTTCTAAGGTGCAAAATTACGAAATATTTCTCAGACAGCACACCCATTTTTGTTTTTTTGTTGTCAGCTCAACAAGTCGAGCTCCTTTTTCAACGCCCTCAAGTCATCGCGCACTGCGGTGAGCTTCTCCAGGATCTCGGCCGACCGGTCGGCGGCCTGTCCGTTCTGATGCAGGTACTTGCGGGCAGCGGCGATCTTGAAGCCACGCACCTTGATAAGATTATAGATTACACGCACCTGCTCGATGTCCTTCTGCGTGTACTGGCGCACCTTCGTCGTGGCAACGGTACGTGGCCTGAGCTGCGGGAACTCCGACTCCCAATAGCGCAACGTACTCTCGTTGACACCCACCATCTCAGCCACTTCCTTGATGGAATAATATAGTTTGTTGTTCTTGTTTAAATTCAATGCCATTGCGATCGCTGTTTTTATATATGTGCAAACTTAGCGATTTTTTCCCAAACACTACGTATGGTGTGACAACTTTTTCGTAACTTTGCAGCAAAAATATCCAGAGAGCCGGTATGCCGGCCGTCAGGCAGCTCTCCTGTCCGAGGCAGAGCGGGAGCTTGCTCCCCCTCGTCCGCCTACCCGCTCCTCCATACAAAACACTTAAAAAAGATGATGACAGCAAACGAAATCCGCGACTCGTACAAGAAGTTCTTTGAGTCGAAAGGACACGTCATCGTCCCGTCGGCCCCGATGGTAATCAAGGACGACCCGACGCTGATGTTCACCAACGCTGGTATGAACCAGTGGAAAGATATTATTCTCGGCACCCGCCAGCCCGAACCGCGCCGACGCACCGACTCACAGAAGTGCCTCCGCGTGAGCGGTAAGCACAACGACCTGGAAGAGGTAGGCCACGACACCTATCACCACACCATGTTCGAGATGCTCGGCAACTGGTCGTTCGGCGACTATTTCAAGGAAGGCGCCATCGACTATGCCTGGGAGTATCTCGTTGACGTACTCCATCTCGACCCCAAGGACCTCTACGTGACGGTGTTTGAGGGCGACGATGAGGAAGGTCTGCCCCGTGACGACGAGGCTGCCGGATACTGGGCCAAGCACGTGCCTGCCGACCATATCATCAACGGCTCTAAGCACGACAACTTCTGGGAGATGGGTGACACCGGTCCCTGCGGTCCCTGCTCGGAGATCCACGTCGACTCCCGTCCAGAGGAAGAGAAAGCCAAGGTGCCCGGACGCGAGCTCGTCAATAAGGACAACCCCCAGGTGATCGAGATCTGGAACATCGTGTTCATGCAGTACAACCGTAAGGCCGACGGCTCACTGGAGCCCCTGCCCATGCACGTCATCGATACCGGTATGGGTTTCGAGCGTCTCGTACGCATGCTGCAGGACAAGCACTCCAACTACGATACCGACATCTTCCAGCCCATCATCAAAGAGATCGAAGTGCTCTCGGGCAAGAAATACGGATTCACCACTCCTACCGGTGACAATGGTGAGGGTGCCAACGAACAGGAGAAGATCGACATCGCCATGCGTGTGGTGGCCGACCACCTGCGCGCCGTCGCCTTCTCTATCGCTGACGGCCAGCTGCCGTCCAACGCCAAGGCCGGTTATGTGATCCGCCGTATCCTCCGCCGTGCCGTACGCTATGCCTACACCTTCCTCGACCAGAAGGAAGCCTTCATGTATAAGCTCATGCCCGTGCTCATCCAGGAGATGGGCGAGGCTTATCCCGAGCTGCCCGCACAGCAGGAGCTCATCACCCGCGTGATGAAAGAAGAGGAGGACTCCTTCCTCCGTACGCTGGAGAAGGGCATCAACCTGCTCAACGGTGACATGGACGAGCTCCGTGCCCACGGACAGACGGAGCTTGACGGCAAGAGCGCCTTCCGCCTCTTCGACACCTACGGCTTCCCTCTCGACCTGACGGAGCTGATCTGCCGTGAGAATGGATACACCGTCGACGAGAAGGGATTCGACGAGGAGATGGCCAAGCAGAAAGCGCGTGCCCGCAACGCCGCCGCCGTAGAGAACGGCGACTGGCAGGTGGTGCGCGAGGGCGAGCAGGAGTTTGTCGGCTACGACCACACCGAATACAACTGTCACATCCTGCGCTACCGCAAGGTGACCTCCAAGAAGACCTCTTTCTATGAGGTTGTGCTCGACTACACACCGTTCTACGGTGAGATGGGTGGCCAGGTAGGTGACCAGGGTAAGCTGGTGAACGATGACGAGACAGTAGAAATTGTCGACACCAAGCGTGAGAACAACCAGAGCATCCATATCCTCAAGAAGCTGCCCGCCGATGTGACGGCAGAGTTCAATGCCTGCGTCGACATCGAGAAGCGCAACGGATCGGCTGCCAACCATACTGCCACTCACCTCCTCGACTATGCCCTCAAGCAGGTGCTCGGCGACCACGTAGAGCAGAAGGGATCGTATGTAGACCCCACCACCCTGCGCTTTGACTTCTCTCACTTCCAGAAGGTGACCGATGAGGAGCTGCGTCAGGTGGAGCGCATCGTCAACGACATGATCCGTGCCGACCTGCCCCTCGACGAGCACCGCGACACACCCATCGAGGAAGCCAAGAAACTCGGAGCAGTGGCCCTCTTCGGTGAGAAATACGGTGACAAGGTGCGTGTCGTACGCTTCGGACCGAGCTGCGAGTTCTGCGGTGGTATCCACGTCCAGAGCACCGGTCATATCGGTATGTTCAAGATCATCAGCGAGAGCAGTGTCGCCGCCGGCGTACGCCGTATCGAGGCACTCACCGGCAAGGCCTGCGAGGAGAGCATGTATGTCGTGGAAGACACGTTGCGTGCCGTCCGCCAGTTCTTCAACAACTCGAAGGACCTCACGGCTACCATCCAGAAATACATCGCAGAGCACGATGCCATGCGCAAGCAGATCGAGAGCTTCGAGGCACAGGCTGTGGAGCGTACACGCAAGTCGCTCGTAGAGAACGCCAAGGAGATCGACGGCATCCATGTCGTGAAGGCCATATTGCCGCTCACACCGGCCATGGCCAAGGACGTAGTGTTCAAGGTGCGTGAGGCGCTGCCCGAAAAGCTCGTCTGCGTCCTCGGTACTGTCTGCGACGACAAGCCGTTGCTGAGCGTCATGCTCTCTGACGACATGGTGAAGGATCACCAGCTCAACGCAGGCAAGCTCATCCGCGAGGCTGCCAAGCTCATCAAGGGCGGTGGCGGCGGTCAGCCCTACTATGCTCAGGCTGGCGGCAAGGATCCCGACGGACTCTCTGCTGCCGTTGACAAGGTCGTATCCGACTGCCTTTAATTGACAAACATAACGGACGGCTGCCTCTCCCTGCCGCAAGGACAGGGAGACGACTTTCGTCCTACCCTATAATTACTTAAGGTAAAAAGCGGGAGGCCCGGCATCACCTCGTGTGCTGTCGGGCCTTTTTGGCTTTCTACATCTCCTATCCCGTCATCGGCAACAGACTTATAGCTGTACTGTACACCACAGCAACGGTAATCCATACAGTATGAATACTTCTGCAACCTCCACCCAACAACATATACACAACCCTTCTGCCCCAACCATCCCACCATGAATCCACATAACATCAGACCGCATTTATTTTATTGCCTGGGCCGATATATTCCGTTCTCCTACCGGTAACTCATCCGCCACTTTATCTCCACACGATCTGCCATGTCTTCGACCAAGGCAGACGGACAGTCCGTCAATAACACAAAGTCCGTCGACCCCTCAATGGCTGACTAGGCAATCGAGTAGGAGGAAAACGAAGTAGTTTTTCT
>HF988586.1:7019-20464 GCA_000431975.1 Prevotella sp. CAG:924 | reverse complement strand
CTTTCGAGAGCTACCAAGACTACCTCTCCCAGCTGCAGGGAAAGGTGAACGCCGCCGTATGGGACTCACTCTACAACGATCCCGCCCATGACGACTATCATTATTTCAGAGGATCGGACTGGGACAACATCCGCGCCTCCATCCTGCGCCGCTACAAATACATCAACAACCCGCAAGGCAACTCCCCCGCCTCGGAAGACCAGACCGAAGGCTACGACACCTCTTACAAGAGCACGCCCGACGTGGAGGACATCAACCAGGACTATACGCTCAACGAATATGAGCGCTACTATCAATACCACGTGTCGCTGCGTCCCGAGGACTTCGTCGTCGGACGCAACTTCATCGTTGACAAGCGCGAGACAGAACCCACGCTGCGCAACGGCAAGAAAAGACAGATCAACTGGTACCTCTTCCGCATCCCCGTAGATCAGTATGAGAGCAAGGTCGGCTCTATCTCCGACTTCTCCTCCATCCGCTTCATGCGCATGTTCATCACGGGCTGTCCCGCACCCATCATCCTCCGTTTTGCCACGCTCGACCTCGTGCGCGGCACATGGCGCATCTATGACCAGAATCTCGACGGTGCAGCCGCACAGACCGGTGAGCTCACCACAGCCGCCGTCACCTACGAGGAGAACAACAACAAGACGCCGGTCAACTATGTCATTCCTCCCGGCATCTCACAGGTGCAGGACCCCACACAGCCGCAGCTCACCGAGAGCGACGAGCAGGCCCTGCAGCTGAATGTGTCGACCCTCTCGCCCGGAGAGTCGAAGAGCGTGTACAAGAACACCACGCTGGACATCCGCGAATACAAGAACCTGCAAATGTTCGTCCATGCCAATGCCCTGGAGCAGAAAACGACGCTGCTCGAAGACAACCAGCTCGCCATCTTCGTCCGGCTGGGCAGCGACTACCGCAACAACTATTACGAATACGAAATTCCCCTCAAGCTCACGCCTGCCGGAACATACAACAACAACTCCGCCCTCGACCGTACGAAAGTATGGCCGGAGGAGAATATGCTCCAGATCCCCCTGTCTCTCCTCACCACAGTGAAGAACGAGCGCAACCGGGCCCGCTCCAACGGCTCGGCCACCTTCACACGCCCTTACTCGGTCTACGATGCCGACCATCCGCAGAACAAGGTGACCGTGATGGGTAATCCTACCTTGGGCGAGGTGAAGGTGATGATGATCGGCGTACGTAACCTCTCATCCTCGACCAAATCGGGTGAGGTGTGGGTCAACGAGCTGCGACTGCTCGGACAGAACAACTCCGGTGGCTGGGCAGCACAGGGAAGTCTCAATGTCCAACTCTCCGACATGGGCTCTGTCAACGTGCAGGGACGCTATGTAAGCCAGGGCTTCGGCGGACTGGAGAGCGGCATCAACGACCGCACACAGGACGACGAGAGCTCGATGTCCGTCACTACCAGCCTGGAATTGGGAAAATTCTTCCCCGACAAGGCGAAAGTGTCAATCCCACTATACTACAGCATGACGAAGAACGTGTCGAAGCCTAAGTACAATCCGCTCGACACCGATATCCGCCTGAAAGACGCGCTGGATGCCGCAGCCTCGCAGACAGAGCGCGACTCGATAGAGAACATCGCGGTGACCAAGACGATCCAGACCAACTTCTCCCTGTCCAACGTCCGCGTGGGCATCGCCACCAAACGGCATCCCATGCCCTACGACCCCGCCAACTTCTCCTTCTCCTACTCCCACTCGCACGAGCATACTCAGGGCGAGACGACCGTGTATGAGAACAACGACCAATGGCGCGGCGGCATGAACTATAACTGGACGCCCTCATACAAGGCCTGGGAACCGTTCAAGAAGCTGAAGAACAAGAGCAAATGGCTCGACATCGCCAAGCGCTTCGGACTCAACTGGCTGCCGCAGAACATCGGCTTCAACACGGAGCTGTCGCGTACCTACTATGAGCTGCAGGAGCGCGACCTGCAGACGATGGACAACACCTCGCTGCCCGTCACGTGGAACTCGCAGTTTCTATGGAACCGTGAATTCACCCTTCGCTGGGACTTCACAAAGAATCTGCACATGAACTTCCAGAGTGCCACTAACGCGGAGATCGAAGAGCCTTACACACCGGTCAACAAGGACCTCTACCCCGACCGCTACGACGCATGGAAGGACTCCGTATGGCAGAGCATCCTCCACATGGGTACACCGCTCGACTATCAGCAGACCTTCTCCCTCTCCTACCAGCCGCCCCTCCAGCTCATCCCGATACTCAACTGGGTGAACGTCAACGGTACCTACAACGCCACATACAACTGGGTGCGTGGAAGCGAAGATACAGAAGACTCGGTGGAGGTGGGCAACTCCATCAACACCACACGACAACTCAACCTCACGGGCTCCTTCGATCTCGTGAAGCTCTATAACCACATTCCCTTCCTCAAGAAGGCCAACGAGCGCTTTGACAAGACAGCTGCCAACAGGAACAAGAACAGAAAGACGCCACTGCGTAATACCCAAAGGCCGTCCTCTCGATCGGTGCGTGATCCGAACGGCAAGCAATCCAAGGCAGACCAGAAAGCCGAAGACCAGAAGGCACAACTCCCGAAGAACAAGAACAGCTTCGAGAGAGAGATCACCCTGAAGCCCGACACGTCCTTGGTGGTCAGCCATAACAAAAAGACCAAGCGGATCATCGTCACGGCCAAGACTGCCGATGGAAAGGCCTTCAAACTGAAATACAAGAAGATAGACCAGAATAAGATCAAGATCACCAACCGCCTGGACACGACGCTGAAACTCAAGCTCACCGTCACGGCCAAGGAACCGCTGGAGAATAAAGGTTGGTACAAGACCGCACAGGCCGTCGCCCGTGTGGCCATGATGTTACGTTCCGTCAACATCTCTTACCGCAACCAGTACACCCTGGCATTGCCAAGCTTCAGACCGATGATCGGCAATATCTTCGGACAGACGCGCCTCGACAACGTGTTCTCGCCGGGTCTCGATTTCGCCTTTGGCACCGTAGGCGATGACTACATCTCCAAAGCCAACGAGCGGGGATGGCTCGTCACCGACAACGGCGCGGCCTCGCCTGCGACAACCAACCTCACCGAGGACCTGCAGCTGAAAGCCGTGCTCGAGCCCGTGAAGGATCTGAAGATCGACCTCACGGCCTCACGCACCCAGCAGACAGCCAAGAGCATACAATATATGTATGAGGGCATGCCGACGACCCAGAGCGGCACATTCAACATGACGACCATCGCCATCGGATCGGCGTTCGAGTCGATGGGCAACGCTACGGACGGCTACAAGAGCAAGACATTCGACAAATTCGTGAAGTCTCTCGAATCGTTCCGTCAAAGGGTGGAGCAACGCTACGCCGGCGTTAAATATCCTGCCGGAACGACACTGGCAGGCCAGACCTTCGACACGGCCAACGGTACGGTGGACGCCTATTCCGCCGATGTCATGGTGCCCGCCTTCCTCAAGGCCTATACCGCCGGAGGCGGCTCACTGAGCCTCTTCCCCGCTCTGTCGAAGATGTTGCCCAACTGGACCCTGCGTTACAGCGGCCTGTCACGCATACCCCTCTTTGCCGACATCTTCAAGTCGGTGAACCTGACACATTCCTACAAATGTATCTATGCCGTAGGTGCCTACCAGAGCTACTCGACATTCGTAGGACTGATGGGAGCAGGCGGAGACCTCGGCTTCGTCAACAATGCCACGACAGGTCTTCCCACGCCCTCGTCGATGTATAACATCTCCACCGTATCCATCAACGAATCGTTCTCGCCCCTCCTCGGCATCGACCTCACTTTCAACAACAACCTCACGACCTCACTGGAGTACCGGCAGACACGCGTGCTCTCCCTCTCCATGACAAGTATCCAAATTGCCGAGACGACCTCGAAGGACTGGGTGATAGGAATGGGCTATAAGATCAACAACTTCAACATCTTCGGCAGGAAGGCAACCAGAAAGATAAAAGGGGCCGCTAACAAGAAATCGGGTACAACGACCCAGACCACCACACGCTCCAACAGCGTGAACCGCGATCTCAACCTCCGCCTCGACTTCTCCTTCCGCAGGCAGGCCGCCCTCATACGCGACATTGCCACTGCCACCTCGACGGCATCGAGCGGCAATAACGCCCTGAAGCTCTCCTTCACCGCGGACTACACCCTCTCCCGGCTCCTCACCCTGAGCTTCTATTTCGACCGGCAGACGAACACCCCTCTGCTCACATCAAGCTCGTATCCCACGACTACGCAGGACTTCGGACTATCGATCAAATTCTCACTGACGAGATAACGCCTACGGACAAGATCCGTGGCAGTCCCCTGCCCACTCAAAAGAACAGGAAACACAGACATGCAAGCTATCGACAAGAAAATACTCCATCTGGCCCTACCCTCCATCGTTCAGAACATCACGGTGCCCCTGCTGGGCCTCGTCGACCTGACCATCGTAGGCCATTTCGGTTCGGCACAGGCCATCGCAGCCATCGCCGTCGGCAGCATGATCTTCAACGTCCTCTACTGGCTATTGGGATTTCTCCGCATGGGGACAAGCGGACTCACCGCACAGGGATGGGGACGTGAGGACTGGGATGACGTGCGCCGCCTCCGCCGCCGTGCACTGCTTCTCGGACTAGGACTCGGGCTGGCACTTATTGCCCTGCAGATCCCTCTCGGCTGGACAGCACTCACCGTGATCCATCCCTCCGACAGCGTACGTCCACTGGCCCACCTCTATTTCTCGGTCTGCATCTGGGGAGCACCCGCCGTCCTCGCACTCTATAGCCTCAATGGCTGGTTCATCGGTACGCAGGACACCCGTACCCCACTCTACGTGGCTATCGCACAGAACATCATCAACATCATTGCCTCGCTAGTCTTCGTCTACCTCCTCAGAATGAACATTGCCGGCGTGGCCCTCGGCACCCTCGTGGCACAATGGAGTGGCTTTGCCCTGTCGGTGACCATGGCACGCCGGAAGAGCACGATGCTCGGAAAGAAAAGCGAGATGCTGCACGATGCGGAGACATCACCAGCAGAAGCTGCCGGACAGCCGGCAGGCTCACCCACACCGTGGTCGAAATTCTTCACCGTCAACCGTGACATCTTCCTCCGTACCGTGTTCCTCGTAGCCGTGAGCCTGTTCTTCACCTCCGTCGGTGCCCGCGAGGGTGATGTCATCCTCAGTGTCAACACGGTGCTCTTCACCTTCTACACCCTCGTGAGCTACGTCCTCGACGGCTTCGCCTTTGCCGGTGAGGCTGTCTGCGGCAGTACCTGGGGCAGCGGTGACACGAAAGCCTTCCGCCTTTCCGTCAGCCGCCTCTTTCATTGGGGCTGGATCATGGCGATCCTCTTCACCATCGTCTATGCCGTCGGCGGCCTGCCCTTCACCCATCTCCTCACCGATGAGCCCAACGTGCGGACGGCCCTCCTGCCTTACTTCCCATGGGTGATCCTCGTCCCCATCATGGGCATGGCCGCCTTTGTCTACGACGGAGTGATGATCGGCATCACGGCCACACGCGGCATGCTGGTCTCCAGCTGTCTGGCCACCGTGATATTCTTTGCCCTCTTCTTCGGACTATACGCCCTCGGACTCCCCACGAACCACGTGCTGTGGGGTGCCTTCATCGTCTATCTGCTCGCCCGCGGCGTCATACAATGGCGCTGGATGAAAAGACTATATTAAATACAACTAAAAAATATGGAACAAGAATTCATGGACTACTGGAAACGACATGAGAAACGTCTCCTCAAGCTCGCTCCGCGCCATCTCGCGGAGGAGAAAATGCAGTATGGAAAGTACAATACTGCCGGCGACTGGGCCTGCATGATCTTCCCTTTCCTTCCTTTCAGCCTGATACTGCAGATCACACCTTTCGGCAACCAATACATCGATACAGCCCTGGCATTTGTCGCCCTTGTCGTCTTCGTCTTCCTCTGTGAGATAGCCCGTCCGCACCTGACCGGCAAACGCCCACTCACACAGATCAACAACGACATCAAGAACTACTGGTATCAAAAATACAAGGAGAAAGGCATCAGCGCACTGGATGACGCCCTCAGCCGTTAATCCGCCCGCATCAGGTCACTCATAATGGTGTTGCTGATCAGAATTCCGGCACGGGTGAGATGCAGATGACCATCCGTGACGGCCAACAGACCGCGCCTCACATAAGGCGCGGCATTCTCGAGAAGGTAATCATGATCGGCCGGTGACAACTGCCGCAGGTCGATGCCCTCGCACGTACGCAACGCCGTACAGATGCAGTCGTCATAGTGGGTGCGGGCATCAATCGTCTCACTCTCAAAAGGCCGATGACCTTCCCCGACAGCCATAATATATTCCCGGATATCCGACACATTCCACGAGCGCGTCAGCCGGTCGTAGCTATGAGCGGCGGCACCGACACCGACATAGGGCGTATCGTTCCAATAGCTGCTGTTGTGCCGACTGCGAAATCCCGGCTTCGCAAAATTAGAAATCTCGTAATGCTCATAGCCGGCGGCCGTGAGCCGGTCGATAAGCCGGTAATACATGGCATTGCTCAGTTCCTCATCCACCTCGCTCACCTTTCCCTGCTGAAGCATCCGGTAGAGCACCGTACCCTCCTCGTACATCAGCGAGTAGGCAGAGACATGCTCCACCTTCAGTGCGAGGGCCGCCTCCACATCCCGCTCCCAGTCTTCCAAAGTCTCGCCGGGAAAGCCGAACATAAGATCAATGCTTATGTTCGCAATGCCATCCTGACGAAGGATCTCCACAGCCCAGCGCACCTCGTCAGCCGTATGCCTGCGGTGCAACAGCCGCAGACGGTCGTCGCTGAACGTCTGAGCACCCATGCTTACCCTGTTGACAGGTAAGCCCTCCAACATTCCGGGACGGATATCATCGGGATTGCACTCCATCGTGACCTCAATCCCTTCAGCGACATCATATACATTATATATATAGGTGAACAGCCGTACAAGCTGATCATGGGTCAGCTGGGAAGGCGTGCCCCCTCCGATATAAATAGTGGAGAGCGCAGCTCTGCCCCGTATCCTCATCTCCTCGCCCAAGGCATCGACATACTGGTCGCGCAGCGAGAGCGATGTCGTGGAGTAGAATCCACAATAAATACAACGGCTTGCACAAAAAGGTATATGAATGTATAATCCTGCCATGACTTATATCTTATCACCGTGCAAAAATACAAATAAAATTAAATTTCGCCCACTTTTCCTACAATTCGTTTGGAAGTTAACCCTACTTTTACTATTTTAGCCAAACGAAAGATGAAACAATAACAACCAGGATCATTAATATTACTAACTCTTAAAATCGTATCTATATGAGAGTATATCAGACTAATGAAATTAAAAACATTGCCCTTATGGGCAGTGCGGGTAGCGGCAAGACCACGCTTGCCGAGAGTATGCTGTACGAAGCCGGTATCATCAAACGCCGTGGTTCGGTGGAAAACAAGAACACAGTAAGTGATTATTTCCCCGTAGAGTTGGAATATGGATACTCGGTCTTCCCCACTGTGTTTCATGTAGAATGGAACAATAAGAAGCTCAATATCATTGACTGCCCGGGTTCGGACGACTTCGTAGGCGGCGCCATCACGTCGCTCAACGTGACCGACCAGGCTGTGATCCTCATCAACGGCCAGTACGGTCCCGAGGTAGGCACACAGAATAATTTCCGTTATACCGAGAAGCTGAAGAAGCCCGTGATCTTCCTCATCAACCAGCTCGACTCCGACAAGTGCGATTTCGACAACATCATCAACTCGATGAAGGAGATCTACGGCGATAAGTGCGTACAGATCCAGTATCCTTTGGAGACGGGTCCCGGTTTCCACAGCCTTATCGATGTACTCATCATGAAGAAGCTCACATGGGCTGAAGGTGGTGGTGAGCCAAAGCGCGAGGAGATCCCCGCTGAGGAAATGGATAAGGCCATGGAACTGCACAAGGCTCTTGTCGAGGCAGCTGCCGAGAACGACGATGCCTTGATGGAGAAATTCTTCGACTCCGACTCGCTGACAGAGGACGAGATGCGCGAAGGCATACGCAAGGGTCTGGTGACACGCTCGATCTTCCCCGTGTTCTGTGTATGCGCCCTGAAGGACATGGGCGTACAGCGCCTGATGGAATTCCTCGGCAATGTGGTGCCCTTTGTAAGCGAGATGCCGAAGGTGCGCAATACACGTGGCGAAGAGGTCACTCCCGACACCAACGGTCCGGAGAGCATCTACTTCTTCAAGACCGGCATCGAGCCCCACATCGGCGAGGTGTCCTACTTCAAGGTGATGAGCGGCACGATCAAACCGGGTGACGACCTGCTCAATGCCGACCGCGGCTCAAAGGAGCGCATCGGACAGATCTATGCGGGAGCAGGTGCCAACCGCATCCCCGTAGACCAGCTCGACGCCGGTGACATCGGCTGCACCGTCAAGCTGAAAGACGTGAAGACGGGCAACACCCTCAACGGAAAAAGCGTAGAACAGAGATTCAACTTCATCAAATATCCTAATCCGAAATATTCGCGCGCCATCAAGGCTGCCAACGCACAGGATACCGAAAAGATGATGGCTGCCCTGCTGAAAATGCACCAGGAAGATCCGACATGGGTCGTAGAGCAGAGCAAGGAGCTCCGTCAGACTATCGTACACGGACAGGGTGAGTTCCACCTGCGCACACTGAAATGGCGTCTGGAGAACAACGAGAAGCTCCATGTGGAATTTGAAGAGCCGAAGATCCCCTACCGCGAGACCATCACGAAGCAAGCCAGAGCCGAGTACCGTCACAAGAAACAGAGCGGTGGTGCCGGACAATTCGGTGAGGTACATCTCATCGTAGAGCCCTATGCAGAAGGCATGCCCGATCCCGTGAGCTACAACTTCGGCGGTCAGGAGTTTAAGATGAACATCAAGTCGAAAGAAGAGAAAGACCTGCCCTGGGGCGGAAAACTCGTCTTCATTAACTCTGTTGTCGGCGGTGCCATCGACCTCCGCTTCATGCCTGCCATCCTCAAGGGTGTGATGGACTGCATGGAACGCGGTCCTCTGACAGGAAGCTATGCGCGCGATGTACGCGTCGTGGTCTACGACGGAAAGATGCACCCTGTCGACTCCAATGAGCTCTCCTTCACGCTGGCTGCCCGCCACGCCTTCTCCGATGCCTTCAAGGCTGCCGGTCCGAAGATCCTCGAGCCGATCTACGACCTTGAGGTATACGTTCCTGCCGACTATATGGGCGATGTGATGAGCGACCTGCAAGGACGCCGCGCCATCATCATGGGCATGGACTCTGAGGCCGGCTACCAGAAGCTGCAGGCTAAAATACCTCTGAAAGAGCTCTCCAACTACAGTGTGGCCCTCTCCTCACTCACCGGCGGACGCGCCTCTTTCACTACAAAGTTTGCCAGCTACGAGCTCATTCCCAACGATCTGCAACAGAAGCTCATCAGTCAGCATGAGGCAGAGACCAAGGACGAAGACTAGTCTGACGTATTATCATATAGTGGATTAAATCTTGGCACTCGTTGTATTTTTCAAAAATACGGCGAGTGTCTTGTTTTTTTATCATTCTACCGATATATCATTGAACTATGATCCTGTGTCACTATGCGCAGGACATCATCTGCCGGCTCGTTCTCTCACAGACAGAGGAACACGACATTCGCCATAAGGAATCTATACATTCAGACGAAGATATCCTGCAAAATCAATAAAACACATACCGCATAAAATCACTGCAGACATATAATATAGCCTTGCGATATAAGATATCGGAAATATATGTTTAAAACATCAACTAAATATTCGCGAGTTGGTTAATTTAGTTAATTAGCGAGAACTTCTTAACACACAAATGTTAACCTATTAAGATTTTACCTACCTTTGTCGACATGAAGAAGACAAAAATCTGGACCGTTGCCATACTTATGGGCGTGTCCTTTATCATACTGCTAGGCATGCAGCTCACCTACATCAAGGAGATGGCCAACATGAAGAAGGAACAGTTTGACGAAAGTGTCAACCGTGCCCTCTATCAGGCCTCCCGCAACCTGGAGCTGAATGAGACATTGCGCTATCTGGAGAAGGATGTCAATGCCAGTGCACGCCGTGAGGGCCGTCGTGACACAGCCACGATGATCGCCCACAAGTCGGGCACTGTCGGCAACACCTCCACCCATCAACAGGCGCCCGTAGGCAATCAGAACAATGCGTTCTCCTCCTTCAAGGCCAAGACCATGATGATCAAGCCTGCACAGATGCCCAAGGCCATGATCCTCAAGAACGATCCCAACTCCAACAATGCCGCCAGCAAATCGCTGCAGGAGATCGTAAAGAACCGCTATGTCTATCAAAAAGCCCTGCTTGACGAGGTGCTGATGAACATGCTCTACTCCGCTTCCGACAAGCCATTGAAGGAGCGCATCAATTTCCGACTCCTCGACCAGGACCTGAAAGCCGAACTGATGAACAACGGCATCAACATCCCCTACCACTTCACCGTGACGACACAAGACGGCCGGGAGGTGTACCGTTGTCCCGACTATACCGACGAAGGTACGGAATGGACTTACAAACAGGTGCTCTTCCGCAACGATCCGTCATCGAATATGGGTGTTGTAAGCGTTCACTTCCCCGATGTGAACAGTTACATCTTCTCCTCCATCCGCTTCATGATCCCCAGCGTGGTGTTCACGTTCATCCTGCTCATCACGTTCATCTTCACCATCGTGACGATTTTCCGCCAGAAGCGTTACTCGGAGATCAAGAATGACTTCATCAACAACATGACGCACGAGTTGAAGACGCCTATCGCCTCGATCTCACTGGCTGCACAGATGCTCAATGATGACAGCGTGCCCAAGAGCGACAGGATGATGAAACACCTGATCGGAGTGGTAAGCGATGAGACCAAACGTCTGCGGTTCCTGGTGGAAAAAGTATTGCAGATGTCCATGTTCGACCGCAAGAAAGCTTCGTTCAAGAAGAAACGGCTCGATCTGAACGAGATGGTTGAGAATATTGCCAAGTCGTTTGACCTGCGCGTTGAGCATACCGGCGGAAAAGTCTATGTGGATGTGGAAGCCGTGGAATCAACTATCTATGTCGATGAGGTGCATTTCCAGAATGTGATCTTCAATCTGATGGACAACGCCGTAAAATACCGCAAGCCTGACAAGCCGCTGGATGTCTATCTGAAGACGTGGAACGACGACCAGCATCTCTACCTCAGCGTACGCGATACGGGTCTGGGAATGAAGAAGGAAGACCTGAAGAAGATCTTTGAGAAATTCTACCGCGTACACACCGGCAATGTCCACGACGTGAAAGGATTCGGGCTCGGACTGGCCTATGTCAAACGGGTGGTCAACCTGCACAACGGTGACATCAAGGTGGACAGTGAATATGGCAAGGGCACGACATTTACCATCAAACTGCCTATTATCAAGGATTAGAAATAAATTATTAATTTAAAATAGAAAAGATTATGGAAGACAAGGTTAAAATTCTGCTTTGTGAGGATGATGAAAACCTCGGAACACTCCTTTGTGAATATCTCATTGCCAAGGACTACGATGCCGTGCTTTGCCCCGACGGTGAAGTTGGTTTCCGTGAGTTCCAGAAAGACAAGTTCGATATCTGCGTGCTTGATGTGATGATGCCTAAGAAGGACGGTTTCACACTGGCATCAGAGATCCGCCAGATCAACTCCCAGGTGCCTATCATCTTCCTTACAGCCCGTGTGCAGAAAGAGGATGTGCTGGAAGGTTTCGACAAGGGCGCTGACGACTACATCACCAAGCCCTTCTCCATGGAGGAGCTGGTGAAGCGTATCGAAGCCATCCTGCGTCGCGTAAAGGGTAAGAAGAACAAGGAAAGCACGATGTACAAGATCGGACGCTTCACCTTCGACACCCAGAAGCAGGTGCTCACCATTGGCGAGAAGTCGACCAAGCTGACAACGAAAGAGAATGAGCTGCTCGCACTGCTCTGCTCACACGCCAATGAGATTCTCAAGCGTAATGACGCTCTCCGCACCATCTGGATCGACGACAACTACTTCAACGCCCGTTCCATGGACGTGTACATCACAAAGCTCCGTAAGCTCCTGCGTGACGATGATCAGATTGAGATCATCAACATTCACGGCCAGGGCTACAAGCTGATCGTACCTGATGAGGACTAAACCATAGAAGTTTAAGTGTTAGACATGTTATAAGGAGGATCACCGCTTAGGTGGTTCTCCTTTTTTCTTGCGCAAAACGAGCAGGAACATTCTTATTGTGGACACGTTCCTGACTGGCCGTCATGGTGATGGCCGCCACTCCTCATAACCTTATATCCAGGGCGCCGTTCCCGTTTCCTTGGATATAAGCCCCTGGAAACAGGCATGACGTAATAGGGCACCTCAGCATTAGAGTGCCAGAAATCTAATAATTGCTTTTCTGCTTCTCTCCAAGAACGTAGCCGATAATTCCGACAACTATAAAAATCAAAGAGAGACCCATAATCCAGTTATGTGAGCTCCAGCCGACAATAAAGGAGACGGCCATGAGCAACACCCCAAAATAGACCGCGGGCAGACCGACGAAATGCAGATATCTGTCCGAAAGACGGCGAACCAGAGCGTACAGACGTGAAAAATTTATTTTCTTCATGACGATAGCCTACAGAAATCCATATTCTTCTTTCAAGTGCAAAAATAGATATTTTCTTCCTCACAATGCACGCAAAGACCGTTAAAAAGAAGAAAAAATAAGTATAATAGAAAAGAAAAAAGAAAGAAAGAATAGATTATTTGAGAAATTTTTCGTACCTTTGCACTCGCATTTTGCAAAATAATAAATTTTTCACAACAAAGTAGTATTATGAATCAATACGAAACCGTTTTCATTTTGACTCCCGTTTTGTCTGATGATCAGACGAAGGAAACGGTCGCTAAATTCAAGAAGCTGCTCACCGATAACGGTGCTGAGATTCTGAATGAAGAGGCCTGGGGACTGAAGAAGATGGCTTATGCGATCAACAAGAAATCAACAGGTTTCTATTTCCTGATTGAGTTCAACGCTGAGCCTTCAGTAATTAAGACGCTCACCACCGGTTTCCGCCGCGATGAGAAAGTAATTCGTAACATCGTCGTTAAGCTCGACAAGTATGCAGCTGCTTACGCAGTAAAGCGTCGCGCTAAATGGGCAAACAAAAAGGAGGCATAATCATGGCAGAGCAGAAGAAATCAGAAATTCGCTACTTGAACGCTCCTTCTATCGACACTAAGAAGAAGAAGTATTGCCGTTTCAAGAAGAGTGGCATCAAGTACATCGATTACAAGGACGCTGAGTTCTTGAAGAAGTTCCTCAACGAGCAGGGTAAGATCCTTCCCCGTCGCATCACCGGTACCTCTCTGAAGTACCAGCGTC
>HF988586.1:0-6988 GCA_000431975.1 Prevotella sp. CAG:924 | reverse complement strand
GCGTCGTGTGGCACAGGCTATCAAGCGTGCCCGTCAGATCGCACTGCTTCCTTATGTTACCGATTTGATGAAATAATTAAAGGAGGAGTAGCAGAATGGAAATCATACTGAAAGAAGATATTATCGGACTTGGATACAAGAACGATATCGTAAACGTAAAGAACGGTTACGGCCGCAACTACCTCATCCCCACGGGTAAGGGTGTCATCGCTTCTCCCTCTGCACGCAAGCAGCTGGCCGAGAACATGAAGCAGCAGGCTGCTAAGCTCGCCGCCATCAAGGCTGAGGCAGAGAAGCGTGCTGAGGCTCTGAAGGATGTAGCTCTCGTGATCACCGCCAAGGTGTCTTCAACGGGTACTACCTACGGTTCTGTAAATGCCAGCACCGTTGCTGAGGAGCTGAAGAAGATGGGCATCGAGATCGACCGCAAGATCATCACCATGCACGATGCTCACAAGGTAGGCGACTATGAGGCTACCGTACACTTCCACAAGGAGGTTGAGATCAAGGTTCCTGTAAAGGTAGTTGCCGAGCAGGCTGAGACCGCCACTGAGGAGACCGCAGCTGAGGAAGCTCCCGTAGAGGCTCCCGCTGCAGAAGAGGCTGCTCAGGAAGAGGCTCCCGCCGCTGAGTAATCAGTAGGTTGACAGCCACGAAGAGCTTAGGCTCTTCTTACAATCGACAATTTTTTCGACTGTAAAGCATATCAATATTAAATCCCATCTGTCATATTGGACGGATGGGATTTTTTATTTTTTTCCCATGATGAGCGATGAATGACTCACCGACAACGTATATTCTCCAGTCCGCAAGATCAGTCTTGTCACGTCATACCTCTTAGATCCATTTTGCCGTTAGACCTTTATTGGTTTGCCTCCGCCCTCTCAGGCAGACAGCCTGGCAATCGTATGAAATCCCTACGACTTCCAATAACGATTCTGGTTAAGGCTACCCTTTAATGACACAACTCTTTGTCTTTTATCTATGATTTATGTCCTTTTAATCCTTAATCTGCAAAAAATTCAGTAACTTTGCGTCAAATACAAACATACCTTTTATATATACGACAATCAACATTAAAAAACAGAATAATAGAATGAAAGCATTTGTATTTCCTGGCCAGGGCTCACAGTTTGTGGGTATGGGCAAAGATCTCTACGACAACAACGCATTAGCCAAGGAGCTTTTCGATAAGGCTGACGAGGTGCTCGGCTTCAAGATCACCGACATCATGTTTGCCGGTACTGACGAGCAGCTCAAGGAGACTAAGGTGACACAGCCCGCCGTATTCCTTCACAGTGTGATCAGTGCCCTCTGCCTGGGCGATGAGTTCAAGCCCGATATGACTGCCGGCCACTCTCTCGGAGAGTTCTCTGCCCTTGTTGCTGCAGGAGCACTCTCTTTCGAGGACGGTCTGAAGCTGGTGGCCGCACGTGCCAACGCCATGCAGAAAGCCTGCGAGGCTAATCCCGGCACAATGGCTGCCATCATCGCTCTCCCCGATGAGAAGATCGAGGAGATCTGCAAGGAGGTGAGCGCAGAAGGCGGTGTCGTTATCCCCGCCAACTATAACTGCCCCGGTCAGCTCGTTATCTCGGGTGACACAGACGCCATCAACAAGGCTTGTGAGAAGCTGAAGGCTGCCGGTGCCAAGCGTGCCCTGCCCCTGAAGGTGGGTGGCGCATTCCACTCTCCCCTCATGCAGCCCGCCAAGGAAGAGCTGCAGGCTGCTATCGAGAAGACCTCCTTCTCTGCTCCCAAATGCCCCGTTTACCAGAACGTAGACGGTAAGCCCCATACCGATCCTGAGGAGATCAAGCAGAACCTCATCGCTCAGCTGACATCTTCGGTACGCTGGACCGACTGCGTACGCAACATGATTGCTGACGGCGCTGACGAGTTCATCGAGTGTGGTCCCGGCAAGGCTCTGCAGGGAATGATCGGCCGCATCGACAAGACCGTGAATGCCCACGGCATCGCATAACCCTTTTAAGCAACAAATCGTAAGGGCGGGCTCTTTATAAGTCCGCCCCTTACTTTCCTAAAAGCCTAACTCTAACATAAAGACCAGAGAAGGCTTCCAACAACCTATATAGAGCAACCGGTGTAAGACCGTCTCTACTATGAATACATCCGATATTAATTCGGCAACTAAATGGACAAAATTATCATCTATCAGGTCCTTCCTCGCCTCTTCGGTAACCGTCACACGACACACAAAGCCAACGGGACGATAGAAGAGAACGGCGTTGGAAAGTTCAGCGACTTTGATGCCGCTCATCTCCAGACCATCCGCCAGATGGGTTTCACCCATGTATGGTACACTGGCGTGCTTCGTCATGCCACAACGACAGACTATACCCGCTTTGGCATTCCCCGCCAGCACCCTTCAGTCGTGAAGGGAAAAGCCGGATCACCATATGCCATCACTGACTATTATGATGTCGACCCTGATCTGGCTGATCATGTGGAATACCGTATGACCGAATGGCTGATGCTCGTGGAACGTACCCATCACGAGGGACTGAAGGTGGTGATGGACTTTGTACCCAATCATGTGGCACGTGAATACAAGTCGATCGCACACCCAGTGGGCATCCGCGACCTAGGACAAGATGATGACCACCGGCTCCACTTCTCCACACAAAACAACTTCTACTATTGTCCGGGAGCGGCTTTCAAAAGCCCTGTCCAACCCAAAGAAGGGGAAGAGCCCTACGTGGAAGACCCCGCAAAATGTACAGGCAACGACCGCTTCGACAGCTGTCCGGGACCAAACGACTGGTATGAGACCGTGAAACTCAACTACGGCATCAACTATTGTGACTATGGTGGCCGCAGCTACCACTTCGATCCCATTCCCGACACATGGAAGAAGATGACGGAGATACTGCTTTTCTGGGCGTCAAAAGGCATTGATGCCTTCCGTTGCGACATGGCTGAGATGGTACCCCCAGAGTTCTGGACTTATGCCATCGGCAAGGTGAAAGCACGCCGTCCGGAAGTCGATTTCATTGGTGAGGTATATCAGACGGACAAATACCACACATACATCAATGCGGGCTTCGACTATCTCTACGATAAGGTGGGCCTCTACGACTGCCTCCGCGATGTGATCTGCGACCGGCGACCGGCCAGTTCGATCACCTACTACTGGCAGTGTGAGATCGACATCCTTCCCCACATGCTCTATTTCCTGGAAAATCATGATGAACAACGTATTGCCTCCGACTTCTTCTGTGGCAATGCCCAGAAAGCCATTCCTGCCCTTGCTGTCTGTGCGCTGATGCAGAGAAACCCTGTAATGGTCTATGCCGGACAGGAGCTTGGCGAACGAGGCATGGATGCCGAAGGCTTCTCCGGGAAAGATGGTCGTACGACCATCTTCGACTATTGGGGCGTCGATACCATCCGTCGTGCCTATTTCGGCGGAGAGATGACACCAGAAGAGAAGCATATACAACAACAATACCGGCAGATACTCAATATCGCTCATCTGGAACGGGCTGTCAGTGAAGGAGAGTTCTTCGATCTGATGTATGTCAATCCTCAGAGCGAGCACTTCGATCCGCGCAAAGCCTTCACATTCCTTCGCAAATGGGGCGATGAAGTGCTGCTTATTGCCTGCAACTTTGCCGACCAGGAGACGGACATGAACATCATGATCCCTGCTCATGCCTTCGATTATCTGAAAATGAACGAAGCTGAAGTGATCGGCATCGACCTGCTGACAAGCGAGAGTCTCCTACTCGATCTCCATCGCGACGAGGCGGTACCCCTGCGCGTTCCTGCCAATGGTGTCCGTATCGTGAAATTCATCATCGGCATCAAAGGCTCCATGCCAGTGCTCAACCCGCACAACAAAGACGAGTTCGCACCTGCCCATACGGCCGAGCATCTGCTCAATCAGGTCATGGTGCGCCGCTATGGCTGCGAACGCTCACGCAATGCACATGTAGAACGGAAAAAGAGTAAGATCACCTATATCCTCAATAGCGAGCCTACCCATCAGGAGGTGCGTGCCATTGAAGAGGAGATGAATCGACTCATCGAAGCCGACCTGCCTGTCACCTATCAGATGGTCGACCGCAACCACATCCCTGAAGGAGTGAAGATCGACCGGTTGCCCAGCGATGCCTCCGAGCTCATCCGACTGGTACGTATCGGTGACTTCGACATCTGTCCCTGCATCGGCAAGCATGTGCGTTCCACTGCACAAATAGGACGATTCATCCTTCTCGGCACTAATTGGGATGCAGAGAAACACGCCTTCAGAATAAGGTTCAAGGTTCTTCCCAGCTAAAAAGGATGTCCCGGGCATCAAATCCCGGGACTATTCCCACCATAAACAAAAAAGCGGGCAACTGACACAAAATGTTCAGCTGTCCGCTTTTTTAATAGCCTTTGTACATTCTACTTGGTCTCGATCTCTTCTTTCATGTCAATAAACTGTCCCTTAGTATCATAGAACTCATACTGCAGGAAAGCCAGTTTCTGCGAAGCGATGACCCTCACGCCAAATCCATATTTGAGCTGCCACTGCCGCTTCATACTCATGAAGCCTTGATTGATATAGGCAGCCACATAAGGATGCACATGGAGGTAGAATTTCTTGACGCCAATCTTGTTGACAAGCTTGTCGATCTTTCCCTCGAGCATGTCGGTGAAAAGAATGCTCGACTTTATCTTACCAGTACCGTTACACGTAGGGCAGGCTTCCTCAACATTAACATCCATGGCAGGACGCACACGTTGACGGGTGATCTGCATCAGTCCGAACTTACTCAGTGGCAGGATATTGTGACGAGCTCTATCTTTCTGCATATTCTTACACATGCGTTCGTAGAGCATTTGCCGGTCCTCTGCCAGCTTCATATCAATGAAATCGACTACGATGATTCCTCCCATATCACGCAGTCTGAGCTGCCGGGCCAGTTCGTCAGCCGCACCGAGATTGGTCTCGAGAGCTGTTCCCTCCTGCCCCTTTTCATTCTTTGAACGGTTACCGCTATTCACATCCACTACATGCATAGCCTCCGTGTGCTCAATAATAAGATATGCGCCATGGGCATAATTCACCGTCTTTCCGAAACTCGACTTAATCTGTTTCGTCACATTGAAATTGTCAAAGATCGGCACTTTGCCCGTGTACTGTTTAACGATCGATACCTTATCTGGAGCAATAAGCCCCACATAGCTCTTTACCTGTTCGAAGACCTCTTCGTCGTTCACATAAATATTCTCGTAGCTGGGATTGAAAAGGTCGCGCAACATGGCAACGGCTCTTCTGGTCTCCTCATATACGAGCTGTGGTCTGTGCTGGGTCTTCTGCACTTTCATGATGGCATCCATCCAACGCTTATAAAGGATCTTCAGTTCCGCGTCGAGTTCTGCCACCCGTTTTCCTTCCGCCACGGTGCGTACAATGATACCGCAATTCTTAGGCTTGATGCTGTGGATGAGTTGTTTGAGTCGGGCTCTCTCTTCAGCGCTCTTTATCTTGGAAGAAACATTCACCTTATCACCAAAAGGTATCAACACGAGATACCGGCCTGCAAAACTAAGTTCACAGGTCAGTCGTGGTCCCTTTGTAGAAATCGGCTCTTTGACAATCTGCACCAGAACCTCCTGACCAACTGTCAGGGTCTGCTGTATGCTGCTGTCTTTCTTCAAGTCAGGAAGACGGGATGCCTTGTCAAAAGGCATCAGCTTCTTCCGGTCACTTTGCACCTGTTTGAGGTACTTGGCATAAGAGTTGAATTGATTGCCGAGGTCAAGAAAATGCAAGAAAGCGTCGCGCTCATACCCTACATCAACAAAACAAGCATTGAGGCCCGGCATGAGCTTCTTTACTTTCGCAATGTAGATGTTGCCGACAGAGAAATTTTCCGATCGCATCTCGGTCTGATATTCCACAAGCCGTTTATCTTCAAGTAGCGCGATGGAAATCTCCTTCGGTTTGACGTCGATTACTACTTCACTTGTCATATTTCTCTTCATTCATTAAATTTAAAGGGGCACGCCTCGAGAGGCACGCCCCTTTAAGCCGAACAACACTTGGGCTTACTTGCTCTTATGTCTGTTCTTACGTAATCTCTTCTTACGCTTATGCGTAGCCATCTTGTGGCCCTTCTTTTTCTTACCGTTTGGCATAGCTTTAATGTTTAAAAAATGATGTTATTATAATAATGTTATTATTCCTCTACGAAGTCATTACCGGACATCGCTCCTGAGAAGGCCTTGGAAGGCTTGAAGCCAGGAACATCGTGCGCCTTGATCTTGACAGAAACATTCTTGCCGATATCACGAGCCGTCTTGGCTGCACAATGCTTGATGTAGAACGTGCCGAAACCACGAAGGTATACATTCTCTTTCTTATCGAGCATCGAACGCTTAACGCATTCCATAAAGCTTTCTACGACCACAGCCACCTCTTTACGCTGCAAGCCGGTCTGATCGGTAATCTGACTGATGATTTCTGCTTTCGTCATGACAAACTATCTGGTTTGATTTTTGTTTTGTATTATTATATTTTACTCTTTACCTTCAATCGGCCTGCAAATATACGACTTTTTCACGTCATAGAGAAATTTATTCCGTCTTTTTTGCGTCGTCCGCTTAAAAAACAGGACGGAAAGGCTTAATTTACAAGTAATTAAGCACCAGCGTACTTCTACACTGTCAAAAATGGACCTTACAATAATGACTTCTTCCATCCGTCTGGCCAACCGCATCTATAAATGCTGCCGCCGCTTTCCGTATGTATGCCAGCTTACCTTAATTCATCTCAAGGCGATGAAACAGTTTTTGCCAACGACACGAGACTTCAAGTACATAGCCGTCAGCCCTCAATGACAAACGCTCATAACCCCTCTCATATCGGGGCACCCGCAGACAAATGAGCAAAAAGTCAGAGTCAAAGAGCGGAAGTGCTCTTTGGGACATACCGGGATTGAAAAGAAACGTATTCGCTCAGGATGATATTCCC
>HF988585.1 GCA_000431975.1 Prevotella sp. CAG:924 | reverse complement strand
CTTGTAACGGGTGTTCCCGGTGAGTGGAGGATTCCTTCTTGTCTTTAGCCTTATATCCTTCTTGCATGCGTGCAGGGTCGCATGCCTGTAATAAATGTATGTGCGGGGGGAGGGCTGCCGTGGCGCGCCCCCGCATGCGTCCGTAGGGGGGACGACCGCATCTTCGAACCTGTTTTGGGCTCCCGATTGCTTGTAATTCCTATATTTATTTTCGTATTTGATTCTTGTATTTTATATTCTGTATTGCTTTTGAATTATAGCACTTCGTATACTTATATTTGTTTCTGTATTCAAGCACTGGTCTTTTGGTACTTATCTTTCATCCTTATTATTGTTTTTGGATCCTTGTATTTGTTTTTCAGCTTTGGAAAAAGAAGATAAATAATGTTTTTGCGATATGTGTCGCGATTGTTAATCCCAGATCGGTCATTAGAGATTTTCACTAACAAATTGTAAGTGAATGTTTGTTTCTGTAGCTAGTTATATTGTTTAGCGCTTGATTTTTGCTGTAGAAATAGCAGAAATATGACAAAAAGAAAGCATATTTTTCTAATGACCGATTTGGGTTAATTGGATGCCGGAACTGAGGTAGGTAAACTTGCAGCGTATTGGAGATTCCATATCTGTGTGCGATAGTGTGACTTGTAAGAAATTGTATGGTTATGGCTATTTTTGTCAGTTTGGATTACAAGAGGTAGAAATTATGGATCTAAAAAAGATGGTATTCGTTCAGATTATGTTTCTATGTCGCGATATGAGTTCGGCAAGTTCGTTAAAAGATACAATGGCAATAGATATGCCACCGAGTTCAAATGCAGAGGCCTATTTTGGTGATGAGTTTTATTCAGTTCACAGACTAGATTAGCCTCCGCAGCATCTTGCTACGTTAGAGGCACTCTCTTCCAAATGCTATTCGAGCGGATTGAAGTATATCTAACGTTCAACCTTGACTTATATCAACGAGACAAAGGACTGGCGTATCATGACCTTGGAAAGATTCTAATTGGCTGGGCAAGGAAACTGTATAGGAATGAGCTATTCCGACTAAATATTCATTATCAGAAAATAGTTATTTTTGCCGTCGGAAGACGTCCTGTCTTCCGAAACGGAGTTATCAATGTTAAATCGCAGTAAGGAGAGTTATCGTGAGTAGAATGCGCAGCTCCGGTAGCGCGTGAGGGAGTTGGAGAAGGTCCAGTCCTTCTTCCGTCCGGAGACGGAGGTCTGTGATCTTATGATTACCCGTGTTGAGGAATGCTTAACATCCGCATAAGAAAAAAATTGGGGCCAATAGCAACGGAGCCGGTCACCGTCCGCGGCCTTAGTGTCACGACCGTGTGCCCTCTGTTTGGCCATAGCCGTCAGGCTTTCTACCAGTCGAAAGCAGACATTCAACGGGAGGTGCGTCTGGAGAGGACGCTTGTGAGGAATGTGGAGGAGATCCGTACGGAGGATCCGGGCATCGGTGCCCACAAGCTTTGGCTCATGCTCCGCAGCCTGTCCATTTCTGACGTCGTGATGCCGGGGTGTGAACGTTTCTGCCGGCTTCTGCGTCGCGACGGACTGATACTTTCCACTCCCAGGCCCCGTCATACGACGAATTCCAACCACCGTTACCATAAGTGGCGTAACCTGATAAGGGGCTTTGTCCCGTCCCCGGCCAACCAACTGTGGGTGAGCGACATAACCTACATCATGCTGTCAGACGGAAACGTATGCTGCCTGCACCTGATAATCAACGCCTATTCACATACGATAATAGGATGGGTCCTGGCCGGTTCCTTCCGTGCGGCTATCACCATGCAGGCTCTGGAGTAGGCCATCCGCCAGGCCGTGGCGATGAGGGGCAGCACAAGCCTGAAGGGACTGATCCACCATTCCGACCGCGGCATACAGTACTGCTGTGATGTCTATGTGCAGATGCTCCGGGAGCATGACATCTCCATCAGCATTGCGGAAGACCATAAGTCGACGGACAATGCCGTGACGGGACGGGTCAACGGCATCATTAAGACAGCGTGTGTCTACTGTCAGAGACTGTTTAGCGACATGGACCGGGCGCGCAGTGTCATCGGCAGATACATCCGCTTTTACAACGGGCACCGTCCGCACATAAGCATTGAGTATAAGCCCCCGTCCCCGGTACATCAAGGAGGTGGGCGGCCGGGAAAGGATGTGTAAGCAGAAAAAACACGCCGGGAATCTTTCGTCATACGAGAAAAGCAGGG
>HF988584.1 GCA_000431975.1 Prevotella sp. CAG:924 | reverse complement strand
CCGTTGCTCCTAAAAATTATATTTCAGGGAGGTGTCTCCAGTAAGGAACAGTCCACAGAATTTCTCTATGAGGTTCAGGTTTGCCGGTAGGTTTATGATGGCGGGCTCGATGGCCCGTCTCGGTTCTCTATGTGCCTTGGATGATGAGATATAAAGAGAATTGGCGTGGCATCTGACCGGCAGCCTACCGGCTTAGGTTGATTCGCGACAAAGTCCGGACGCCTGCCTGCCAGGGGCCGTGGCGTGTAATGAAAAATGGTACGACTATTGCTCCTTTTTCTCCCTTCAGAAGGCCTTTCCATGAGGCATTGCAGCCTCCGTTCAGCCGGCAAATAAGGTGGGCTAAAACAGGAAGACTGGTGCGACCGCAAAGGAAGATATTTGCGAGGGCAAAGTTACCACTGGAAATTCGACAAGTTAGTACTGGAAATTCGACAAGTTAGTACTGGAAATTTGATGAGCTAGTACTGGAAATTTGATGAGTTACCAAGGATACTTTGCCAAGTATCCAGTGGTAACTTTTTCTGGGATAT
>HF988583.1 GCA_000431975.1 Prevotella sp. CAG:924 | reverse complement strand
GTCCCAACCTCGGAGATGACAGTCTGGCTGTTGGACGGGTCGGTTGTGTGACGTAGGAAACAGAGGGATGCCATAGCGGTCAACAGGTGGTGGAGGTTGGATTCGCCTCCGTCTCCCCTTTGACGGAAGCGGTTGTACGACGCAAGTCGGTATGTGACGGCTCCGGTCATTTGTAACATTTTCTATAGTGTTTGTTCATAATTTCTCAGAATGAGGATTAGAGGCGGATTTGACTGATTTTTCTGGTGAAAATATTTTCATATATCCCGCAGATTGATTTACTTTGTATTCGGAAGACGGGAATCTGCTCCTCATTCCTTACTTGATTTACTAAAACTATCTTTGTTAATTCTAAAAATATTATATCATTGGTAATATGAATAAACATTTTCTACTTCTTCTCCTGGCTTTGTCTTCGGTGGTCACAGCCTGGGGTAAGTCTTTTGTGCCCCCAACCATGGGGTGGAGTTCCTGGAACACCTATTTCGCCCGTATCAGCGATGGTCTGATCCGCCGGCAGACCGATGCGCTCGTGTCGACAGGATTGAGCCGTGTGGGATATCGCTATGTCAACATCGACGACGGCTTCTTTGCCGGCAGGGATGCCAAGGGCAATCTGCTGATCAACACGAGCAAGTTTCCCGGCGGTCTGAAGCCGGTGGTAGAGTATATCCATGGCAAGGGGCTCAAGGCCGGTATCTACACTGACGCCGGGCACAACACCTGCGCCTCGTTCTACAATGGCGAGCCGGGAGGAGTCGGTGCCGGCATATACGAGCACGAGGCACAGGACTGCCGTCTGTATTTCGATTCGTTGAAGTTCGACTTCATCAAAGTGGATTTCTGTGGCGGTAACGCTCCTCAGAACTCCGAGCACCTCGCCCTTGATCCGCAGACACGCTATACAGATATCGCAAAGGCAATCAAGGCCACGGGAAGGGATGTTGTGTACAATGTGTGCAGATGGGACTTCCCCGGCACATGGGTGTGCAAGATGGCCAACTCCTGGCGCATCTCACAGGACATCAACAACTCATGGGGATCGGTGGCCAATATCATCCGGCAGAATATGTATCTCTCGGCCTATTGCAGTCCCGGACATTATAACGACATGGACATGCTGGAGGTGGGACGCGGTATGACCGACACCGAGGACCAGACCCATTTCGCCATGTGGTGCATAATGAGCTCGCCGTTGCTCATCGGTTGCGATCTGACCACTGCCAGCGACAAGACCTTGAAGCTGCTGGGCAATGAGGATCTGATAGCGGTTAATCAGGACTCGCTGGGCCTGCAGGCCTACGTGGCATGCGTGAAGGATGGTGTGTACACCTTGGTGAAGGACTTCCGGAAACGCAATTCTACGACACGTGTCATTGCGGTCTACAATCCCACGGACATCCAGAAGACTGTCGACGTGTCTTTCCAGGATGTGTGCCTGGGAGGCAATGTGAAGGTCTACGATCTGATCGATAAGTCGAAGGAGACCTGCGCCGGCCAGATGAAGGTGACGGTGGCTGCCCATGGCGTGCGTGTATTCCAGCTGACGGGAAAGAAGCGCCTGATGCGCAGATGCTATGAGGCTGAGACGGCCTACCTGAGCGACTATCAGGAACTGCAGAACAACCAGGCCGTCGGCACAGCCGTCTATGAGGAGCAGGCCGGCTGCTCGGGCGGAATGAAAGTCGGCTGGCTGGGCGGAAAGGCCAGCAACGACCTGCAGTGGCGCGATGTGTATGTGCCCAAGGGCGGCACCTATTCCATGACACTGTCGGTCATCTCCGGCGAGTCCCGCGATATGTACTGTGAGGTGAACGGCAAGGCGTATGGCAAGCTCACCTGCAACACCGGTGACTGGTCGACGGTCAAGAAGTATAAGATGGAAGTCAAGCTGAAGGCCGGCAACAATGTCATCAGACTGTACAATGCATCAAGCAACATGCCGGATATCGACTGCATGTATCTGGAGTGATGCCGATAGGAAGAGTGTCGGCCTGAAACCGTGCTGACCGGATGCTGATCACCCTTTCTCTTGCCGTCGGGTAAGGGAAAGGGTGATGACGGTAACGGGGATCAGCGTTGTTTCCGGCAGGCATTCTTTTTTTGTGCCTTTCCGGTAGGTGTCCGCTTCCTGGCCGGCAGCTGTCTGCCATCTATGCCTTGTCAGGGATAGATGGAGTGGAAGGCTGATTTTAGTAGGAAGCTGTTTTGAGATTTGGACGTTTTTCCCTATTTTTGCATTGAGGAAGCGGGAGGTGAGAGACCGCCTGCGTACGCAATACCGGGAACCTGGCCTGATATGGAGGAAGGTGCACGGTCAACAAGCTAAAAACAAAAACTAAAATAAATCAGAAAGCATGAAGAAAACATTTCTAACACTACTATTCGCCCTGGCCACAGGAGTCCTGCTGCATGCGGAGGACGGCTCCCGGCTGTGGCTGCGGGCTTCCCGCAATCCGTCTCCGTGCAAGGTAGCGACCAACGACCGGTCGGCAACAGCGCGGATAGCGGTGCAGGAGCTGTCGGCCTATTGGCATGGTGCGGCCGTCAGGCTCGTCAGAGACAAGTCGGCAGACAGCGGCGAGGGCTTTGAGATCAGTTCCGCACCGGATGCGTCCGGTGTCACGGTGAAGGCCGGCACCAGCCGCGGCCTGCTCTATGGAGCCTACGAGCTGTTGCGTATCCAGGACACCGGGCTGCCCGTCGGTGCGCTTCACATCAAGGAGCAGCCCACGGTGAGGTATCGCCTGCTCAACCACTGGGACAATCTGGACGGCTCCATCGAACGGGGCTATGCCGGCAGGAGCATCTGGAAGTGGGACGAGATCGACGGCGACAAGGGCACCATGATCACTGCCTTGCGCAAGCGCCTTACCGACTACTGCAGGGCCAATGCGTCGATAGGCATCAACGGGTCGGTGATCAACAATGTCAATGCGTCGCCCAAGATGCTCAATGCCACCTATATAAAAAAGGTGAAGGTGCTGGCCGACCTCTTTCGCGACTATGGCATCCGTGTCTATCTTTCCGTCAACTTCGCCTCGCCGATGGCCGAGGGCGGACTGCCGACTGCCGATCCCCTCGATGAGGGTGTCCGCCGGTGGTGGAGAGACAAGGCCGGTGAGCTGTATAAGGCGATACCCGACTTTGGCGGATTTCTGGTGAAGGCCAATTCGGAGGGACAGCCCGGCCCCGGCGATTATCACCGCACCCATGCCGAGGGTGCCAATATGCTGGCCGATGCCCTGCAGCCGTATGGCGGTCTGGTGATCTGGCGCAGCTTCGTCTATGGCAATCATGAGGGTGAGGACCGGGTGATGCAGGCCGTGAGCGAGTTCAAGGATCTCGACGGCCAGTTTAGGGACAATGTCATCCTCCAGTGTAAGAACGGACCGCTCGATTTCCAGCCGCGCGAGCCCTATGCCCCGTTGTTCGACAACATCAGGCAGACACCGATGATGGCCGAGCTGCAGATCACGCAGGAGTATCTCGGACAGAGCCGCCATCTGGTCTATCTGGCACCGATGTGGAAAGAGTTCTTCTCCTTCGTCCGTCCCGACAGTCTCGTCGGTATTGCCGGCGTGGCCAATATCGGGGATGACGCCAACTGGTGTGGTCATCATTATTCGCAGGCCAACTGGTATGCCTTTGGCCGTCTGGCCTGGAACGCCTCCCTGTCGTCCGACAGCATCGCTACAGAGTGGCTGAAGCAGACCTTCACCCACGACACGGCCTTTGTCAATCCTATGAGGGAGGTGATGGCCAGCAGCCGCGAGGCTTGTGTCGACTATATGATGCCCCTTGGCCTTCACCACATCTTCAAGGCCGATCATCATTACGGTCCGGAGCCTCAGGGCTTCTATCCGCAGTACCCCATCGAGTGGTGCCCCGTCTATTATCACAAGGCCGACAGTGCGGGCATCGGCTTCGACCGCACGATGAGCGGCTCGAAGGCGGTCAGCCAGTACCGGCATCCCTACGACAGCCTGTACAACAACATCGACACCTGTCCCGAGGAGTATCTCCTGTGGTTCCATCATGTCGGCTGGAATCATAAGATGAAGGACGGCAGCACGCTATGGCAGAGTCTCTGCTCCCACTACAATCATGGCGTGGCGGAGGCACAGCGCTTCGCCGACACGTGGAAGCGGATGCGGCCTTATGTCGACCCGCAGCGCTTCGACGAGGTCAGCCGGCGGTTGGAGGAGCAGGTGGAGAATGCGCGGGAGTGGCGCGACACATGTCTGGGATATTTCCAGACTTTCTCACGGCAGGCGATCCTGCCCGAGCAATAAGACAGATCAGGCGGCTGTTCCGGTGTCCGAGACACAGGGCAGCCGCCTTTTTTAGAATAGGGATGATAACAGTAAGAATATGGCAATACAGACAGAATTGGATATAACCTCGTGGTTGGATCTTTTCCAGCAACGGCTGACAGATCTTTTTGGCAGTCGTCTTTGTTTTTTCGGTATACAAGGCAGCTATGGTCGGGGGGAGCCGACAAGGGATAGCGACATAGATGTTGTCGTGATAGTCGACGGCATGGATCATCATGATCTCTTGGCATACCGCAATATGATCGATAAGATGGATCATAGTGATAAGATCTGCGGCTTCGTGTGTGGTACGGCCGAGTTATGCGCCTGGGAGAAGTCCGACTTGTTGCAGTTGGTTTTGGATACACGGGCCATCATGGGTTCGCTCGATAGCTTGGGCCTGTCCTTTACACGGGAGGACGTGCATCGTGCCGTGCATACCGGTGCCTGCACCGTGTATCATGCTAGTTCGCACAATCTGCTGCATGCGCGGAACAGAGAGGCTCTTGTCGGACTTTACAAGGCGGCGCGCTTTACAGTTCGCATGAAATATTATTATGATACGGGCGACTACATAGCTTCTTTCCGTGAGTTGGCCGATGTTGTCTCCGGTGAAGACCGGGATGTCTTGGCTATGGCCTCCTCTATGGCTATCGGTCTCCAGGATTACGATCTTGATGAATACAGTCTGAGACTCGTAGATTGGGCTGCTGGTGTCCTTCGTGAAATCGGGCAGGAAAGACCGTAGAATGATATATATGGCTCGCCAGTCAAGTAGTATATGGCTCCTTGAAGCGGCTTCCTTATTAACTCGTCAGACACCTATTATATATATAAGGTAGACATTTGCAGTAGCGGATACACGATGTGCGTCGCTATATTGGCCTTTCTGTGCGGACGAGCAACAACACTGGGATAGGAGGCTTTTCTACATCACCTCCACCGGGCATTTGCTGCCGTCACTTCCAGATGGGATGTCCCGGTTGTATCGTCCGTATGATGGGACGCACGGGATGGGAAAAGAATACGGAATGTATTGGGGGAAAGACAATACGGAGTAGGAAGCATAGGAATGGAGAAAAAACAGACATAGCTGTACGCTGCCTTCATAATGGGGCCGGTGCACAGCTATGTCTGTTCCTTTGGGTTTATTTTATCTGCAGGATCTCCTGCATGTCAGGAATCTTCTTCAGCGCGTTGATGATGGTCCGCACCTCGTTGCGGTCGTGTACGCGGATCTCTATCTTTCCCACAAATAGTCCTTCGTCAGCGGAGAACGACACGTTGTGGATATTGACGTTGAGCTGTCTGAAGAGGACGTCCGACACGTCGAAGAGCATTCCCTTGCGGTCGGTGCCGTGTGTCTCGATCGTCGCGTCGAAGAAGAGGCGCTGGTGCATGTCCCACTGTGCGTCGAGGATGCGGTTGCCGAAGCTGGCTTTCAGCTTGCTGGCCACGGGGCAGTCGCGCCGGTGTATCTCCACGCGGTTCTTCTCGTCGATGAAGCCGAGGATGTCGTCGCCGGGGATGCAGTGGCAGCACGCCGGGAAGATATACATGCCGATGGTGTCCTCGCTGATGATGCAGGGCTTCTTCTTGTTGAAGTCCTTGCCGACGACGAGCAGGCTCTTCGACGGCTGCTCGGAGTCCGTCTGTTTCTTGCCGATGAAGGGTACGTAGCGGCGCCATCCTGTGGGCACCACGCTGATCTTTTTCTTGTTGGTGCCGTGTATTTCGTTGAGGTCCTTGTCGGAGAGCTGGATGCTCTTGTCGCCGAGTCCTTTGAAGAGATCCTCGTGGCGTTGCAGGCCGTGGAACTCACAGAGCTTGTCGAGGATCGACGTGGTGAGTGTCAGCTCCTTCTCTTCAAGCCATTCGTTGAGCGTGTTCTCGCCCTTCTTCTGTGTCTCGCGGTCCTGTCTTCTGAGTATGGCCTGTATCTTTCCCTTGGCCTTGGCCGAGGAGGCGAAGTTGAGCCATTCGGGTTTCACGTATTGCGATTTCGAGGTGAGCACCTCCACCTGGTCGCCGCTCTGCAGCTTGTGGCTCAGCGGCACGAGCTTGTGGTTCACCTTGGCGCCGATGCAGTGCGAGCCGAGTACGGTGTGGATGGAGAAGGCGAAGTCGAGGACGGTCGATCCCGCCGGCATGGTCTTCACCTCACCCTTCGGTGTGAAGACGAATATCTCGGAGGCGAACAGGTTGAGTTTGATGGCGTCGAGGAAGTCCATGGCGTCGGGCTGCGGATCGTCGAGGATCTCCTTGATGGTGGAGAGCCAGTTGTTGAGCTCGCTCTCGTCGTGCTCGGCCTCTCCGCCTTCCTTGTATTTCCAGTGGGCGGCGAAGCCCTTTTCTGCGATCTCGTCCATTCTGTCGGAGCGGATCTGCACCTCTATCCATTGTCCCTGGTGCGACATCATCGTCACGTGGAGGGCCTGGTAGCCGTTGGCCTTCGGGTGGTTCACCCAGTCGCGCAGCCGGTCGGGGTGGCTCTTGTAGATCTGGTTCAGTCCCACATAGATCTGGAAGCAGTTGTTGATCTCGTCCTTGCGGTCCTTCGGCGTGAAGACGATGCGGACGGCGAGGATGTCGTAGATCTCCTCGAAGGTGACGTGCTTGTTCTGCATCTTGCACCAGATGGAGTAGGGGCTCTTGACACGCTGCTTGATGTAGTAGGTCATGCCCATCTTGTCGAGCATCTGCCGGATGGGTGCGGTGAAGTCGTCGAACACCTTCTGGCGCTGTTCCTTCGTCATGTTCAGCTTGCTCTCGATGGTGGCATACTCCTCCGGGTGCTCATAGCGGAAGGAGAGGTCTTCCAGCTCGGTCTTGATCTTGTTCAGTCCCAGGCGGTTGGCCAGCGGCGCATAGATATAGAGCGTCTCTCCTGCGATCTTGTATTTCTTGTTGGCGGGCTGTGAGGCGAGCGTGCGCATGTTGTGCAGACGGTCGCAGATCTTGATGAGGATGACGCGGATGTCGTCGCTCATCGTGAGCAGCAGCTTCTTGAAGTTTTCGGCCTGTGCGGAGGCTTTGTCACCGAAGATGCCGCCGGAGATCTTGGTCAGTCCGTCGACGATCAGCGCTATCTTTTCACCGAAGATGTTCTGTATGTCTTCGACGGAGTATTCCGTGTCCTCCACCACATCATGGAGCAGCGCGGCGCAGATGCTCGTTGAGCCCAGTCCCATTTCCTGGCAGGCGATCTGTGCCACGGCGATGGGGTGCATGATATAGGGTTCTCCCGACAGGCGGCGTACGCCTTTGTGAGCCTGACGGGCGAAGTTGAAGGCCTTGGTGATGATGTCCACTTTTTTGCGGTGGCGCGAGCTGAGATAGGTGTCGAGCAGATGCTGGAAGGCATTTTTGATCATCTTATTGTCGGCAGCCTCGCGCTCCTTGGCTTTGATATCTTGCTGATCGTCCATAATGCATGTATTTAGTTGGTGAGTTTTAAGGTATGATGCTTATTTCACCTTTATCTTCTTTCCGGCTCTGATGCTGCTGCCCGAGATGCCGTTGAGCTTCTTGAGCTTCTTCACCGTTGTGTGGTGGCGCTCGGCGATCTCGCTGAGGGTGTCACCCTCCCGGATGGTGACGCTCTTGCTTGCGCGTTTCTTGCTGGAGCGTTTGCTCTTCTTTTTTCTTGACGAGGCCTTTGAGGAGCGTCTGCTCGAGCTCTTCGAGCTCTTGCTGTCGCTCACCTCTGCCTGTTGGGTCACCTCCACCTCCTTGCGCTTCGAGAGCAGCTCGTCGGCGTTGTAGGCGTAGATGGAGTCTTCCCTGTCGATAAAGGTGTTGATCATCGTTGTGGGCAGACGCAGCGTAGAGGCGTGAGTCGCACCGTTGATGACATTGTGCCGGTATTGTGGGTTAAGGCTTTTCAGCTGATCCACGGTCATGCCCAGCACGTGGGCAACCTGTTCGAAGTGTACGTCGCGTGTGACCATCACGGTGTCGGTCTTCACCGGCAGGTCGGTCACCAGCGGACAGATATTGTGGTCGCAGTAGTAGTTCATGATGTAGTTGGCGGCGATGAAGGCCGGCACGTATCCGCGTGTCTCACGCGGCAGGTAGGGATAGATCTTCCAGTAGTCCTTCTCGCCCTTGGCACGGTGGATGGCGTGGTTGATCTTGTCCGGTCCGCAGTTGTAGGCGGCCACCACGAGGTTCCAGTCACCGAAGATGGTGTAGAGGTCGCGCAGGTAGTGTGCGGCGGCATAGCTGGCCTTCACCGGGTCGCGGCGCTCGTCGACGAGTGAGTTCACCTCCAGTCCGTAGCGCTTGCCCGTCGTGATCATGAACTGCCAGAGGCCTGTGGCGCCTACGCGCGAGACGGCCTGCGGGTTGAGGCCCGACTCGATCACCGGCAGGTACTTCAGCTCCAGCGGCAGTCCGTAGGTTTCCAGTGCCGTCTCGAAGATCGGCATGTAGAAGTTCTGTGCGCCGAGCCAGAAGGCCACCGAGTGGCGCAGCTTGCCGCTGTAGCGGTCGATGAACGACTGCACTACGTCGTTGTAAGGCATTTCTATAACGGTAGGCAGCTTGGCGAGCCGCTCTTTATATACCTCTTTCTCATACACCGGGTTGATGTCCGGCATGTTGCAGTCGCTGCTGGGCTTGAGGTAGGTCTTGTGGATATAATCGTTCATCAGCGAGTCGATGTCTGCGGTCATCGACTCCGGCAGGTCTATCTGTTCATCCCGTCCCTGAGCATCCTTCACGGTGATCGAGGTGGGTTCGTTGTTCTGGGCGAAGAGGCCCGTAGGTACTTCTAAGATAAGAGCCGCGATGGCAATAAGTATTTTCTTCATTACGGGAATTAAAAAGTGAGACTACATTGTACGCCGATGCCACTGCTTCTCAGCGCGTAGGCGTTGGTGTTGGTAGAGTTGTTGATGATGGCCGGCGTCACGTGGAAGCTCAGGTCGGGCGAGATGTCAAACTCGCTCAGGGAGGCGTCGACGTAGGCGTCGATGACGCTGAGGGCATAGACGGCGATGAGTGCGAAGACGCTCATGTCGCGCCAGCGGCGGTAGCGGTCCTTACGCTTGCGGAAGATCTCCTGGTACTGTGCGAGGTTGCTGTCGGTGATGGTGTTGCCCAGATGGAGAAACTGGTTGTAGCTCTCTGTCGTCGGGTCGTCGTCCATGATGTCGAGATAGGCCTGCGAGTAGTCGCGGTACATCATGTTGTTCCACCGCAGGGCGTAGGCACATCCCACGAATCCGCCGTAGATGATAGGCAGCTTCCAGTATTTGCGGTTGTATATCTGTCCTGCGCCGGGGAGTACGAGGGAGAGCCATAGCGCGCGCTTCGCGCTCGGCTTCCACGTGGCCCAGTCGCGCTTGTGCTTCTTCGTCGTCAGGCTGTCGGTGGTCAGGCTGTCGGCACCTTGCGCCGTGCCGTAGGCCGCCGGCAGGATGCTGTCGGCAGTGATTGTCGTCAGCTTGTCCGCTTCCCCCACCGCCATGCTGTCGGCGACGAGGGTCGGTGTGTTGCGCTGCGGCTGCACCCGTCTTCTCGATGGGGCGTCGGTCTGCGCCTGTGCGGCCGTGGCCAGTACGAGGGTCAGGGCCAGACAGATCGTTCGAATTGTGATCATTCCTCCGGCAGATTATTGTCTTTCATCCGTGCGAAAAGCTGCATGATACGTTCCAGGTCGGCCTGGTCGTTGAAGGGGATGCTGATCTTTCCCTTGCCCTTGGCCGTGCAGGAGAGCTGCACCTTCGCCTGGAAGTAGCCCGACAGGTCGTTCTTCATCCGTGTGTACTCCTCGGGCAGCTGGTTCTTGGCCTGGATCTTCTTCTTTCCGGTCTCCAGGTCCTCGCCGTTCTTCAGGTGCTGGCAGATCTCCTCCACCTTGCGCACCGACCATTTGTTCTTCAGCAGCTCGCGGAACACCTTGAGCTGCAGCTTCGGGTCCTCGAGAGAGAGGAGTGCGCGTGCGTGTCCCATGTCGATCTGCTTGTTCTGCAGCGCCATCTGCACCTCGGCGGGCAGCTTGAGCAGTCGCAGGTAGTTGGTGATGGCCGTGCGGCTCTTGCCCACGCGCTCGGACACCTGCTCCTGTGTCATGCCCGTGTTCTCGAGCAGGTGCTCGTAGGCCAGCGCTATTTCGATGGCGTTGAGGTCCTCGCGCTGGATGTTCTCCACGAGTGCCATCTCCATGACGTTCTCGTCCTTGATGGTGCGGATATAGGCGGGCAGCGAGCGCAGGCCGGCGAGCTGTGCGGCGCGCCAGCGTCGTTCGCCGGCAATGATCTGGAATTTGTTCTCGGCGATCTGGCGGAGCGTGATGGGCTGTATGATGCCGATCTCCTTGATGCTCTTGGCCAGGTCGTGCAGTGCCTCTTCGTCGAAGAGGGTACGCGGCTGTTCCGCGTTAGGTTGTATCTGGTCGATGGGAATCTCGTTGATCGTCGAGGAGCCTTGCGTGCGCACGGCCTCCGTCGAGATCAGGGCGTCGAGTCCCCGGCCTAAGGCGTTGTATTTCTTGTGTACTGCCATTTCTTCTTGCTTGTCGTTTAGTGGTGGGCGGAGCGGTTATCCGTTGGTGTCTGTGTGTCGCTCCGCGGGTCCTCATCCTTCGTTCTTGCTGATGATCTCCTTGGCCAGTGCCAGGTGGTTCTTGGCTCCCGTCGAGTCGGCGTCGTAGAGGATCACGGGCAGGCCGTGCGAGGGGCTCTCGGAGAGCTTCACGTTGCGCTGGATGACGGTTTTGAAGACAAGCTCCTGGAAGTGGCGCTTCACCTCGTCGTAGATCTGGTTGGCCAGGCGGAGGCGCGAGTCGTACATCGTCAGCAGGAAGCCCTCGATCTCCAGTTTCGGGTTGAGCTTGCTCTTGATGATCTTGATGGTGTTGAGCAGCTTGGAGATACCCTCCAGGGCAAAGTATTCGCACTGCACGGGGATGATCACCGAGTCGGCGGCCGTGAGGGCGTTGACGGTGATGAGGCCCAGTGAGGGCGAGCAGTCGATGAGGATATAGTCGTAATCGTTCTGGATCGGGGCGAGCACCTGCTTGATCACTTTCTCGCGGTTGTCGAGGTTGAGCATCTCTATCTCCGCGCCCACCAGGTCGATGTGGCTGGGGATGATGTCCAGTCCCTCGATGTCGGTGGTGTAGATGGCATCGTGCACGTCGGCATGATCGATGATACACTCGTAGATAGAGCAGTCCACCTCGGCCAGGTCCACACCGAGTCCGCTCGATGCGTTGGCCTGTGGGTCAGCGTCCACCACCAGCACGCTCTTCTCCAGCGTGGCCAGTGATGCGGCAAGGTTGATGGTCGTCGTGGTCTTGCCCACACCGCCCTTCTGATTGGCTAAAGCGATGATTTTTGCCATGAATGATATGATTTTGAGCTTTTGGCTTTCAGCCTTCGGCGCTGGGCGGAGCAGACCGCCCAGCAGCCGCCCGCGCGGGGCGAGGCCCCCCGCCATAGGCGGTTTGACGGCCGCCGGCTTACCGGCTTACTGGCTGATAATGTTGCAAAGATACATATTTTGCATGAGAACGCGACCGAATTAAGGGTTTTTTCGTACTTTTGCAGTGAATAATTTATTTTTTTTCAGATGGAAAAGAAAAGACCATTTATACTCATTTCCAACGACGACGGCTATCATGCCCCGGGCATCCGCAAGCTCGTGGAGATCCTCAAGCCCATGGCCGATCTGCTCGTCTGTGCGCCGGAGAGTGCGCGCTCGGGTTACTCTTGTGCCTTCTCGGCCACGTTGCCCCTGCTCCTCAAGCGGCGCCACAACATGGGCGACACGGAGGTGTGGTCGTGCAACGGCACGCCCGTCGACTGCGTGAAGATAGCCCTTGCCAAGCTCTGCCCCGACCGCCGGCCCGACCTGATCCTCGGCGGCTGCAACCACGGCGACAACTCTGCGGTGAACAATCACTATTCCGGCACGATGGGCGTGGCCTATGAGGGTGCCATGAAGTATATCCCCTCCATCGCCTTCTCGAGCTGCTACTACGACGAGACGGCCAACCTCGATCCTATCGCTCCCTATGTGCGCGAGATCGTCGGCCGGGTGCTCGAGAAGGGCATGCCGCGCGGCTGCTGCCTGAATGTCAACTTCCCTGCCCGTCAGGAGTTTAAGGGCGTGAAGGTGTGCCGCATGACGATGGGCCGCTGGGTGCAGGAGGTAGTCACCGAGCACCATCCCCGCGGATACGACTACTACTGGATGGTGGGACATTTCCAGAACGACGAGGCCGGCGTGGAAGGCACCGACCAGTGGGCCCTTGAGCAGGGCTATGTGGCCATCACGCCTACCACCATTGACGTGACGGCCTACGGTTATATGGACGAAGTGAAAAGCTGGAATCTATGAGGTATTATCTGATCGTGGGTGAGGCCAGTGGCGACCTGCATGCCAGCAGACTGATGCAGAGCCTGAAAAAAGAGGACAGCAGCGCCGAGTTCCGCTTCTTCGGTGGTGATCTGATGACGGCTGTCGGCGGCACGTGCGTGAAGCACTACCGCGAGCTGGCCTACATGGGCTTCGTGCCCGTGCTGCTCCATCTGCGCACCATCTTCAGGAACATGGCCATGTGCAAGCGCGACATCACGGCCTGGCAGCCCGATGTGGTGATCCTCGTCGACTATCCGGGCTTCAACCTCGACATCGCGAAGTATGTGCATGCCCATACCCGGATACCCGTGTACTACTACATCTCTCCGAAGATCTGGGCATGGAAGGAGTGGCGCATCCGCCGCATCCGCCGCGATGTCAGCGAGCTGTTCTCCATCCTGCCGTTCGAGGTGCCGTTCTATGAGGGCAAGCATCATTACAAGATCCTCTATGAGGGAAAGCATCATTAAAAGATCCACTATGGCGGCAATCCCACCGTCGAGGAGGTGGACACCTTCCGTGCCGGCTATCATGAGACGCGCGCCGACTTCTGCCGCCGCTGGCAGCTCGATCCCGACCGTCCGATCATTGCCCTGCTGGCCGGCTCGCGCCGTCAGGAGATCAAGGACAACCTGCCCGCGATGATCGAGGCCGCCGCCCCGCTGATCGCCGACTCCCTCTCGCCGGCATTCAACTATCAGCTCGTGCTGGCCGGCGCACCGTCGGTCGACGATGCCTACTACGAGAGGTTCATTGCCGGCAAGCCGGTGAAAAAAGTGGACAACGACACCTACGCCCTTCTGACCCATTCCGTGGCGGCGATGGTGACGAGCGGCACGGCGACGCTGGAGACCGCCCTCTTCCGCGTGCCTCAGGTGGTGTGCTACGAGACCCCCGTGCCCCATCTCATCCGCTTCGCCTTCAATCACATCATCCGGTGCAAGTACATCTCGCTGGTCAATCTCATCGCCGACCGCGAGATCGTGCAGGAGCTGCTGGCCGACCGCTTCACCGTGTCCAACATCCGCGGGGAGCTGCTGAGGCTCCTGCCCGGCGGCACCGGACGCGACGCCATGCTCGCCGACTACGACGAGATGGCCAAAAGGCTCGGTAAGGACGTGGCGCCCGACAATGCGGCGCGCATCATGGTCTCCCTGCTTTCTTGAAATATTCAATTTTTATACACAATCCGTGCGCCATTCGCGCGAATTGTTGTACCTTTGCAGAAACTACATAGACAGGTAATATTTTTTATTGACTTATTCATGACAGAGCATCATTCAACAACCGAGATTCTTCTTCGCCGCAAGCTGGATCTGCTCCTTCGCGTAGGAGGCATTCTGATGGAGAGTCTGGCTGACACGGCCCGAATCCTCCGCAACATGCGGCGTGCGGAAGCCTACCTCGGACTGCCCGAGGGCTACATCCACATTTACGTCAGTTACAACATGCTGATGGTGAACCTGAGTGATGAGAAGCACTCGTTCACGAAGTTCCAGCGCATCGAGAAGCACGGCGTCAACATGACCGCCATCTCCGCTATGAGCAAGATGCTCTGGACGGCCATCAAGGAGGACTATTCGCTGGAGCGCTTCGAACAGGAGCTCGACAAGATCGAGTCGATGCCCCGCAACTACACTCCCCTGCAGGTGGCCATCGGAACGGGCTTCGCCTGCGGCGGCTTCTGCGTTCAGTTCGGTTGCGACTGGACAGCGTTCTTCTATGCCTCCATCGCCGCTGCGGTGGGCATGTATCTCAAGGGATGGCTCGGACGCAAGGGCATGAACTGGCTGATGGGCATCGCCATCTCCGCCTTCGTGGCCACGCTGCTGGCATGGCTCTCGTCCTTCCTGTCGGTCAATTCGACGATAGCCGCCTCGCTGCCGTCCTTTCTCGTCAGCTCCACACCCTGGCATCCCTTCATGGCCTGCTCGCTCTTCATCGTGCCCGGTGTGCCGCTGATCAACTTCGTGAACGACATGATCAACGGATATGTCGATATCGGCATCACCAGGGCCACGAACATCCTGCTGATGATCCTGGCCATGTCGTTCGGACAGGCGGCGGCCATCTATTTCTGTGGTGTCGACAACTTCATGACCGACCTGAGCATGACGCCGCACAACAACTACATCTCCTTCGCCATCGCGGCCGCCGTATCGGCCATGGGCTTCTCGATGATCTTCAACATCCCGAAGCGCCTGCTCTGGGCAGTGGCTATCGGAGGTATCATCGCCGTTTGTACGCGTAACTTCGTCAACCTCGGTCCGAGCAACAACAACATCGGCCTCGACCAGGGACTGATCATCGGCTCCTTCGCCGGTTCGACGCTCATCTCGATCATCTGCACGAAGGCACAGCACTGGCTGCACACGCCCCATCACTGCCTCTCCATCCCGAGCGTCATCCCGATGATCCCCGGAGTGCTGATGTACCGCGCCCTCTTCGGATTCCTCGACATGCACGGAGTGGTGGGTGAGCTGACGGCTGCCACGGGCAACCTGATGAAAGCCTCGCTCGTCATCCTCTTCATCTCTGTCGGCGTGGCCATTCCCAACATCTTCGTCCGTCGTATGATCACACCGAGCCGTAAGAAGAAGTTGCTCCAGATGTGTGTCGAGCGCCGTAAGCTCCACGACGAGATGATCAACCTCTCAGACATGTAATCCCGGCCTCCAAGGCTGCTCAATATTTAACCCCGGATCACGATGCCACGCATCTGGTCCGGGGTTTATTTTGTTATGGTGCACTGAGCTTCGAAGAGGGCATCAGGGACTTAGGCGTGCCTTGGCGGCAACGCTCACGGTCTTCAGGCTCTACGATGGTCTTATGATCACCGGTTCATCCAATGGCGGATGGTGGTCAGGGGAGCATACAGGAGCATGCGCGGTCCTACCCAACGCATCACCTTGCGTATCATCTCACGTTGTGCGGGAGCATAGCAGTGTGTGCGGCACCGTTGGCAGGCGTCTTTTGCGTCGCCATACCGGCAGTGGGAGAGCCTTTTTGAGGCATAGTCACATAATTGCACATATTCGTCGGGCATTTCTTTCAGATGTAGCTTGTAGCGGCAGTAAAGTTCTATCATCTTGCGCACCACTTTTGTCTCACGTTCTATTCGTCCTGTTCGCATACGTTCCTGTTGTCTGTTGAAATGAAGGCAAATATACGACAATCTTTTCGGATACAAAAGGAAATGCATACTTTCCATCTTTGTTTTCCAGCTCCCTGTTTCAAGATAGGGCCTTTCCCACATCTGGAATGTCGGGTGCTCGTGGAATGTCGTAAAGTACCACGAAGAGATGGACAAGTTCTCAAGTAAATCATTTAGAATATTCTAAATATTAAGATAATCTTTTATTCAATATTGGAGATGAAAAGCTTCATTAAACATTCATTTATTGATTATTTACAGTTAAATTTGTACTTTTGCATTAAATTAGAATGCAATTCTTATAAAGGTATCTATTCTTATGAAATTAGTTAAAGGCGTATACGAAAATGTTATTTCTGAACAAGTTTCAAAAGACATTGATGAGGCTCAAAATGAGGGTCTGATATGCAAAAAAGAAAATATAGATATTGCCGAATCGCCATCAATACTGACAGCTTATGTCAGCAAGATTATTAAGAATAAACTGAATGACGAGTCTTTATCTTTAAAAGAGAAACGCGATTACATCAATAGAATAATAGGCCTTATAGACGATGATAATAACGATAAAATAAAAGAACACGATAAGCTCTTAACTGCTGTTATTAGCAATGAGGAGGAAGTAAAATTAAAAGTGACAAATAAAAGTTTGATTCGCCCTTTATCTGGATTTAGGGTAAGTAATCTTTTCACTGGTGGACAAAGTGCTGTACCCTTGGGCAGTGAAATAGAAAGAGACATTATTTGTGCAGATAAAATATTTATTATTGTATCGTTCCTTCGTCTATCAGGAATTAATCTAATTTATGATGCCTTATATAAGTTCTGTTCTACTCCAGGACATGAACTTCGCATTATTACTACAACATATTGTGGAATAACAGAAGCTAAAGCATTGGAACGACTGTCTCAGTTGCCCAATACGCAAATACGTATATCTTATAATACAAAAATAGAACGCCTACATGCTAAAGCTTTTATTTTTGAGAGAAATTCTGGTCTTCATACTGCCTATATAGGTTCGTCAAATCTTTCAAAATCAGCACAAACAGATGGATTGGAATGGAATATAAGAATTACTAATGTTGAGAATCCGCATATATTAAAGGCTGCCATTGCAACTTTTGAGCAATATTGGAACAGTCAAAATTTTGAGGACTTCAATGAAGGTGGTATAAAACGTTTCTATGATCAGACTAAAAAAGAACTTGAACAGTTTAAGGGCACTGCAATTTTTCATAGATATTCAATATTGCCACACCAGAAACAAATATTGGACAGGTTACAGGCTATAAGGGAAGCAGGCATTAACAAAAATCTTATAGTTGCTGCAACAGGAACAGGTAAGACCGTAATATCAGCGTTCGATTATAAGATAAACTTTGTACATAGTACTCAATTTGGAAAGATACTGTTTGTTGCACATCGAGAAGAGATCCTTAAACAATCATTATTTACATACCGGAGTGTGCTGATGAATGCAAACTTTGGCGATATGTGGGTAGGTAGTTACAAGCCTGGTAATATAGATCATCTGTTTGTGTCTGTACAAACATTTAATTCTAATTATTCTGAGACCTTTGCCAAGCTGCCTTCAGATTATTATGAATATATCGTGATAGATGAGGCCCATCATCTTGTTGCAAACAGTTACAGAAAAATTATAGAGCATTTCACTCCAAAAATATTAATTGGATTAACTGCTACTCCTGAACGTATGGACGGGCAAAGTCTCTTACCTGATTTCTGTAATAGGATAAGTGCTGAAATACGACTGCCACAAGCGTTGGACGAAGGTTTGCTTACACCATTTCAATACCTTTGTATAAGCGACGATACAGATTTGACAGATGATGAATTGATGTCAGGAAATAAATATATACCTTCGAAGATAATTACAAAACTTTGTACCAGACAAAGGGTCGCGCTTATTGTTGATAAGTTAAGATATTATCTGGCAGATGAATACAAATGCAAGGCATTATGTTTCTGTGCTAACACAGATCATGCCCGTTTTATGGCTGAAGAATTAACTAGAGTCGGTTTTAAAGCGGCTTCTTTGACAGTTGATAATTCGGAAGATCGTCGATCCATAAATAAGAAATTTGAGAACGGAGAAATAAATTATCTTTGTGTCGTTGACATGTATAATGAAGGTGTTGACATTCCAGCAGTTGATACAGTTTTGTTTCTTCGTCCTACAGAAAGTATTACAATATTTCTACAGCAGCTGGGACGAGGATTACGCCTTTATCCGGGTAAACAAGTATTGACAGTCTTAGACTTTGTTGCACAATTGAATCAGAAATATGATTACGCAAGCCGTTTTCGTAGTTTAATGACTCATACGGATAAGAATATAGTTGACCAAATAAAGAATGGCTTTACATTATTGCCACGTGGATGCTCTATTCACATGGAGAAAAAGGCTAAAGAATATGTATTGCAAAATATTAAGGCTGCAATTTATAATAAGAATAGACTTATAAATGAGTTGCGTTCTTATTCTGTATGCCCAAGTTTGTCGGAGTTTATATCTAACAACGGACAAGACATAAGATTGATTTATAAGAATAACTTATGTTGGACTAA
>HF988582.1 GCA_000431975.1 Prevotella sp. CAG:924 | reverse complement strand
GCATCATCCAATGACAGCACCATGTTCGGAGTAAAAAATGCTATTGAATTCTTTTCCAACGCCTCCGCACTATAGTTCACCGAAAGCGTTGCAGTCCCTCTCTTCACCAGCAATATGCCAAAGGCGTCACATAGCATTGGAAATACTTTGCAAACTGCCTCTGTATCCGCCGTCATCTTGAATACAACGACCTCATCGCACGGCAGCACAATATCGCATCCCTTGCGCTTCACCTCTTCGAAAAACGTATCGTGAGCCTTGTACATCCTTGTATCATCTTATCCTTCTGCCTACAAAGATAACAAACTTTTCTTATATCCCGCACATTTCTCTTCCGAAAACGAATGCCCCGGAGCTCCCGGTCGGTCCATCCGAATCCGTTCTGTGTCAATAAAAATACAGTCAATTTACTTTCTCTTCCACCCTCTCCGACGCTCTCGCGCCCCAGTTTCCACCCTTCGTTCCACTTCGCAACAGGCTGACCTCGAAAAGGAATATATAAGAAAAGCCCAAGGAGCATAATACTCAATGACCAAGGAGCATAATACTCAACGGCCAAGGAGCATAATGCTCAATGGCCAAGGAGCATAATACTCAATGGCAAAGTAGCATAATACTCAATGACAAAGTAGTATATGGCTACTTGGCCAAATATCGCACATTTATCAAAACACATTGATTATCAGAATATTACAACACACATCCGGCAAAGCAAAAAAAATCAGAGCCATCTCTTCTGCAAAAGTCGGGTATCTCCATCAGGCATTCCCGATCCCATCGTAACGACGCATGCGATCCTCTGCTCATCAGCCATCATTGTATGTAAATAAAAATATGATAGATTTTCATTTATCATCTTCCTTTCCTGATACTATCATCCCAATATTCCACCCTATGTCCCCATGCGGACGGACGTCTTGCCATATAGGATACGTCAAACTTGGAACCGATACAGGAAAACAGTATGACTATTGCTTCATCGTCTACCTTTTTATTTTTATAACGACATTCCGCAAGATGTCTACTGTTTCTATTCATAAAGAAAAAACTGTCTACCTAAATCAAGAAAAAACAAAATATCCAATATGTCCATTCACCGACTAGTATTCATTGTCAGTCCTCTCCATCTGGACTTCATCCGACAAGTCTGATTGTTTGTGCGTCAGCGTATTCTTTTCTTGCCCGTTCGACTATATCTCCACCGTCTCGCCACAGCTCAGATAGCCGATCGCCCCACCCATCTCCTCTCTCAATGCCTCATACTGGGCCATGCCCGTACAATGCATCGTGAGGTAGCGACAGCCGTCCTCTTCCTTCAGCCTGGCGGCCAGCCTGCCGATCCATCTCCTTTCCGCCTCCTCCGTCAAACCGCTCTCCATCAGGTGCATCCCCGCCACGACGTGTGTGAACCGTGGTCCCGCCACGCGGTGTCCCCTCTCCATGATGTTTACGATACCACCATGGGCGCATCCCGCAAAGAGCACCGTCTTCTCGCCTTCCTTGACAACAAGACTCTGCTCGTGACAGAAGTCGTCGTTCGTGTCCCTCGCCGGTCCGTACAATCGCCTATTGCCTACCGGTTTCAGACAACAGCCGTCAGCCCCGGCAAACAGGATCAGGTCGCTGCTGATCCATGTTTTTTCTCCACAGAGCACCAAACGGTCCTCACCTTTCAGATCCGCATCGAGACCGATATAGCGCAACCGGCCGTCCCGAAACGAGTAATGGGGCTCGAAAGCATGACTGTTGACATACACCCGGGCCTTGGCGTTCAATCGCAAGAAGGTGTGCAGACCACCGCCATGATCATAGTGTCCGTGTGACACCACCGCGATGTCCACCTGTGCGAGATCAAGACCCAGCCGCTCCGCATTCTCGGCGAACAGCCTGCGCTGCCCCATGTCGAACAAGATCTGCCGTCCGTCGTCCATACGGATCAGCAGACTGAGCCCATGCTCCACAGGTAATCCCATACGACTTGTGTTCTCAACCAATACCGTTATCTTCATCTTCGTTCACCTTTTTATATTTCTTCTGTCCGATGCCTTATTCAAGCGAAATGAAGCATTCCTCCGCCTCCTCATGATAGATTAAGGAGCGGCTTCAACCCTTCATGTACTTCAACATTTATTTTGAGGCTGTATATCGTATTTCTATAACAAATTGATTATCAGCATGATGATTTTCATAAATTAATGCGGATATAAAATATATTCGCAACAACCCTTCATTGGCTAGATTAAGGATTTAGAAAAATAAATCGACATGGCAAAAATTCAGAATCTTTCTAAAATCACTCCCGCTATTCCATTTACCGAATTATACAGAATGTTCTGTTTTCGAAATCCCAACACATTCTGACACGCCACGACGCACCCGAGTATCAGACGCTTTGGTATTTATGGATGGACTGAAAAAATGGGAGGATGGATATAATGTCCATATATCCAGACATACTATGGTGTATCTTCACCATCTGTTTATCCCCCTCCAGTGTTATATAATACTAGACTAATTAAGCAGACGCACCACGGATGCGAACATCCATGGTGCGCCTTTATCTCATCTAGAATCTTGATCACAAACTCTCGAGGACACGCTTGAGCACCACCGTTGCAGATATCTCACGGTTGGCCGCCTCGGGTATGACGAGACTGCGGGGACCCTCGATGACATCGTCGGTGACGATGAGACCACGACGGACAGGCAGACAGTGCATGAAATAGGCGTTGTTGGTCCACGACATATGCTCGGCATTGATCGTCCAACTCATATCCTTGGAGAGGATCTTGCCATAGTCGTCCTTACAGGTGACGCCGGGACAGCTCCAATTCTTCGCATAGACGAAGTCGGCCCCCTCAAGTGCCTTCTTCTGGTCGTACTCCACGCGTGCGTTGCCCACGAACTTAGGATCGAGCTCGTAGCCTTCAGGATGGGTGACCACGAAGTCGACATCGGCCGCGTTCATCCACTGGGCGAACGAGTTGGGCACGGCCTGTGGCAATGCCCGACAATGGGGTGCCCAGGACAAGACCACCTTAGGACGGGCCGTGGCCTTGTGCTCCTCGATGGTGATCAGATCGGCGAACGCCTGCAGCGGGTGCACCGTCGCCGTCTCCATGGCCACCACCGGACGACCCGAATACTTGACAAACTGATTGACGATCGTTTCGGCGTAGTCGTAGTCGCGGTCGTTCAGGCCGGCAAAGGAACGCACGGCGATGATATCACAATAGCAGCCCATCACGGGGATGGCCTCGAGGAGATGCTCGCTCTTGTCACCATCCATGATCACGCCACGCTCGGTCTCCAGCTTCCACGCTCCCGCATTGACATCGAGCACGATGACGTTCATTCCCAGATTCATGGCTGCCTTCTGCGTGCTCAGACGGGTGCGCAGGCTGTTGTTGAAGAAGATCATCAGCAACGTCTTGTTCTTGCCCAGCTGCTGATAGCCGAAACGGTTGTCCTTCACTTCACGGGCTTCGGCCAGTGCCTGGTCGAGCGGTCCGATATCCTCTACATTGAAAAATGTCTTCATATTATGTGTTAGTTGTTAATTATGATCTTATCTGTCCGTCACCATCGATGACCCACTTGTAGGTGGTCATCTCCTCGAGTCCCATAGGACCGCGCGGTCCGAGCTTCTGGGTGCTGATGCCTATCTCAGCTCCCAGTCCGAACTGTGCGCCGTCGGTGAAGGAGGTCGGTGCGTTCCAATAGACACAAGCCGCATCGACGGCAGCCTGGAACCTACGTGCCACCGTCTCGGAGGCGGTGACGATGGCCTCGGAGTGCCCGCTGCCATAGCGGGCGATATGCTCGAGCGCCTCATCGAGATCGTCGACTGTGCGTACGGCCATCTTATAGTCCATATATTCCGTGCCCCAGCTGTCGGGTCCTGCAGGATAGAGCAGCGTGCTGCTGCCATCGGCCGGCTGATAGCGGCCATCAAGAGCCCTATAGGCCTGCTCGTCGGCATAGAGGATGACCTGTCTCGTCGCCAGCGGAGCAAGGATGGCAGGAAGCCTATCGAGCAGGGAGGCATGAACGAGGAGGCAGTCGAGCGCGTTGCACACCGACACACGGCGCGTCTTAGCATTCATCACGATCCGTGAGGCCATCGCCGGGTCGGCATCGGCATGCAGATAGGTGTCGACCACACCTGCTCCCGTCTCGATCACCGGCACCTTCGCCGTGTCGCGCACGAAGTCAATCAGACGACGACCACCACGGGGGATGCACACATCGATCAGCCCGACGGCCCCCAGCATCTCACCCGTCGCTTCGTGCGTGGCGGGCAGCAGGGCGACGACATCGGGATCGAAATCCTGCTGTGCCAGCACCTCATGGATGAGGGCCACGGCAGCCCGGTTGCTCTCGTCGGCATCGTGACCGCCCTTGAGGACACAAGCATTGCCGCTCTTCATACAGAGGGCAAACACATCGTAGGTGACATTCGGACGGGCCTCGTAGATGACGCCGATAACCCCGAAGGGCACCGAGAGTCGACGCAGCCGCAAACCATTGTCGAGCGTCCTGTCGCACAGCGTGCGTCCCAGAGGTGACGGAAGCGCCGCCACATGGCGCATGTCGCCGGCAATCCCCCTCAGCCGTTCCGGCGTCAGGAGCAGTCGGTCGTAGAGCGGGCTCGCCGGATCCATCCGGCTCAGGTCCCGAGCGTTGGCACGAAGGAGACTGTCCTGCCGTGCCTCGATGGCATCGGCCACCGCCAGGAGCACCTTGCTGCGCCGTGTATCGTCGATCTGTGACAGCCGGCGCGAAGCCAGCTTCACACGTTGTAGCGTATCTGTTACTGCTGTCATAATCAATAGCGTTGAAAAGAAGACAGGTGGAGAGACACCGCGGAGGACATCCCAAGCAGTCCCTGCCGACACCTTAATTATATATGCTGTCTATTCCAAATAGAGATAGTCGTAATGAACGAGAGGCTTTTGGTCGTGCATGCCCATCCTTACCCTCGCCTCGCACGCAGTATAGGCCGATCGTCCGACAGCTATCGTCCTGCCATCGGGCGACTGGATATTGATGATGTCGCCCTCGTCGAAGTCGCCCTCGACCGCCGTGACACCGACAAGCAGAAGGCTCACCGCCTTGTCGCCCGTCAGAGCCTTGACCGCCTCGGTATTGATGCGTACGACACCCTTAGCAAAACTCTCGCTGTGGGCGATCCATTTTTTCATCGTAGAGGCGGGGTTGGGATTGGGCCTGAACTCGGTGTGGACCGTGTCCTGCGGATGCTCGAACAGGCGGATAAGGATGTCGTCGGTACGCCCGTTGGCAATGACCACCCGTATGCCCTCCTCAGCCACCTTCGACGCGATGTGCGTCTTGGTCAGCATGCCTCCACGTCCGAAATCGCTCCTTGTGTTGAGGATATACTCACTCAGATCGCGATCGTAGTCGACCATCGGGATGACGCGGGCATGAGGATCGGAGGGCTTGCCATCGTAGATGCCGTCCACATTGGTGAGGATAACCAACGTATCAGCACCCATCATTGAGGCTACAAGTCCGGATAGTTCGTCGTTATCGGTGAACATCAGCTCCGTGACGCTCACCGTATCGTTCTCATTGACGATGGGCAAGACACCATTGTCGAGCATCACCTCCATACACTGCCGCTGAGTGAGATACTCTACGCGCGTGGAGAAGCTCTCCTTCATCGTCAGTACCTGTCCGATAGTGACGCCATACTCGCGGAAGAGATCATAATAAAGTCCCACGAGCTTCACCTGCCCGATGGCTGAGAACAGCTGGCGCTGCCGCACGTGGTCGAGCTTCCTGTCAGCGTGATACTCGTCACGACCACAAGAAACCGCTCCTGAAGAGACCAGAATAACCTGATAACCATGACGGCGCATCCACACCACCTGATCAACTAGGGAGGAGATGCGCGTGACATCGGTCTTGCCGTCGGTCCGCGTCAATACGTTAGAACCTATCTTTACTACTACTCTCTTGCTCATGATCTTTTCGTCGATTTATCTTTCCGCGTCCTTCTGCCTGATCTCCACCCTCCTGATCTTGCCGGAGATGGTCTTAGGCAGCTCATCGACAAACTCGATGATACGCGGATACTTATAGGGGGCCGTCTCGTGCTTCACGTGATCCTGCAGCGTCCTGACGAGCTCGTCGCCCGCCTTCGCCTTCCACTCCTTCGCGAGCACTACCGTAGCCTTCACCACCATGCCACGGACGGCATCGGGCACGCCCGTGACCGCACACTCCACAACAGCAGGATGGGTCATCAGCGCACTCTCCACCTCGAACGGTCCGATGCGATAGCCCGACGACTTGATCACATCATCAGCACGACCTACGAACCAATAGTATCCGTCCTGGTCGCGCCATGCCAGATCGCCGGTGTGATACACCCCATCATGCCATGCCTGACGCGTAAGTTCCTCGTCACGATAATAGCCCTTGAACAGTCCGAGCGGCTTGTCAGTTCCCACGAAGACACACACCTCGCCACGCTCGCCGTCCTCACACTCACTACCGTCGTGACGGAGCAGCCGGATATCGTACTGAGGGTTAGGCTTACCCATCGATCCAGGACGAGGCTCCGTCCAAGGGAACGTACCCAACGTCATCGTCGTCTCTGTCTGTCCAAAGCCCTCATACATCTTCAAGCCAGTCAGTTCATAGAATCTCTTATAGACGGCAGGCTCAAGAGCCTCACCGGCCGTAGTACAATACTCCAGGGAAGAGAGATCGTACTTAGAGAAGTCCTCCTGGATCATGAACCGATAGATCGTCGGCGGCGCGCAGAACGACGTGACATGATACTTCTCCATCGCCCGCATGATCTTCTCGGCCGTGAACTTCTCATGGTCGAAGACAAAGACCGTCGCCCCGGCGAACCATTGTCCATAGAGCTTGCCCCACACAGCCTTTCCCCATCCGGTGTCGGCTACGGTGAGATGGATGCTGTGCTCATCGAGATGATGCCAATAGACTCCCGTCGTCAGATGGCCAAGGGCATAGAGGAAATCGTGAGCCACCATCTTCGGCTCACCACTCGTGCCGCTGGTGAAATACATCAGCATCGTATCATCATTGGCGTTGACTCTTTCAGGCCGTACAAACGGCGGCGCTTCCCGCCACTCCTTGTGAAAGTCGTGAAAGCCGTCGGGAACCGGCTTGTCGGACTCGCACATCGAGTTGACCGCCACAAGAACCTCCACCGTCGGACTGGCTGGCAGGGCGGCACGGATCTGATCGGTGACATACCGGTCGTTGCAGCAGATGATGGCCTTGACCGATGCCCGCTCGTTGCGATACTCGATATCCTTCGCCGTGAGCATGTGGGTGGCGGGTATGGCCACGGCCCCTATCTTGCACAGGGCGAGCATAGAGAGCCACCACTGGTAATGGCGCTTCAGGATCAGCATCACCTTATCGCCCCGGCCGATGCCGAGCTGCATGTAATAGGCCGCCACCTGATCGGTCTCCCGCTTCAGGTCACCGAAGGTGGCACGCACCTCCTCACCCCGCTCACTGGTCCACAGCAGGGCCAGCTTGTCGGGCCTCTCCTCTGCCCAGGCATCCATGACATCGTAGGCAAAATTGAAATTCTCGGGTATGATAAACTGCAGATGTTCCTTGAAATCCTCCTCAGAGGTGAAATGAGTCTGCTTCAGAAATCTTTCTATCATAGTCTCTCTCTTGACTGGTTGATCAGAATACTATTGCAAAGAAGCGAACCGGCTTGCCGTTCAGGGCACGCATGCAATGAGGCTGTGTAGAGTCGAAATAGATGCTGTCGCCCTCCTCGAGAACGATGACCTTCGTGCCCACCGTCATCTCAAGGGTACCCTCAAGCACCATGTCGAACTCCTGATTGGGATGCGAGCTGCGATTAAGCGGCGTTCCGTCGGGCTTAGGGCTGACGGTGACGATGAACGGGTCGGCAATACGTCCCCGGAATCCGCTGGCAAGGCTCTCATAATGGTAGGCCTTCACACGGTTGACGCTGGCACCCTTTCCCTTTCGGGTCACAAAATAGGTGCTCATGTGCGGCTCCTCTCCGAAGAGAAGCTCGTCGAGGCTCAGTTGATACTTCCTGGCGATCTTCTGCAGATTGCTGATATGCAACTCGCTCTCGCCACTTTCGATTTTCAAGTATTCCTCAGGCGTGCAGCCCATGGTCTCCGCCAACTCACCGACACTCAAGTCGAGGACCTCGCGTAAGCCTTTTAGACGCTCACCGATCTGATGTATAGCTGATTCTTCCATATTGATTCGTTTTTTCCGGTCTCAAAAATACAAAGAAATATCGGATTTTCAGTAGAAATGCCCGAATTATTTCATTATCTTCCGATTTACCATCCTTATCTTACACACCGTCGCTAACAATGTGCAATCAGGAACATCTGCATGCAGAAAGAAGACACACCGGACAAGGCCACCGATACATACGCGACGGGGGCGACATCCGCCGCCCCCGTCGTGACACTACAATTCCTTCATTCCTGCCTTAATGCCCTGGATGACGGCATTGGAAAAACCATACCGCTCGAGGGTGTTCAGACCCTTGATCGTCAGTCCACCGGGCGTCGTCACGGTATCGACGCCTGCCTCAGGATGCATGCCCGTCTCTCTCAACAACGACACGGCACCCTGGATGGTCTGCAACGTGATGTCGCGTGCCTGCCCAGCCTTGAAGCCCAGCTCCACACCGGCCTCGGAGGCCGCACGGACATAGCGCATCACATAAGCGATGGCACAGCCTGCCATGGCCGTCCCCGCCGGGAGCATCTGCTCCGTAGTGACGATAGTCTGTCCGAGATCGTCGAAGATCGCCCTCACCCGATCGACGGTAGCTTGGTCCGACTCATCGGGTGCGATGAACGTCATCGACTGGCGCACGGCGATGCCCACATTGGGCAACACCTGCATAACACAAGGGAAACCATCAGCGGTGGCGAGCCACGCCTTCAACTGACGGAGCGACACCGAGGCCGCCATATTGAGGACAATCTGAGAAGAGAAGTCGAGGACGTCCTTGATCTCCTCGAGCACTGCCGGCACGACATCGGGTTTCACGACAATGGCCACGAAGTCGGCACCCTGCACGGCCACACGGTTGTCGGTCGTCACACTGGCACCCTGTCGTGCGAACTTCTCCAACTTCCCCTCATGGGGATTGGCCACCGTAATATCGGCGGCATTAAAAAGCGTGCCGTTGAGCAGGCCCTGCGCAAACGCGCCACCCATCTCACCGGCACCAATGATTGCTATCTTCATAAAAAATATCTATAAACTGATTAGAGAGGCAGCCCCCATCGCCGTTGGCCTACAGACTTTGCTATTATTTAAATCCTTCAGACTTTCCAATGACCGATTAGGGTAACCCTGATCCATCACACGTCTTTACATCGTGTGCAGGACACGGAGCAGACGCTCCAGGAAGTCGTCGACATCGGCCTTCGTGATGATCAGCGGCGGCAGGATGCGGAGAATGTTTGTCGAGGCACAGCCCGTGAAGCAATGCTCCTCATGGATCAGCCGTGAGCGCACCTCCTTGTGAGGAATGTCGAGCACTACACCGATCATCAGGCCACGTCCGCGCACCTCAACGATATGCGGCTCGGTCTTCTCCAACTCGTGAAGACGACTGAGGAAATAAGTGCCCACCTCATCGACATGCTCCACGACATGCTCCTTCTCGAAGATGTCGAGGACGGCGAGCGCTGCCGTGCAGGCCAGATGATTGCCTCCGAAGGTGGTGCCGAGCTGTCCGTACACCGGCTTGAACTCGGGTGAGATCAGTACACCGCCCATGGGGAAGCCGTTGCCGATGCCCTTGGCCACGGTGATGAGGTCGGGACGTATGCCCAGCCACTGATGGGCGAAGAACTTGCCCGTACGGCCATAGCCACACTGTATCTCATCGCAGATGAGGAAGGTGCCATACTTCTTGCAGGCCTTCTGCAGTCCCTGTGCGAAGTCGGCTTCCACCATATTGCAGCCACCGACGCCCTGGATACACTCGAGGATGCAAGCGCAGACATCGCCCTTGGCCAGCTCGCGCTCCCATGCCTCGAGATCGTTGATCGGCAGATAGGTGACATGACCATTGTCGTTGATGGGTGCGATGATCTTAGGATTGTCGGTCACCTCGACAGCCAGCGACGTGCGGCCATGGAAAGCCTTCTGTACGGAGAGAACCCGCTTGCGTCCGTTGGTGAACGATGCGAGCTTCAGCGCGTTCTCGTTGGCCTCAGCACCGCTATTGATCAGGAAGAGCTGATAGTCGTCATAGCCACAGGCCACCCCCAGCCGGCCGGCCAGTTGCTGCTGCAGACGGTTGATCACAGAGTTGGAATAGAAGCTCAGCCGGTTGAGTTGGGCAGTCAGCATCTCCACATAGTGGGGATGGCAATGACCGACACTGATCACGGCATGGCCGCCATAGAAGTCGAGATACTCCTGATTGTTATCGTCCCATACGTGGCAGCCCTTGCCCCGCACGATGTTGACATCATATAATGGATATACGTCGAATAAATTCATAATTGTCTGTTTTAGAAAGCCGAAGCCTTCAGTCCGAGTCCGGCCGTCTCGTCGATGCCGAACATAATGTTCATATTCTCTACAGCCTGTCCTACTGCTCCCTTAAGCAGATTGTCAATGCAGGATGTGATCAGCAGCTTGTCGTCGATGATGTCGGCATGGACAAGCGCCTTGTTGGTATTGACTACCTGCTTCAGATCGAGTGACTTCTCCACGTAGTGCGTGAACGGCTCGCGGGCATAGAACTCCCTGAAGCCATTAATGATCCCATCGGCATCGAAACCGGGATCGAGCCTTACTACCTCCGTAGCGAAGATGCCACGTGCGAAGTCACCACGGTAAGGAATGAAGTCGATGGAGGCATCGAGGAATCCCTGTTCCTCCTTCAGGCTCTGGCGCACCTCCGTAATATGCTGATGGCGGAAAGCCTTGTAGATGCTGAGATTGTTGTTGCGCCAGGAGAAATGGGTCGTCGCTCCGGGTTTCACCCCTGCTCCCGTCGATCCCGTGATGGCGTTGACGCTCACATCATGTCTCAAGAGTCCCATCTTGGCAGCGGGCAGCAGTCCGAGCTGCAGGCACGTGGCGAAGCATCCAGGATTGGCTACATGATGGGCACGTGCGATGAGAGCACGGTGGATCTCCGGCAGACCGTAGACAAAGTCGTGACGGGCGGGCACCGGCTTCATGATGGGTGCCGCATCGAAATCGAACCCCGAATGATTGGCTGAGGGCGCGTCCGTAGGATCCCAGCGGAAGTCCTGCGCCAGATCGATGATCCGCACGCCTGCCGGCAAGTCGTGTTCTCTGAGGAAAGCCTCACTCTTGCCATGACCGAAGCAGAAGAAGAGCACATCAACATCCTCGAAGGGCATCTGGTCGGTGAATCGCATCTCCGTATCGCCATAGAGTCCCTCGTGGACATCGGTGAGGAGATTGCCGGCATTGCTCTCGCTGTTGACGAAGACGATCTGTGCCTCGGGATGATGGAGGAGCACACGGATGAGCTCACCCGCCGTATAGCCCGCTCCACCAAGTATACCTATCTTTATCATTGATTCCGTTTGTTTATCATGATTCCTGCGGCATGCAGATCCACAGGATGATGTAGATCAGCAGACCGGGGAAGGCGGCGGAACAAAGGGAAAGCAACAGATAGCCGATGCGCACCAAGGCGGGATCCCAACCAAAATAATTGGCCAGGCCACCACAAACACCAGCTATCCAACGATCGCGTGAACGAAGAAGTTTCTTATAAGTCGTCATAATATAATTCTTAATATATACTTTTAAGACGATTTCTTTCCTATAATAGTTGCAGCCGTCCCGTAAAAAAAATTATCCATGGCCCGCGCGACACTGTTACGACAGTACCGCACAAGCCCTCGTATCTTAGCGCTGCTCGTCGGGATGCATGCCGTAATAGACACGCAGCGGCGTAGAGCTGACCTTGATGAAGCCCTTGGCATCCTCAGCGGTCCAACCGTGCTGCATCTCGCCATACTCGCCCAGCTTCGATTTCGTGAGATCGTCGGGGGAGTCGACACCCACCGTCTGGAATGAATACGGACGGAGCTTCAGGATGGCCGTGCCGTTGACATGACGCTGTGAAGAGGTGAGCATTGCCTCGATATCGGGCATCACCGGCTCAAGATACTGACTCTCGTGGAGGAACATGCCATACCAGTTGGCCACCTGATCCTTCCAATACTGCTGCCACTTCGACAGCGTTGACTTCTCCAGCAGACGGTGTGCCTCAATGATCAGCTTCGGTGCGGCAGCCTCGAATCCCACACGTCCTTTAATGCCGATGATCGTGTCGCCGACATTGCAGTCGCGTCCGATGGCGTAAGAGGCACCGATCTCCTCGATCTTCTGGATAGCCTTTACCTTATCGTCAAACTTCTCGCCATTGACAGCAACAATCTCGCCCTTCTTGAACTCGATGCGCAGCTCGGCTTCCTCTTCCTTAGCCGTGACATGCTTCAGATAAGCCTCCTCGGGCAGGCCCTGGGTCGGATCGAGCAGCTCGCCGCCACAGATCGACGTACCCCAAATGCCTACATTATAAGAATATTTCAGTTTTGTGAAGTCGGCAAAGAATCCGTGGCTGTTGAGATAGTCCACCTCCTCCTTGCGTGAGAGGGCATGGTCACGCGTCAGCGTGATAATCTCCACGCCGGGTGCCATGACGAGGAAAGTCATGTCGAAACGGATCTGGTCGTTGCCGGCACCCGTCGAGCCGTGAGCAATGGCATCGGCACCGATTTCCTTAGCATAGCGTGCGATGGCGATAGCCTGGAAGATACGCTCCGACGACACGGAGATGGGGTAACAGTTGTTGCGCAACACGTTACCGAAGATCATATACTTCAGCGACTTCTCGTAGTACTCATGCGTCACATCGAGGGTGACATATTTCACGGCGCCCAGCTTATAGGCATTCTCCTCATTGGTCTTCAGCTGCTCAGGACTGAAGCCACCCGTATTGGCGCAGGCGGCATAGACATCCCAGCCGTCCTGAGTCAGTTTCATCACTGTGTAAGAGGTATCAAGTCCGCCACTGAAGGCCACTACTACTTTCTTCTTGCTCATCGTTTATTTCCTTTCTTAAATATCAGGCTCTCCTCACCATCTCAAAGCGGGACCACGCCGAATGTCTACGAGACAGACGGCCGGTGACACGGGACTCCGAGCAGTGCCAGAAAAATGATTATATATTTTTTATTCGTTATCAATAAGACGCTTGATGTCCTCATCGGTCCATCCGTCAATCTTGCGGATGCGCTGCATCACCGACATGGGGATCTTAGCCGGCAGATGTTCGTCGGGATCGAAGAGCATGGCCGTGCAGATGCAATATTTACGGTTGGTACGATGCAGCACGTCCTTGTTGATACATCCCTCACAACCCCGCCAGAAAGCCTCATCGGAGGTGAGATCGTTGAAGGTCACCGGATGATAGCCGAGCTGGGTGTTCATCTTCATCACAGCCGAACCGCTAGTGAGAGAGAAGATCTTGGCATGAGGCCAGCGCAGACGGGCGAGCGTGAACGTCATGTCCTTGATGCGCTTAGCCAGTCCGAGTCCCCGATAATTGGGGTGTACGATCAGACCAGAGGTGGTCACATAATGCTTATTGCCCCAGGTCTCAATATAACTGAATCCGGCAAACCGCTCACCGTCCAAAGCGATGACCGCCTTTGCCTCCCTCATCTTTGTAGCGACATACTCCGGAGAACGCTTGGCAATACCCGTTCCGCGAACCTTAGCCGCCTCTGCAATCGTCTGCAGGATGGTGTCGACATACTTGATATGTGACTCATCGGCAACCATCACCTTAATATTATCCATTATCTCTATTAAAATTAAATTACTACAATACTATTCAGTCCTTCTACCACGGCATTGTGGTCGGTCCCTTCCTTGATCACCACGAAAATGGTATCGTCACCGGCTATTGTTCCCAGGATCTCCGGAAGATGACTGTTGTCGATGTTATAGGCAATGCTGCTGGCATAGCCGGGCAACGTACGAATCACACCCATATTGCCGGAGAACTTGATGGACAAGAAACCGCTCACCTTGAGCATCTCTGAGGCAGGCAATGGCTTTTGTACCCGCTTATACATCGTCTCGCTGGGAAGCACATAGACGCTGCGTCCACGGATCGACGTGGCCTTTGCCACCTTCAGCTGCTTCAAATCACGGCTTAATGTGGCCTGAGTAATGGTATATCCGTCTTCCTTGATCAGGTCGAGAAGCTCCTGTTGACTGCCCACCTCCCTGCTGGAGATGATCATCCTGATGGTATCTAACCGACCGCTTTTTCCGTTCGTCATGTCTTATCTATGATTTCATACAAAATTCGCATGCAAAAGTACGTATATTCATAGAATAAACCAAGAATAACTTGCAGAATATTGCATATTTCACGATATTTATACATATAAACTGATAAAGAATGCATAAATATACTAAATATGCCAGGAATGGGAAAGTATAGGCAAGGAAATGGAGACTATACGCCATTTCGGACATTGACATACAATGACACGACATGATGCGGCCGGAGGCATAAATGAGAGGGGATGCCTTGCGGGACCACCTTACCTTAATTATATATAGGAGCATACGACATGTCATGCGTCCGCACCTTGACATATCCCATACCAGCCACCCCGAATGTCGAGGGTAGCCGAACGACTAACGCAGGCGAATGTGTCCCCATCCCACCAGCAAGTCGGTGCGTCCTCCCTGCTCCTTATAATAGACAAGAGCGTCATAACAATTCTCTGTCTCGTGAAAATTACCCTCTGAGGGCAGAGGGGCGAAAGTACCGTCGGGTTGTTCTGTAAGATACTGATAAGAATAATAGCCCTGCTTCAGCCATAGCGCTGCCTCATACTCGTTACGATCGGGATTCCACTGCATCTCATACTGCGGAAGCATACGGTCGTAGGTCCACCAACCATTGACATAGATAGGTGCTGTCTGCTGCGGAGCCTTCAGTCTCAGATGGACCAACACATAATCGGTGGTGGTCGTCACCTCCGTGTTGTCAGAGTTACGGATAAGAAAGGCACCGTTGGCATCTTCATCATAAACATAACTCGGGCGCGGCTCGTCAGCGAACTTGAAAGCGTTATAATGTTCACCATCCCATCGCAGTTCCTCAATGCCCATGGACGTGTGATCAAGGTCGAGCACCTCAAACTTACGGTACTCGTTGCCGCCATCGAAGACATAGTCGCGGCAATGATCCCACTTCAATCCGTCACCACTGACATATTGTGGCTTCGCATTGATGCGTGCGTTGTCCCACCGGAAATTCTGGAGCACGACCGTATGAATCTGCGTCGTAGGATCGTTGACTCGCAGACTATTGTAGTTGACCACCATTCCTACTTGCTGATGGCGTCCGTTCACATCCTTATCGGTGACTGTCGTCGCCGTCATTCCTACCGTCATAGCCGGATCGACGATCATAAAGCAAGCTCTTGCAACCGGCTGATGGTCGGCGTCCTCATCGTAGATAATCACCTCGTAATTGCCCGAGATCTTCATGGCACAAAGCGAATTGGGCAGGTCGAGGGTGTAATGCGTATAAAGCTGATTGGTATTGAACGACTCCTCATAGTCATCAATGGTATTGCCCTCAGCAAACCCATCACAATAGTCGGACGTCAGCAATTCCTCGCTCGGTGTCCAGTCGGCCTCACAATGACGCAGATCGTAAGTGTAACGGTGATATTCGTGTGTAAGATCATCGAACTCGATGCGCACCTTATCACCACTGCCGAGCTTAATCACCGGCGGTGCCATCCAATCATCGCCCGCCGTCAACTGCAACGTAGCAATATGATCGGAAAGAATCTCACAACGCTGTGCATGTACGCAAAGGGCACAGACAAGACAAAGGGAAAGAACTAACTGGCGCAACATAAAAAACTGGTATTAAATTCTAATCGGTCATCTTCAATAACCGGGCCACCGATCATTAGACCATCTCTATAAGGAGTTAAAAAAAGGCATCACACAATCATTGCTGATTGGGCGATGCCTCTCTTTATTTTTTAACCTATAAGGCTATTACTCACCTTTGATGGCAGCAACACCGGGGAGCACCTTACCCTCGATAGCCTCGAGCATAGCACCACCACCAGTAGAAACATAGCTTACCTTATCGGCCAGACCGAACTTGTTGACAGCAGCAACAGAGTCGCCACCACCTACGAGAGAGTAAGCACCGTTCTCCTGAGTAGCCTGAGCCACAGCCTTAGCGATCTCACCGGTACCATGTGCGAAGTTCTCGAACTCGAACACACCTACAGGGCCGTTCCACAGAATGGTCTTAGAGCTGAGGATGATCTTCTTCCAGTTCTCGATAGACTCTTCGCTGGCATCCATACCCTCCCATCCGTCGGGGATGTTGTAGATGTCTACCACCTTGCGGTTGGCGTCGTTAGAGAAGCTGTCACCTGCTACGGTAGCAACAGAGAGGCTGAGGTTTACACCCTTCTCCTTGGCAGCCTTGATTACGTTCAGAGCCTCGGGCATCAGGTCGTCCTCATGCAGAGAGTCACCGATATGGCCACCCTGAGCCTTGATGAAGGTATAACCCATACCACCACCGATGATCAGGTTGTCCACCTTGTCAAGCAGGTTCTTGATCACACCGAGCTTAGAGCTTACCTTTGAGCCACCGATGATGGCAGTGAAAGGATGCTGAGCATTCTTCAGCACATTGTCGATAGCAGTAACCTCTTTCTCCATCAGGTAACCCAGCATCTTCGAATCCTTGTCGAAGTAGTCAGCGATCACAGCGGTAGAAGCGTGCTTGCGGTGTGCGGTACCGAAAGCGTCGTTTACATATACGTCAGCGTAAGAAGCGAGCTTCTGGGCGAACTTCTTCTGGCTTTCCTTCATGGCCTTCTTTGCCTCGTCGTATTCGGGAGTACCCTTCTCAACACCAACGGGCTTGCCTTCCTCCTCAGGATAGAAGCGCAGGTTCTCCAGCAGCAGAGCCTCACCCATCTTCAGATCGGCAGCCTCTTTGTCAGCGTTAGCGCAATCGGGAGCGAACTTCACGTCTACACCCAGCTTCTCGCTTACCTTACCAACAATCTGCTTCAGTGACAGTTTAGGATTCACCTTGCCTTTGGGCTTGCCCATGTGGCTCATCATGATCACAGCACCGCCATCGGCGAGAACCTTCTTCAGAGTGGGCAGGGCACCGCGGATACGGGTGTCGTCAGTCACATTGCCATTGTCATCCAAGGGCACATTGAAATCTACACGAACGATTGCCTTCTTGCCGGCAAAGTTGAATTGATCGATTGTCATTTGTTTAGTTATTATGATTAAATTGTTGTTGAAGTCTTTCTTTACGCACGCAAATTTACTAAATATTTCTCATAATGCAAGCAAAACTCCCGACGAATTATTTATTTTTTGAATTACGAAAATATTATTTACGCACCGTCCGGACAACAGCTTCTCAGTCGTCATAGACCGTTGTGTCATCGATGCCTGCCTCCGCAAGCGCTTCACGCCGCTCACGACACGTGCCGCACTTGCCACAATGGTGCTCACCCCCCTTATAGCAGCTCCATGTCTCGCTGTAATCGATACCCAGACGCTTTCCGATGCGTGCGATATCAGCTTTTGTGATGTTGGTGTAAGGGGCGACGATATCCACTCCGTCGTAGGTACCGGCCTGCATGGCCGCCGACATCGAACTGACGAAGCCGGGACGGCAGTCGGGATAGATGGTATGGTCGCCACTATGGTTAGCCATCATGACATGCTTGAGATGATGCGTCTCCGCTAGTCCACACGCCACGCTGAGCATAATACCGTTGCGAAAGGGAACGACCGTCGACTTCATGTTCTCCTCATCATAATTACCCTCGGGGATTGCCTCTGCACCCTCCAGCAACGACGACTTGAAATAATCCTTCATGAACATCAGAGGAATGGTGATATGAGGAATGCCCAGACGCTTACAGTGCATCTCTGCCAAAGGCAGTTCCTTGGCATTGTGATTGGAACCGTAATCGAACGACACGGCCAATGCAATTCTGTCCTTGTAATCATAAAGAAGGGTGATGGAGTCCATGCCTCCGCTCACCACAATAATGGAATCCTTCATTGTATAGAATTAAAAATAACGTACTACTTATTATCCTTGGAACAGGCCGGGACCTCCGTCTCGCCCTCCTGCGTGCGGCCCGGCTATCCGAACAGACAGCGCAACGCCTCTTCCACCTTATGGACGGGATGGAGCCGTATGCTGTATGCCGCCGTGCTGATGCCCTTGAGATTCTGTGCCGGGACGATGATATCGGTAAATCCGAGTTTCTCCGCCTCCGCTATGCGCTGGGCAATGCGACTGACAGGCCGCACCTCACCACTCAGACCTACCTCGCCACATAGGCACCACCCACTCTCTATCGGCGTATCAACATTGCTGGAGAGCACAGCCGCTATGACACTCAGGTCCATAGCCATATCGGTGATGCGCAGCCCACCAGCGATATTGAGAAACACATCCTTCTGTGCCAGCTTAAAGCCGACACGCTTCTCCAGAACGGCCAGCAACATATTGAGTCTCCGCTGGTCAAAGCCCGTAGCCGAGCGCTGCGGCGTGCCGTAAGCAGCCGTGGAAACCAGTGCCTGCGTCTCAACGAGGAAAGGACGGACGCCTTCAATGGCACAACTGATGGCCACGCCGCTCAGGCCCGAATGTTCCTCGCTGAGCAACAGCTCGGAAGGGTTGGCCACCTGACGCAGTCCGTCACCGCGCATCTCGTAGATGCCCAGCTCAGAGGTGGAACCGAACCGGTTCTTGATCGAGCGCAAGATGCGGTAGAGATAATGCTGGTCGCCCTCAAACTGGATGACGGTATCGACGATATGTTCGAGGATCTTCGGACCGGCAAGCGTTCCCTCCTTATTAATATGTCCGATGAGGATCACGGGCACGCCACTCGTCTTGGCAAAGCGCAACAACATGGCCGCACACTCACGCACCTGCGACACCGAGCCGGCAGAACTCTCCACCGTCTCCGTCTGGATGGTCTGGATAGAATCGACTACTACCATATCGGGCTTCACCTCGTCTATGTGGCCGAGGATGTTCTCCAAGGATGTCTCGCACAGAAGGAAGATATTGTCGTAGTCGGATGCCAGTGGCTCATCACCTCCATCCCCGGCTGTACCGTCGGGCTCCTGTCCTACAGTTCCGATAATCCTATCGGCCCTCATCTTCAGTTGGTGAAGGCTCTCCTCTCCGCTCACATACAGCACCCGCATGTCCTTCTGCCGCAGGATGGTCTGCAGCGTGAGCGTCGACTTACCAATGCCCGGCTCGCCGCCAAGCAACGTGATCGACCCCGGCACAAGACCTCCTCCGAGCACACGGTTGAGCTCCTCATCGTGAAGATCAACACGCGGCTCCGCACCGGCCGTGATGTCGCGCAGCCGCACGGGATGATTGCCACGCCCCTCATCGGCCATCCTGCTGCGATGGGCACGCACGCTCATCGCCACACGGCCTGCCGCAGCCCCGCCATTATCGGCTGCCACACGGATCTCCTTGAAGGTGCCCCACTGTCCACAGGCCGGGCACTTGCCCAGCCATTTAGCACTCTCCTGCCCACAGTTGGAGCATACAAACATCGTCTTGTCCTTTGCCATGGATACATTTCTCTTATTACTGCAAAAGTAAGGAAAAGAAGTGAGAAAGAGAATGAATACATCCTATTTTTTCCTTATAGTAACCACACTGCCACCGGAGAAAAGACAAAAAACAACGCCTATAGATATGCCGTCTCGAAAATAATGAGTATTTTTGTAGAAAACAATAACACTATATTAAAATTCCATCACATGAAAACAGGTATCATTCAACAACACAATACTGCCAACATCGAGAGCAATATCGAGCGTCTCTGTACCAAGATCACCCACCTGGCCCATGAGGGAGCAGAACTGATCGTCCTTCAGGAACTTCACAACGGCCTCTACTTCTGTCAGACCGAGGACGTGGACCTCTTCGACCAAGCCGAGCCCATCCCCGGTCCGTCGACCGAGCGTTTTGGTGCCCTGGCCAAGGAGTTGGGCGTGGTGATCGTCACCTCTCTCTTCGAGCGCCGTGCTCCCGGCCTGTACCACAACACGGCCGTAGTGCTGGACAAGGACGGCTCCATCGCCGGCAAATACCGCAAGATGCACATCCCTGATGATCCCGCCTACTACGAGAAATTCTATTTCACGCCCGGCGACCTCGGTTTCGAGCCCATCGACACCTCCATCGGTCGCCTCGGCGTGCTCGTCTGCTGGGATCAATGGTATCCCGAGGCAGCGCGTCTGATGGCCCTCAAGGGTGCCGACCTGCTCATCTACCCCACCGCCATCGGCTATGCCCTCTCCGACACACCCGACGAGCAGGAGCGCCAGCGTGAGGCATGGACCACCGTGCAACGCGGACACGCCGTAGCCAACGGCCTTCCCGTCGTGACGGTCAACCGCGTGGGCTTCGAGCCCGATCCCAGCGGCCTCACGGGCGGCATCCCCTTCTGGGGCTCCAGCTTCGTGGCCGGTCCGCAAGGCGAACTGCTCTACCGCGCACCTAAGGACGAAGAGGTGGAGCAGATCGTAGACATCGACCTGAAACGCTCCGAGCAGGTGCGCCGCTGGTGGCCCTTCCTCCGTGACCGCCGCATCGATGAATACGGAGGCATCACAAAAAGATTCATCGACTAAAAAAGACTAGCTAAATGGCTATTACCATCATTGCACTCATCGCAGGCATCGTTATCGGCACCCTCATCGGCACCGTGCTACAACGAAACAAGATCACCCAGGCGGTGGCCGACACCGCCATGCTCAAGACACAGGCCGACAACCTGCAGACACGCCTCAACGAACTGCAGGCACAGAACAACCGACAACTGGCTGAGCAAAAAGAATATGCCGAGAAGCAGCTGGCCGATCAAAAAGCACAATACGAGGACCGCCTGGCCGAGCTGCGCGCACAGGCTGACCGACAGAAGGAAGAACTACAGACTCGCCAGGAGGCACTCCTGAAAGATCAACAGGCCCGACACGACCGTGAGAAGGCCGACCAGCAGACCCGTTACGAGAAGACGCTAAACGACCTGAAGGAACAACAGCACGAGCAACTGGAACAGCAGGCCCGCCTCATCAAGGAACAGATCACGACGACGACTGAACGCATCCTCAAGGAACGGGCCGCCGAGCTGAGCTCTACCAACAAGGAACAGCTCTCGTCCATCCTGAACCCGCTGCACGAGAACCTGCGTCAGATGAAGGAGGCGGTGGAAAAAAGCGACCGCGAACAGACGATCACCATGGAGCGTCTAGGACAGTCGATTCAAGAAAACCTAAAACAAGCCAAGGAGGTGGGCCAGCAGGCCGACCGTCTGGCCAACGCCCTGACCTCAGAGAACAAGACCCAAGGAAACTTCGGCGAGTTGCGGCTCCGCCAGATGCTTGAGGACATGGGCTTTGAGGAAGGCATCCAGTTTGAGGAACAGGTGACGCTGAAAGAGAACGGCCAACCCGTACTCAGCGAAGATGGTCACCGCATGATCCCCGACGTGATTCTCCACTTCCCCGATCAGCGCGACGTGATCATAGACTCGAAGATGTCGATCAAGGCATACGTCGACTACTGCTGCGCAGACAACGACCAGCAGCGTCACGAGGCCCTCACACGCCATATCCAGTCGGTACGCAACCATGTGAAAGAACTGGCCAACAAGAAATATTATGAGCACGCGATGGAGGGACACAAGAAACTCGACTTCGTGATGATGTACATCCCCAATGACGGAGCCCTGCAGTTGGCCCTTACCAACGATCCTGACCTATGGAAGGACGCCTACCAGCAGCATGTGATCATCTCCGACAGCCGATCGTTGTACATGATGCTCAGCATCCTAGAGATGACATGGCGGCAGAAACGACAAGCCGAGAACCAGGACCTGATCATGAAGACGGCCAACGAAATCATCGACCGCGTACAGGCCTTCTGGGAACGACTGAAAAAGGTGGAGGATCTGTTCAACAAGACACACTCCGCCTTCACCGAACTGGAAAACAGTGCCGCACCCAGCGGCAAGAGCATCACCACCTCCGCAAAGAAACTCCTCAAATATGGTGCTACGGAGAATCCAAAGCGCAAGATGCGCCTGCCCAAGTCCGCCGGAGAGATTGAAGAGGAGGAAGAATAACGACTGCCATGCCGGAACAAGAAATACGGCAACAATCCGGTTCTAACCCAAGACTCTAAACAACATCGGTTATTGGTCTCTCCATCAAGGATGAAGCATAACCCGAGTACTACGATCAGCCGTTTCGCATTATCAGTTACCTTCCGGAAACAATATCTGAAGATAGCCATGTAAAGTTCCTGACAAGCCATAAGAGGGCTTTCTTCTAAAACCTGCCTGAACGAAAGGAAACACAAGAACCATGAGAATATTCATCGCCATACGCTTCACGGAAGCCTTTAAGGCTTCGATCCTGGATGCCCAAGAGGGCCTCAAGGAACAGGGTATCAGGGGCAACTTTACCCGTCCGGAGAACCTGCACCTGACACTGGTCTTTATCGGTGAGACAGACAGGATCGATGACATCAAGACGGCAGTAGCCTCCGTAAGATTTGATCCTTTCGTCATAGCGACCGGACAACTCGGCTGTTTCAACGGCAGGAGTCGTGTGCTTTGGATGGGCATTCAGGGGAAAGAAAAGATGAAGACACTGGCACTCCGACTGCGGAAGGCCCTCGACGAACGGGGCATCAATTATAGTCACGGTCCCTTCCAGCCACATATTACCCTCGTACGCCAACCTACGGAAACACCCCTTGACATAGAAGTAGAGGATGCCTGCATGACGATCCGTGATATAGTGATTATGAAGTCGGAACGAATTAATGGGCGCCTCGTCTATACCATCATATAAGTTTCATATCAAGAAATAAACAACACATATAAAACAATAACAGGAGCCATTAGGACCTTTACGACTTATACAATTTCAATATAAAAAATACGATTTTTGCTATATTTACAATAAAGTGATAAAAATATAGCCGACCACAAGAAAGAATATATTTGTTTCAGACACAAGAACGTGAAATATCCTATAAACGAAGGCTCACACGATAAACCTAGGGGAGTTATGCATATAGTCTAGTAAGTCTGAAAAGAAAGAATTTGATATCCGTCACGCCTCTGAGAGAAGCCCTGATCTTAGCGTTATGACTTCAAAAGAACCCTGAAAGCTCTTGGGTGCATGCTTCAAAAATATGCGGGATACTGTGTCAGAACAGTATCCCGCAAAAGTGGTCTTTTTAAGGGGCGACTACATAAGGCGGTGATCCTGTATGGCGGGGAGGATGTCGGGCTGCCCTTCCTCTCTTCCCGGGCAGGGGAAGGGTCGTGGAAGTGCAGAGCATGACCTGTCCAAAGTGGACGGTTCTCTGAAATTTATCCTATTTTTCTTTATAGTCAAAAATCCCAAATACAGAGCTTCCCAGGTCCGCTGCAGGCCCCTTTACAGCGTCCGGCAGCCCGATTTTCAGGCAGTAGGCGGCGCCAGTCGGCCTCTTTGTTGCCCCGTTTACTTGCAGTTTTTCAAGACACTGAAAATCAATAAGTTGACAAAATGACTATATCCCAGAAAAGTTACCATTGGATATTTGGAAAAGTATCCAATGGTAACTCATCAAAATTCCAATGGTAACTTGCCCAAGTTTCCATGGATACTTTGCCCTTGCAAATATCTTCCTGACTTTTCCTGATCTCACTAGACACTTTTTCTCTTATCAACGGGAACAGCAGACACCTTGCAAAAGACATCCTAGAAAAGTAGACCATCAGGCAAAAACCGTACTGTTTTCTTTACAAGCTACGGTCCTACAGACAGGCAACAGTCCGGACGTGTTGTCTGTCAGGACCGGATATACCCTTTGGGGCATTGGGCATGAAAAGTCTAGCCGTCCAGGCCCGGGCCCTCGCCTTGCCTGTCACCCGGCACTGCAATGATACCCTGCTTTCCTCGTATGACGAAAGATTCCCGGCATATTTTTTTCTGCTTCTAAATCCTTTTCCGGCCGCCCAACTCCCCGAATCGTTTCAACAGACGGGTGATAGATACACAAAAGGCCGAAGAGTTTTATCACCTTTCTTAATACTACCTATAAGCAAGATGACCACTGTCTTGATGTCGGACCAGATCACGGACGTATCATCGTCAGAAGCTCTTTCATTCCCTCGCTCGCCCCTTTCCTAATTTGCGTCACATTACGAAATGTATTCGTAACAGGATTAGGATCAATAAGATATATCGGGCAGTTAGCCGGTGTGTACTGTACCAGACCGGCCGCCGGATAGACATTGAGCGAGGTACCGATAATCACAAACACGTCAGCCTTCTCTGCCTCTCGGGCAGCAGGATTAAGCATGGGTACGCTTTCGTTGAAGAACACGATGAAAGGACGAAGCAAAGAGCCGTCACCCGCCTTCGTTCCCGGTTTCACATCACTATCTTCCGGTGTCAGCTGCTTGATATAACGCTCATCGTAAGGATTGTTGGAAGAGCACACCTTAGACAGATCGCCATGCAAATGGATGACGTGTGTTGAACCTGCCTTCTCGTGCAGATTGTCCACATTTTGAGTCAGCACCGACACATCGTATTCCTTCTCCATCTGCGCGATGAGTCGATGTCCTTCATTAGGCTGAGCCACCCACAGCTTCTTGCGGAGCATGTTATAAAAGCCCGTCACGAAGTCGGGATCTCTCTCCCATGCCTCGTGCGTACATACTTTCTCTACAGGATAATTTTCCCAAAGGCCATCCTCACCACGGAAGGTTTTGAATCCGCTCTCTACCGACATGCCTGCACCGGTGAGAAACACTACTTTTTTCTTCATGGGCTTACCACATTATATTGTTTTCTCGTCGTCTCTTACTTCACAAAGATAAGAGCCGAGACGGAATAACTGTTATTTAACCACAAAAATAATAATTTTTTCAGTAAAGGTGCTCCCATAAAAGATTAAAAAACTATATCTTTGCACCTTAATTAAAGAAGATTACTTCAATTTGCACGTTCTGTCCTGCTATGACCAGCATAATGCAGCTGCGGAAAAGCGGAGAAAATACGGACCAAACGGCCGTTTATGTCATTCTGAAACCAATTCTACCAGCCTTTACAGGCTGTTGTATCATAAACACAAAGAAAAAAACAAGACATGGACAAAGTAAGTTATGCCCTTGGCATGAGCATTGGCAACCAGCTCGTCAATATGGGAGCCACCACACTGAATATCGATGACTTCGCACAGGCCATCAAGGATGTCCTTGCCGGAAAGCAAGGCATGGATGCAGCAGAAGCACAGACCACCATCCAGAAGTTCTTCCAGGAGCAGGCCGAGAAGCAGGCCGCCCAGGCGAAGGCCGAAGGCAAGGCTTTCCTTGAGGAGAACGGCAAGCGTGCCGAGGTGAAAACCACCCCATCAGGTCTGCAGTACGAAGTACTCCGCGAGGGCAATGGCCAAAAGCCGAATGCCACTGATCAAGTAGAGTGCCACTACGAAGGCAAGCTCATCAATGGTCAGGTGTTCGATTCGAGCTACCGCCGTGGCGAGACGGCTACTTTTGGTCTCAATCAGGTAATCAAAGGCTGGACAGAAGGCTTGCAGCTGATGCAGGAAGGTGCCAAGTACCGTTTCTTCATCCCCTACCACCTCGGTTATGGCGAGCAAGGAGCCGGCCAGTCTATTCCTCCCTATGCTACGCTGATCTTCGACGTAGAACTTATCAAAGTGAAGTAAAAAAACGATAGCGACGGCAGAGCCGGAGCTGTTTCCTGATTCCATCAGAACAGCCATGGGAAATTCTCCGCCGCACTTATCCCATTGAATTTTAAAATATCAAACGATAAAATGAAAAAGATTCATCTTTTGGCCGCTATGGCCGTCGCTGCCGCCACCTTCACAGCCTGCGGCAACTCTACTCCTAAAGCACAACTGAAGACTGACGTCGACTCCATGAGTTACGCCATCGGTCTGGTACAGTCACAGTATGTACGTCAGGCTATCCAACAGGGCCAGGTGATCGACACCACCTACATGAGCGAATTCATCAAGGGTATCAACGAGGGTGTCAATGCCGGCGACAACAAGAAGAAAGCCGCTTATATCATGGGTCTTCAGATCGGTCAGCAGATCTCTACCCAGCTCGTTAAGGGCATCAACCACGAGGTATATGGCGAGGACTCTACAAAGACTATCTCTCTGAAAAACCTTTTGGCCGGTTTCATCACAGGTGTGAATGGCAAGAAGGGTCTGATGGATCCCACACAGGCACAGAATGTGGCTCAGACCAAGATGGAGGCCATCAAGACAAAGACCATGTCAAAAGAGTATGGTCCTAACAAGGCTGCCGGTGAGAAGTTCCTCGCTGCCAATGCCAAAAAGCCCGGAGTGGTGACTCTGAAGTCGGGTGTACAGTACAAAGTTCTCAAGGAAGGAAAGGGTACCATCCCCTCTGATACATCTACCGTACAGGTTCAGTACGAAGGCCGTACCATCGATGGCAAGGTGTTCGACTCCAGCTATAAGAGCGGTCGTCCTGTGACAATGCATGCCAACCAGGTGATCCCCGGTTTCTCTGAGGCTCTGACCCACATGCCCGAGGGCTCTGTCTGGGAGGTATATATTCCCCAGCAGCTCGCTTATAAGGAGCGTCAGGCTGGTCAGATCAAGCCTTTCTCTGCTCTGATCTTCAAGATCGAACTGGTAAAGGTCGGCAAATAATATTGCATCTGCACCTCAACCGCAAATGCGGAATTAAAAGAGGGAGGGTCTTTAGTCTGTCATATATTTGAGAAGACACGAGTGTATTTGTTGTCTGTCATCATATAAGAGCATGGCTATAGTCCCTCTCTCAGATAACTATTGATACTATTCAATCTCATATATAGTCAACAGCAACAATGAAAAAGATCATTTTGCTCTCTTTCTTTCTCTTAGCCTCAGCCGTCACGATGACCGTTTCAGCCGATAAGAAGAAAGATCAGAAGAAACAGGCTCAACAGCCCCGTGTAGTGATTGTACAGCTCAATACACCCTCCGACAGTCTCTCCTATGCTGCCGGTATGGCAGCCACCCAAGGTCTGCTTCCCTATCTGAAGGAGCAGCTCCACATCGACGAGGCACAGCTTCCAGAATTTATCCGTGGTTATGAAGATGCCATTGCCAAAGCTTCTGACCCCGCTTTTAAGGCTTATGTAGCAGGTTCCAGCATTGCCCAGCAGGCTACCGAGCGTATTCTGCCCGGCATGAACCGTAACCTTAAGGACACACCCGACTCTCTGAAAGCCTCTCTCTTCCATAAGGGATTCATCGCAGCCGTGGGTCAGGATAGTACGTTCTTCAGCATGCCCAAGGCACGCAAATACTTCCAGACACGCAGTCAGGCCATTATCAATGCCGCCAACGAGGCATGGAAGGCCAAGAACGAGCAATGGATGGCCGACAACAAGACAAAGGACAGCATACAGACCACTGCCAGCGGCCTGCAGTACAAAGTACTTACCATGGGTACAGGTGCAAAGCCCACCAAGGAACAGACTGTACAGGTAGTATATGAGGGCAAGACCATTGACGGTACCGTTTTCGATGCTACTTCCAAGCACAACACCAAGAAGGGCTACGATGCTTTCCGTTGCGACCAGGTGATCAAAGGTTGGGGTGAAGCTCTTACCATGATGCCTGTCGGCTCGAAGTGGGTACTCTATATCCCTCAGGATCTTGCCTATGGCCAGCGTCAGGCCGGTCAGATCAAACCTTATTCAGCTCTGATCTTTACTGTCGAACTGAAAGGTATTGAGCCTGACAAAAAACCGGCTGCAACTCTCAAGCCCGCTACCAAGACTCAAACCGGCAACAAGACCGTAGCTAAGAAAAAGACAACCGCAAAAAGTGCAAAAACAACTAAAAAATAAGCTTTAAAAGACTTATAAATGACAAAATGCACGATTATTCCAATAATAATCGTGCATTTTATTGTATTAGTCGATAATATTTGCTACTTTTGCTTACTAATTGCAATCAATAGAAACGTTATCACTATGGATAAAATAGACAAATTAGACAAAAAGATACTTTCAATCTTGTCCAAGAATGCGCGTATACCATTCAAGGATGTGGCTGTAGAATGCGGCGTTTCACGCGCAGCTATCCATCAGCGTGTACAGCATCTCATAGAGAGTGGAGTCATAACCGGCAGCAGTTTCGACATCAATCCCAAAAGCCTTGGCTACTCCACATGTACCTATGTAGGCATCAATCTGGAACGTGGATCAATGTATAAGGACGTTGTAGAACGGCTCAACCACATTCCCGAAATTGTGGAATGCCATTTCACGACAGGTTCTTACACCATGCTTGTCAAGCTTTATGCCAAGGATAATGAACAGCTCATGGACCTGCTCAACAACAAGATGCAGTCGATTCCCGGTGTTGTCTCTACCGAAACCCTCATCTCTCTCGAACAAAGTATCAAACGTGAGATACCTGTAAAAATCGAAGAAGACTGAGACCTCTGCCAGCAACAGACGTCCCTTCTTGACGCTGACGCTGGACACATCCACTGCTAAGAGTGCATGATGGACGGACGGCGGATTCAGCCGTCCTTAAATATACTACTATGAAAAGATTTATGCTGGATACACATCTGCATGAAGTGTATGCTCATTACCCTGAAGCCAAGCGCCGTCCGGTGATTGGTCTAACAGCTAATTATACCAACGGAGGCAGCGTTCTCAGTGATGTTTATTACCGCCAAGTGGTAGCAGCTGGAGGCACGCCGCTACTCATTCCTCCAGTACCAGATACAGATGTGATTATCAACACATTAGAGAACATAGACGGCCTGATTTTCACCGGTGGAGGCGATATCAATCCGCTATGGTGTGATGAGGAGCCTTCTCCTGCCCTGCACAGCATCAACAGCCAGCGCGATCTAGCCGAGTTGCTCACTGTCCGTCTGGCCTACAACCGTCAGATACCCATGCTGGGCATCTGCAGAGGCATACAGACACTGGCCGTTGCCTTGGGAGGAAAGGTGGCACAGGACATCAGTGCCCGTAAGGACGTCATCAAGCACAGTCAGGATGCCGACCGATACGAGCCAACCCACAGCATAAGCATCGTGCCCGGGACAATACTCGACAGCATCTATCGCGACGCTGCCCCTACTACCCATGACAATAAGGTCGCAAGTCCGACAGCTGTCAAATTATTCGTCAACAGTTTTCACCACCAGGCCATCAGTGATCCGGGACAACGTTTCCGCATCGCTGCCACAGCTTCCGACGGTATCATCGAAGCCATCGAGAACACCGAATACAAATCCATCTTAGGCGTGCAGTGGCATCCTGAATGGCTCGGGGAAGAAGGACGACGACTGTTTCAATGGCTTGTCAAGGAAGCTGAGGACTTCTCCGAAGCCAAGGCATTCCATCACCGTACCCTCACCCTCGACTCCCATTGCGACACACCGATGTTTTTCCCTCAAGGTATTGAGTTCGACCACCGCGATCCACGCATCCTCTACGACCTGCACAAGATGTCTGACGGCCATCAGGACGCCGTCGTCATGGTGGCTTACCTGCCCCAACCGAAGATGGGCGAGACATTCTCGCAAAAGGTCGACATCGCCGGTATCCTGCATCATAATCCCGAATTGCTCAACACATTGCCTGAGTGGAAGGACGCGACCCTGCCAGACAAGACGGAGGACGCAGCTCCTGACGTCTTGCCGGCCTACAGTCTCTCCCCCCGCCAATATGCTGACCTTATCTTTGACAAGCTCGAGCAGATCGTCGGACAGAACAGCGACTACATCAGTATCGCACGCACGCCGGCCGACCTGTATGAGGATAAGCGCAACGGACGTAAGTCGATCCTCTTCGGCATTGAAAACGGACTGGCTCTCGAGCACGACCTTGCTAACGTAAGCCACTTCGCCCAGCGTGGCATTGTATATATCACGCTCTGCCACAATGGCGACAACGACATCTGCGACTCTGCACGCGGCTGCAACACACACAATGGTCTCTCCCACTTCGGTCGTGAGGTGATTGATGCCATGAACCGTGAAGGTATCATGGTCGATCTGAGCCATGCCAGTGAAAAATCGTTCTTCGATGCTCTCCAGCAATCGAAGACACCCATTGTATGCTCGCATGCCTGCTGTCGTGCCCTCTGCGACCATGTGCGCAACCTCACCGATGAGCAGATGCGTGCCCTGGCCCAACAGGGCGGTGTGATGCAGATCACGCTCTATCACGGATTCCTCCGTCTCGACGGCGAGGCCACGGTGGCCGACGCCATTGCCCATTTGGAACATGCCATTGACGTGATGGGTATCAACCATGTAGGCATTGGCAGCGATTTCGATGGCGATGGAGGAGTCCGCGGACTGGCCGATGCCTCAGAGATGATCAATCTCACCCGCCTGCTCCGCCAACGTGGTTTCTCCGACAATGATCTGCAGAAGATCTGGGGCGGCAACTGGCTGCGCGTCATGGGCGAAGTCCAGGCTGCCCGTCAGGCATGATCCTTTATGAGAATCATATCCGCACAGACTGTGTCCCGCGTCTGTCACGGGACATACAACAGACTCACATACCATCGTGACCGGTCATGACACGATCGCACCATCCAATTAAGCAAGATGAAAAAGAAAACTAAAATAACGATAACCGTGATATCTATAGCATGTATTGCTGCCATCGGCTTTCTACTCTTCCATCCATCCCCTACTCCCTTACCCGACGAAGAGGAAGAAGAGGAGAAGGTTGCCCCCGTCGGTCCCGCATTCAATGCCGACTCAGCCTATGCCTTCACACAGGCACAGTGCGATTTCGGTCCCCGGCCAATGAACACCCCTGCTCATGACCAATGCGAGGCATGGATCGTCAGCCAGTTCAAAAGACTGGGCTGTACCGTAAAGACCCAGAAGGCCGACCTGAAGGGCTACGACGGAACCGTGCTCCATAGCACAAACATCATTGCCCGCTATCGTCCCGAGGCCACTACACGTATCCTCATCTGCGCCCATTGGGACTCCCGCCCGTGGGCCGACAACGATCCCGACTCCACCAAGCACCGCACTCCCATCCTTGCAGCCAATGATGCCGCCTCAGGCGTGGCCGTAATGCTCGAACTGGCACGACTGCTGAACAATCCCGCCAATGCGAAAGCCATGAAAAACCAACAGCTCGGCATCGATTTTGTCTGCTTCGATGCTGAAGACTGGGGCACTCCCTCTTGGAGCGACCTGCCCAATACGGGCGACTCCTGGGCGCTCGGAGCACAATACTGGTCATCAAACATTCCGCAAGGCTATGCCCCCCGCTACGGCATTCTACTCGACATGGTAGGCGGACAGGGCGCCCGCTTCTATCAGGAAGGCATGTCAAAGCAGTATGCACCCGAGATCGTAAAGAAAGTATGGAAGGCTGCCCGGCAGGCCGGATACGGCTCTTTCTTCCCCAAGAGCGACGGCGGAATGATCACGGACGACCATATCCCCGTAAACCAGAAAGCCGGAATTCCCTGTATCGACATCGTGCCTTACTATCCCGATTGTCCCGAGAGTTCCTTCGGACCTACCTGGCATACGATGGATGACAATATGCAGCACATCGACAAGAGTACGCTGAAGGCGGTAGGACAGACACTCGTACAAGTGCTCTTTACGGAAGAATAGCCTTCTAGACGAGCATCCGGCAGAAAAAGCCTATTCTTGGTATAGCAGAAACACGGCATACGATTCCGGAACGAATGTGATTCCTCCTAAGAAGAGCGAACATCCATTCCGACAACTGTCAGATGATGCTGCCGCCACCCTCCAAGACCATCATACGATGAGAAAAGACATCCCCGGATAAGCACACGAAGATGCCTTTCCCACATCCTTTATCACGACCCATGAAATCCGTGACCGGCTCCCGACATCATCATACGGACTGCCGGCCACGGATTTCCATATCTTGCGACCGCCTGGCCCCTACAGCCATTCCGTGCCGTGGCCGATTATTTTCAGCCTTTCTTTTCTCCTTCGGATTATTTTTCTTATTTTTGCCTACAAAAGAAAAATAAGGAATGGACCCACTGACATATCTCGAAGAGCACTGCATGCTGAGACACAATATTCTCACGGGCGAGACGCTCTATAGCCATGATGGTGAGCATTACGAAGTACTCTCGCCGGAAGCTGTGAACACCCTGATATTGGAAGCGGGACGCGAAGGCGTCACACTGGACGAGACGACCATCGCCCGCTACTGCCAGTCAACGCTCATCGACCGCTTCAACCCGGCGGAGAACTGGCTCTCTTCCCTACCCGACTGGGACGGAGAAGACCGCGTTGAGCCGCTCGCACAACGCATCATCACGAGCAACAGGGAGTGGCCGCAGAGCCTTCACACCTTCATGCTGCAGATGGTGGCACGCTGGCGAGGATACAAGATCAAGCAGCGCGACCTCACCGTACCCGTTCTCGTAGGTGGCTTCGGTCTGGGAAAGACCACCTTCTGCTCCCTGCTCCTCCCCCCTGAGCTACGTCGCTACTACACCGACAAGATACAGCTCCACTCCACAAGTGACGTGCACCATCTGGTGAGCACCAACCTCCTCGTATGTGCTGACGAATATTATCAGGAGCACACCGAGATGGAAGCGCTCTCGCAATATCTCTTCTCACGCAGCGAGCCGGTGTTCCGTCAGCCCTACGGCGTCAACGCAGAGCCACGGAGAGCCTATGCCGCCGTCATCGCCACGACAGGCAACCTCCATCCCATGACCGATGCGGCAGGAGCAGCCCGTCTGGTGTGCTTCGAGGTTGAACGCCGTATCGATCTCAAGACACCCATTGACTACGAGCAGCTCTATGCTCAGCTGACACAAGAGATCGACGAAGGCGCCGAACTGGAACTTACCGATCAGGAGCGTGAACGGCGTGCCATACAGAACGGTCCGTACCAAGAGGCCGACAATCTCGTGAAGATGGTGCAGACACTCTACGGCGTTCCACGTGGTGACAAGCGTGTGAAGGCCATCAGTATCGATGCGATCATCGACCGACTGATGAAAGAATACCCGTATTGGACACCCGGCGAGCATGCCAACCAAGACGTCGGATTTGCCCTGCAGGAAGCCGGATTCCCACGCAGCCGCATACACGGACGCTCCCTCTACCGCATCATCGAGCGCGATCCCCGCAAGCTCGACTTCATCGAAGAGCCCGAGGAAGAGTCTGAAGAGGACAAGGAGCTCGCCAACAATCCCCTTGCAAAAGCCCTCCTCACAGGACTGGGAGGACTTGTCAAACAACCCAAGAAAAAATAGAAAGGAATTACTGTCATATGTCGAAAAACGATACGTCGCTGACCCCGATGATGAAGCAGTTCTACCAGCTGAAAGCCAAGCATCCCAATGCGATCATGCTCTTCCGCTGCGGCGACTTCTACGAGACTTACGGCGATGATGCCATCGAAGCCTCCAAAATACTGGGCATCACGCTCACGCGCCGCAACAATGGCGCTTCCCAAGGCGCTGAGATGGCAGGCTTTCCCCACCATGCCCTTGACACCTATCTGCCGAAGCTCATACGCGCCGGCAAGCGCGTCGCCATCTGCGACCAGCTGGAAGATCCGAAGAAGAAACGTGCTGCCCTGAAAGGCAAGAAAGGACTCACGGAGATGGACAAGATGGTGAAGCGCGGCATCACCGAACTGGTCACGCCGGGCATTGCCATGAGCGACAACATGCTCAACTACAAGGAGAACAACTTCCTCGCCGCCATCCACTTTGGCCGTACAGCCTGCGGCATCAGCTTTCTCGACATCTCCACCGGTGAGTTTCTCACCGGCGAAGGCACCTACGACTATGTGGAAAAGCTCCTGGGCAACTTCATGCCGAAGGAGGTGCTCTACGACCGCGACCGTAAGCAGGACTTCGAACGCTACTTCGGTACGAAGTGGGTCACCTTCCAACTCGATGACTGGGTATTCACCGAGCAGAGCGCACGCCAACGCCTTCTCAAGCATTTCAAGACAAAGTCTCTCAAAGGCTTCGGCGTTGAACACCTCAAGGAAGGCATCATCGCCTCGGGTGCCATCATGCAATACCTCGATCTGACGCAACACACCCACATCAGCCATATCACCTCACTGCGCCGCATTGACGAGGAACGTTACGTGCGACTCGACCGCTTCACCATCCGCTCCCTGGAGCTCGTCGAGCCCATGCAGGAAGACGGGCAGTCGCTCCTGAACGTCATAGACCGCACTTCCACGCCTATGGGCAGCCGAATGCTGCGCCGCTGGATAGTGTTCCCACTAAAAGACGTGAAGCCCATCTGCGACCGGCAAAACGGAGTGGAATACTTCTTCCGGAAGCCGGAGTTCAGACAGGTGGTCGACGAGCAGCTTCACCGCATGGGCGATTTGGAGCGCATCATCTCACGCGTGGCTGTCGGAAGGGTCTCGCCACGCGAGGTCAACCAGCTGAAAGTGGCTCTTATGGCCATACAACCCATCAAGTCGGCCTGCATGAGCAGCGGAGACGAGCATCTCCAGCGCATCGGCGAGCAACTCAACGTCTGCGAGAGCCTGCGCGACCGCATCGACCATGAGATCACCCCCGACCCGCCTCAGCTCGTCAACAAAGGCGGCGTCATTGCCGACGGCTATAGCCCCGAGCTCGACGAACTGCGGTCGATCTCACGCAACGGACGCGACTATCTGCTCGACATCCAGCAGAGAGAGATTCAGAAGACCGGCATCACTTCCCTGAAAGTAGGCTTCAACAACGTGTTCGGATACTACCTCGAAGTGAGAAATACGTTCAAGGACCACGTGCCTGCCAACTGGATACGCAAGCAGACCCTGGCGCAGGCCGAACGCTACATCACCGATGAGCTGAAAGAATACGAGGAAAAAATACTCGGTGCGGACGAAAAGATCCTCGAACTGGAGGCCCGTCTCTTTGCCGAGCTGATACAGGCCATGCAGGAGTTTATCCCCCTGATACAGATCGACGCTACCCTGCTCGCCCGTCTCGACTGCCTTCTTTCATTCGCCAAGACCTCAGAGGAGAATTCCTACGTACGTCCGATCGTCGACGAGAGCGAGGTGGTCGATATCCGCCAGGGACGCCATCCCGTCATCGAGACGCAGATACCGCTCGGTGAGCGTTATGTGCCCAACGATGTGTTCCTCGACAACGAGAAACAGCAGATCATGATGATTACCGGCCCGAACATGGCCGGAAAGTCGGCTCTGCTGCGTCAGACGGCCCTCATCGTACTGCTCGCCCAGATCGGATGCTTCGTGCCCGCAGAAAGCGCGAGAATAGGCGTAGTCGACAAGATATTCACCCGTGTGGGTGCCAGCGACAACATCTCCCTCGGCGAGTCCACCTTCATGGTAGAGATGACCGAGGCTGCCGACATCCTCAACAATGTTACGCCCCGCTCGCTCGTTCTCTTCGACGAGCTCGGACGCGGTACAAGCACCTACGACGGCATCTCCATAGCCTGGGCCATCGTAGAATATCTGCATGAGCAGCCACGCGCACGGGCCCGCACGCTCTTTGCCACCCACTATCACGAGCTCAATGAGATGGCCCGTCACTTCAGCAGGATCAAGAACTATAATGTATCAGTGAAAGAGGTCGACGGCAAGGTGATCTTCCTGCGCAAGCTGGAGCCGGGCGGCTCAGAGCACTCCTTCGGTATCCATGTAGCGGAAATCGCAGGTATGCCCCGCTCTATCGTCAAGCGTGCCAACATCATCCTCCACCAGCTGGAGGCCGACAACGCGGAAGTGGGATCGGTCGGCAAGCCCAACGTGGAGCACATACAGCAGGCTGAAGGCACCCAGCTGAGCATCTTCCAGCTTGACGATCCCGTTCTCTCGCAGGTTCGCGATGAGATCCTCGGACTGGACATCAACAACCTCACACCCGTGGAAGCGCTCAACAAGCTCAACGACATCAAGAAGATCGTCACCGGCCACAGCTAACGGCAACCTCCTGCAACGCACGGACACACTCATACCTGAGACGGAGAAATCCCGAATGATGAGACAGACCGCCCATCATCCGGGATTTCTCTGTCTTGGCACATTATTGACCAGCACGAACCTTCGCTTATCCGTAGCCCTCTACCCGCTCGAAGACATCAGCCCCCTGGCAATGACCACAGGATAAGCGATGAAAGATATTGATACAAGCATAAGAATTCGAATCTCACATTTCCTACTTTTCCCGATCAAGATCGGTCAACATCTACAAAATCTGTGTTTTGTGGCACTATGGGCATCCCTAGCTCTGAGATTCATGTCCATCCCTGTATTTTAGCCGATTTATGGCTGTTTTGAGTAGTATATGGTAACTTGACCAAGTAGCATAATACTACTTGTTAAGGACATATTGGAGCCATATTCCTATCTTATGCCCTTCTGCTGTCATAATCGTATGACGGCAGAGACCAACAACTTTCCAACAGCTGTCGGTAAAAGACTGAGGGATAAAAAATGAAGACACATTTCTTTACACGTCATGATTTCGTATCTGCCTGATCATGCTAATCCAAAGAAATCGTGGCCGTTGTCGAGAAGAAAAACGAAAAACCGCATATCAATGAACAAATTGTCATCGATACGCGGTTTTCCTGATTTGAAACTTATGTTTGTCTAATTCACGTTGCTTACTTGATCACCTTATGCGTGCCGTTTGCGTCCTTAACGATATATACCTGTCCGGGCTGCATCGTCTGTACGCGTTGGCCATTGATGTTATAGATGGTCTGAGTCTTATTCTCCGATGAAGTAACGCCATGAATGCCGGTCGCGTTAGAAATGGCCACTCTCACAGGAATGATATTGCTCAGATCATTGGAAAGAACAGCATAAGTGTACACTACATTACCATCTTCCTCGCTCTCTGATACAGGGAAGGCAAATGAGTTAGGAGTGGTAGTAACCGTAATATCGTCGAACGATACCTGCTCATCACTACCTGCGAACGTAACAGCCACATTGCTCTGATCGGTGATCTCCTGAGTATTGCCCTTAAAGCTGATGCTCTTCACCTCATTGTTATAGATCAGCTGGATATCATCCACATAAAGGCTGTCAGCGCTGCCACAACCGGGATCAGCATTCGTAGAGATCGTAGCGAAGATAGCCTTGCCCTCTACCCCATTCTGCTTATAGCTGTCATAGTCGAAAGGAATCACCAGACGCTGCCACTCACCATTGTTGGTAGTGATCTTACTATTGCGGGCAACGCCGAGGATATTAGAATATACCGTATCGCACGGCTCCTGATAGTATGTACCGTCTGTAATTACTGTACTGATAGTAGCATAAGGATGAGCCTCTTGAGGAGTGCCCTGAATAAACTTCACCCACACAGCGAGTGAGTCGGGCGTACCATCCATATACTGATAGAAAGGAGCCTCGTAGTTGTCAACATCCTCCTTCGACATATCCAGGTAAGCGTTGTTTTTAGAATCATCAGCCGACATAGCACCTGCATGCAGACGACCGGTCGTCAGCGTTCCATTGGCTACCGTGAACCCCATATCAAGAGATGTCAGCATAACACTGTACTTACCAGTACTGCTGGGTGCATGTTCCTCACTAATGAAAGTGTGCTTACCCAACATATTCACCATCGAAGCAAAATCACCATCTGCACTCTCGAAGCCATGCCAGTTGTAAGGCTCTACAGAGAAAGGATATTTAACTTCAGCGTTCTCGCCTACCTCATAATTCTCAAAGCCTCCATTCAGAAATTGAAAACCTTGTCCGAACGTACAATCGATAACTTGACCAAACAAATTGATAAAGATCTTGGCATACAGACGATCGCCCAGATCATAGCCTGCCACCTCCAAAGGAAGGTCTATGGGCGAACCATAAAGAGATACCGTAACCGTACCTTTCTTATAGAACACGCTACGGCCGGAAGCTGTCTGTCTCTCACTGATATTATCTACCTTGACGTCTCCTATAGACATTTCGTCAAAACTAAAGTCGTGAAGCACAAGATTCAGTGTTCCGTCCTCATTGCGGTCCAATGAGATCGTATTGGTAGAGGTTGTAGCCCCTCCGAAATTCACAGTCAGCTGATCGGTATAATCCTTAGCCGATGCAGCCATACAGCTCATGGCTGCCATTAAAAGTGTAAAAAACTTCTTCATATATAACTTAAACTTATTAAACTATATTCCTACTGAACGATCCTCATCCGACAATTCCAACCGGATGACGGACAAGTTGTTCTATACCTATCGGATGCGGTAGCACACCCCAATGGAACCGAAGATAGGATAAAGATCCATGCTGATGGTATTGAAGTTGTTGCGGAAGATCTCATTGATGCCCCAATTCACTTCTCCAAAAAAGCCGATGCGGTGAAAGGCCCACCAGTCAGCGCCGACGGAGATACCATACTGCACATTGCGCATATCTTCCGAGAAATCGTACGAACCCCATGAAGTAGCATCGTTACCCAGCTCCACGCGCTGTCCCGTGGGATCACCCACACGCAGGTAGCCTTCATGAGCCTCTCCCTCGAATTCCTTCTTTACCAGGAAAGAGACATAGGGTCCCACACGCAGACGCACCTTATCACTCACATGCCATGTGGCGAGGACGGGCACCGTGAGCATCCATTCGTTCACCTCCGTGCGCTCATTACCCGTGTACTGTCCTTCCAAGCTCTCGCCTCCCCGGACAATGGCAATATGATAGTTCTTCACACGCGCATCCTCTTCCATACCCTTATTCTCATAATGCAGTCCTACGATCACGCCCCAACGCCGATCCTCACTGACTGGTTTTTCAAAATCCAAGCCGATCACGGGATTCGACTGCAACTTATAACTGTTGATGTGGCGAATCTCAGCCGGCAGACCCAAGGGTGCCGTTCCGCCTACATTCAAGCCTATCTTGGCTGTCACACCCACATTGTGAAGAAAGCCCTGGGCGGAAGCATTCAAGGTAATAACGGCAGCAATAACAGATAGAATGATCTTTTTCATACTTATTCCTGTGAAGTGCAAACAATCCGGACATCGTCCAGAATAAGGGTAGAGCCAATGGCACCCTTGAAATTGTCTCCGTCTTTAGAAGACGAGAAAACGATGGCAAGGCTATACCCACGATTCTCAAGCGTCTCTTGATCGAGATCCTTGTTATTGTAATAGATGAAATTGGCCTTGAACTCATGCCATTCGTCATCCCCAGTATCATCAATATCACCCATGTCGGCAATAGCAACCAACTGAGGTGATGTCTTCACATTGTCACCATAGAGCACAACAGGATTACCCTCGTCATCGTGGTTTCTGTAAAGCACGGCATAGATGGCCGCATAGTCTTTCTGATCAGGCATAGTAGAGCCATCTACATCCTGGTAAACAGAACCACGGTGATACTTATAATATCCTTGGAAGGCCATAGGCTTCTTATCAAAAGGAATTCCGAACCGCGTCGCATGAAGGGTATTCACAAGAGCCTGTGAGACATCAAACTTTCCAAGGAAAAGATTGCCGGAAGCGATACGGCGATTGACCAATTCGCCAAAAGTCCCTGTTGAACGTGTCGTACATGCCACAGCGTAGCCATGCCTTCCTTTCTCGACGACATAGGTTGGATATTCACCCGGTTGGGCCGAAGCCTTACTCAGTCTGAAACCGGCATTACCCGAGGCCCATACAGTGCTGAGACTACCATCGGCCTGCTCCTCTTGCCATACATAATAGGCTTGATTCTCAGGTTCAAGCATATAGTGCTCGAAATCATAAGCCACGGTATCTTTCACTGTCACATACGTCGGATTGAAACGCAATGTGTACAGACGACTCCACTGTCCGTCCTGAGAGGTGACCGTATAGGTCAGAGGCCCCTGCGAGAAATCACGCACGGTGCCACTGGCAGGAATGATCGTTGCCCCCTCCGTTATCCGGAACGTAGGAGCCAGACTCGTCAGATCGGCCTGTGAACGTACCGTAAAGGTAATAGTAGAATCCGCATAGGATACATTCTGCATAGTGTCGGACAGCTGGAAAAATGTTTCCAGCGGATTATCGACATGCACAGACACTTGTTCAATGTCAGCCTCTGCATTGAGGGGCTCGTCTTTAATACAGGACGAGAACGTAGCCACTGTTATACCAAGGCCTAAAATCAACCTTAATTTCTTCATTCGTCTCAACGGAAAATATTTTATTGTTTTCTCACTTTTTCAGTAATTCGATTACCTGTAGGAAAACAAATACAACCTTTTCTTAGAAAACTTTACCGGCTGCAAAAGTACTCTAAAAATCCGTAAGTTGCAAATATTCAAGCTGTTTTTTAGCTTTTCACTACTTTTACACGCTTAGAGGCTCTACTATAGCCCATTCTTTGATACAGGCTTCAAGAGGCCTGTCAACAACTATCTCCATCATATCGTACCAACTGTTTGACAGAAGAAGAATATAGAAATTATAAAACAATACCGGCTACAGAAGAAATGTTCATCTGCAGCCGGTAGCATATCAAATATTTTAAACAAACAGCCTACTCTTGATACTCAGCCAACCGCTGCAGACAATAGGCCCGCACATCGCTCCATTTATAGTAAGGCCACTGGGAGGTAGCGATAGGCAGTGTCGCCTCATCTTCATTGGAAAGGATCTTCACCAGAATAGGATGCTTGCCCGACGGATCAGCCACAGTCTTGCCGTTGACAGTCTTCACCGGACGATAGAACACAAACTGTATGTTGGCAGCCATAGGAACAAACTTCCACAGTGTCCAGCCCTTGTCGTCCAACTGCTCCAGATCATTGATTGTCTCCCCATAACCATTGAGGTTGAGCAGACAAGTGAGGGGACACACCATCGTATCGTGACCATAACGCAGCGTTGCACCGGGATGATCGAGTCTAAGACAGCTGTCTGCATCGGCAATGATACGACGGAGCAGATTGCGTTGGCTCCAAGGCTGTACGCCGCCACTCAAGGGAGAGGTACCATAAGCCACATACCAATAGGCATTGTTACGAAGCCACTGGTCGTAGATCTCATCTTTGGTGAAGATATCGTAGAGATGGCGTGAGTCGCACTGCCTTTCCTGCATCTTATTGACTAAAGGACGATCGAAAGCATCACCTTTGACCAAATCCTGCACATCGATGATGGCATTGAAGAGTAGATCGCACAGACGCTGTCCATTGACCTGTGTCTTCCAATAGTTCTCATCATTGAAGAGTACACCCATCAAATGCTGATAGTTCTCATGCTTCTTATTGAATGTCTCCAATGCAGCCTTGGCCTCGGGAGAACGCTTCAGAGAGTCCAAATGACGGTCGTCCAGATTCATGAAATACATATCATGATAGGAGGCGTCATGACGGATATTCAGTTCTGTATTATTCCGAAGGAGCTGTTGCAAACCATTCTCCATGGAGAGAATACAACGGATGACCACTGTCGAACGGGCATCAATGTTGGTCTTTCCCTTGAAGATTTCAGGGAAACGGTCATACATGCGCTGTGCGATCTGCCTATGTTGCAGTGCACCGAGCTGTGTCAGTTCGCCATCGCGTCCGTCGGCCTGCGCTGCCATGTCCTTAAGCAATGCGAGCATCTCCTTGCCCTTATCCGTGAGCTTACCCAGCGAATCGGCCTTCGCCAGCATGAGATAAGGCTTCGTATAGGCACCTTTACCTATCATATAGCGTGAGCCATGACGGCCATAGTGGCTCAGATAATAAGGCTCATAACCCTTCGGAGCCGGTGTAAGCTGTTTCTGCGGACCCGGATAGGCCAGATAGGTGTTGGCGGCCAACAGCGGATTGGCGTCGATCTCCTGACGGCTCTGCTGTGCACTCATTGTAAGTGGCAGCAACAAGAGCAGTGAAGCAAAGAATAGTTTTCTCATTATTCTGTATTTTTTATTAACTATCAGTCCCTGCAAGACATACGTTATTCCACGCATATATTAAAAGCAAAGGTAATATAAAAAGCCACGACGATTCCGTCCGTCTATCTTAATAAATATTAAACCAGCATTCGCCTGATAAGAGAGGATAGGGGAGAAAGGCTCTATCATACATTCTCCGATTTTCGCACTTTGGATTTCTCCATCACCTTTCCGTTGACCAGCTCAAACCGCCGGTCAAACTCTTCCTTAGTGCGTTTCCAGTGATTATGGGTCCAAAGATAATATTCCGGATGCCTCTGGATGTCCTGCTCTAAGAGGGAGAAGAAGCGACGGGTGATCTCATATTCCGGCAAGCTGCCGGAATCGCGTGTGATGAGCTGGAAAGTACAGGTATAGTATCCACGACGAGGACGCTCCATCTTCACATAGAATACGACATTATTCATCTTGCGCATGATGCGTTCAGCACCTGTAAACACAGGAGTCTGATGATTGAGGAATGGCAACCACAGATGGATGTTCGTCCATCGGGGTGCCTGATCAGCAATATATCCGAAGATAGAACGCTGACCCTTTCCCCGAAGTGTCACGAGAGCACGAAGGATGTCTTTCTTTGGCACTGGCAATCCATTAGGCTGTGAGGAGCGCAGATGATGGAAAAGATCATCAAAAGACTTGGAATGAAGAGGATCATAGACCAATCCTACCATACGGTTTCGGGGAAGAAATGCTCCTATGGTCGATAGCCATTCCCAATTGCAATAATGGCCAAGAATACCACCGACATCCTGTCCTTCCTGAAAGCATTGCTCCACCTCTTCAACATTGTTCACCTGAAAGCGACGATACAGTTCCTTATCACTGATACTCAGTAGTTTGACAGCCTCTAAGAAATAATCACAGAACCAATGATAGAATCTCCGTTCAATCTTCTTGATCTCCTTCTCTGTCCGTTCTGGAAACGATGTCTCCAGATTTCGGCGCACGATCTTACGGCGATAACGCGCCACATCATGCACGAAGAAATAGCCTATGTCCGAAAGGACATAAAGCAACCGAAAGGGTAGGAGGGAGATAAGATAAAAAATGGCGTAAACTATTCGTGACATATCCAGATTGATTTACAAAAAGACAATGGTTGTAGTCCATTTGGCTACACGGCCTATTTATATCAGCAGTAACACAGAGTATCTGCATTCTCGGACAGCCGTCTGCCTGCGGCTATGACGTTTCTACGCATACTTATCCGTAAGGCGATGCTTATTCAGCTTTCGTCATAGGCTTCCGTAACCAGAAGCAGGGTCCTCCGGCAGCTATCCATACGGACGACCACCGTTTCACGTTAGCTCTGCATATCGTGCAACCGCTTATAATATCCGTCAAGGGCAAGCAGCTCATCATGCGTACCGCGCTCCACGATCTGTCCCTCATGCAGCACACAGATCTCATCGGCATTCCGGATCGTGGAGAGGCGATGAGCAATGGCCACGGTGGTACGTGTCTTCATCAGCCGCTCGAGGGCATCCTGCACAAGATGCTCACTCTCCGTATCAAGAGCCGACGTAGCCTCATCAAGGATCAGGATCGGCGGATTCTTCAGTACGGCACGAGCAATGCTCACACGCTGACGCTGACCGCCGGAGAGCCGCCCACCACGATCACCGATATTCGTATCGAAGCCCTTTTCCGTCTCCATGATGAAGTCGTAGGCATTCGCAATCTTAGCCGCGCGGATCACCTCCTCTTTCGTGGCATGGCTGACACCAAAGGTGATGTTGTTGTAGAACGAGTCATTAAAGAGGATGGCTTCCTGATTGACATTGCCGATCAACTCACGCAGATCATGAATGCCAAGATCGCGCACGTTCACACCATCGACGAGTACCTCGCCTTCCTGCACGTCATAATAGCGGGGGATAAGGTCGACAAGCGTTGACTTGCCACTACCACTCTGTCCTACGAGTGCCACCGTCTTTCCCTTAGGAATGACGAGATTGATGTCTTTCAGTACCCACTGCTCACCATAACGGAACGACACATGGCGAAACTCTATCTGATGTTCAAAATCCTGGATGTGCACGGGATGTTCAGGCTCCTGGATCATAATCTCCGCCTTTAGGATCTTGTCAACACGTTCCATCGAGGCCAGACCCTTAGGTACACTATATCCTGCCTTGGAGAAGTCCTTCAACGGATTGATGATGCTATAGAGAATCACCATATAATAAATGAACGTAGGACCGGAGAGCACCTCCTGATTAAGCACCAGAATACCTCCAAACCAAAGTACGATTACGATCATCACCGTACCTAGAAACTCACTCATAGGATGGCCGGCCTGCTGACGGATGTTCACATGCATGATATTCTGCCGGTAGTCAGAGTTCACCCGGTCGAAACGCTTATTCATCTTCTCTTCCGCACAGAAAGCCTTGATGATGCGCAGGCCACCAAGCGTCTCTTCTACCTGACTCATCGTGTCGCTCCACAAGGCCTGTGCCTTGATACTTTTCTGTTTGAGCTTACGTCCTACAAGTCCCATAAACCAGCCAAAGACTGGCACAAAGACAATAGTGAACAAGGTCAGCTGCCAAGAGATGACAAGCATGGCTACGAAATAGGAAACGATCAGGATCGGGTTCTTGAAGAGCATGTCAATGCTCGCCATGATCGAATTTTCTATCTCCTGCACGTCACCGCTCATTCGGGCAATGATGTCACCCTTGCGCTCCTCAGAGAAGAAGCCCAGATCAAGAGAGGTAATCTTGCGATAGAGCTGGTTTCGAATGTCACGTACCACACCAGTGCGAATCGGAATGATCGTAGCCGACGAGGCGAAATAGCACGCTGTCTTCAGTGCAGTCATCACCACAAGGGCCATACCGATAAAAAGCAGGGTAGTGGTAGAGCCATATTCATTGATGACCTGCTGCACAAGATAATCAGCGTTGTTGGAGATCACCTCCTTGTTCATCGCCCAGGGCATCAGCCGCGTAGCTGTCCCAGCCCCCTCTGTCTTGAACAGGATCTGTAAGAGAGGGATGAGCGTGGCAAAGGAGAAGATGTTCAACACCGCACTGAGGATGTTGAAGATCACCGACAGTACAAGGTACTTCTTATAAGGCGGCACGAACCGCCTCAGGACTTGCAGGAACTCTTTCATAATCAGATAACCTCACCAAATAACGTTGCTGATGTAGAGCCCGTGATGCGCACATGTACCGTCTCGCCGATATGATGTCCGCCACGGTCGATGACCACCGCCTTGTTCTGTTCCGTACGCCCCATAAGTTGGTTGCGGTCACGCTTCGACGTGCGTTCAAGCAAGATGTCAAACTCCTTACCCTCATCTTCCTTATTGCGCTGTGCGGAAATCTCCGTCTGCAAATGGATCAGCTCATTGAGACGGCTGATCTTCGTCTCCTCACTGACATTATCGGGCAGATGACGGGCCGCATACGTACCAGGCCGCTCCGAATACTTGAACATGAAGGCTGAGTCGAAGCCCACCTCACGCATCAGTGACAGGGTCTCCTCAAAATCCTCCTCCGTCTCGTCGTGATAGCCTACGAAGACATCGGTGGTCAGTCCGCAACCGGGTATGATCCGTCGGATGGCCTCCACCTTCTTCAGATAGTCCTCACGCGTATATTTACGGTTCATCAGCTTCAGTATCTTGTCACTTCCGCTCTGCACGGGGAAGTGGATATGCTTACAGAGGTTAGGTTCCTCAGCTATCGCATGGAGAATGTCCTCGCTCATATCCTCAGGGTTGGAGGTAGTGAAACGTACCCGCATGTCAGGCACGGCACGCGCCACCTCACGAAGCAGTTCTGCAAACGACTCCACACGGCCCTTTTGTTCCTTGCTGCCAGGAGTGGGCAGACCATAGGAGTTGACATTCTGTCCCAGCAGTGTCACCTCCTTGAATCCCTTGTCATGCAAGTCGCGCACCTCAGCAAGAATGCTATCGACATCGCGTGAGCGCTCTCGACCACGGGTGTAAGGCACGATGCAATAGTGACAGAAATTGTTGCAGCCACGCATGATACTGACAAAGCCACTCACACGATTACCACCAATACGCTCAGGCATCACATTACGGTAAGTCTCCGTCGTCGACAGCTCAATGTTGATGGCATTATGCCCGTTCTCACACTGTGCGATCATATCGGGCAAGTTAAGATAAGCGTCAGGACCACAGACTAGATTGGCATGATGGTTGGTCATCAGATCGTCTTTCACGCGCTCAGCCATGCAGCCCAGCACGCCGAGGATGAGACGACGCCCCTTGCGCTCCTCAGCATAGAGCGTATCAAGACGATGATAGATCTTGCTCTCGGCGTTATCGCGAATAGAGCAGGTATTAAGAAAGATGGCATCAGCCTCTTCCTCTTTCTCACAGACTTCATAACCGGCCATCTGCATGATGGAGGCGACCACCTCGCTGTCTGCCACATTCATCTGACAACCGTATGTCTCTATAAAAAGCTTCTTTGTCATTGGATATAAAATGATGAATATTAAAACGAATTGATATAAGCGCCCGTCACCCTCCTTGCCGTGGTCAGCGCACGGTCACCTGACAGCCTTTCATTCTCTTCGTCAGCACCAGGCCGACATAGAAGAAGGCAATACCCGTAACCAGGCCGGCAAGGGCATCAACAAGGTAATGGGCCTGAATGTACACCGTCGACATACACAGCAGGACATATAAAGGGACGAACAGCCAAAGCCAACGCCAATAGCGCGTATAGATCACCAACAGCAGACACACCGTCGACACGCCGACATGTGAGGATGGGAAAGCGGCTGTCGGCCGCTCTCCTGCCGCCTTGGCGCCCTCGACGAGATGATAGAAAATGCCATCGGTATAGCCCGGTGCGGGCAGACAGTCCTGATGGCTGTTGAAATAATCGCCCAACGATGGGAAGGTACCGGCTACTATATCCTTCATACCTACAGCCTTGTAATAGAACGTAGGACCGGTAACGGGCAATACGTCATAGATCACATAATAGGTGAAGAATGAGGCGAGGATGATCCATGCCGCCCGCTCAAAGTTCTTGTATTGACCGAAAAAGAAGATAAGCAACGTGAGGATGATCAGTGGATAATAGGAGGCATAGCCCAGATCCATCAGCTCACTCACCACATGGGAAGGATAATGCTGTGAGAACAGCAAAGCCGGTTGACAGCCAAAGAGCATCTGGTCAATCTCAGCGAAATGATGATCAAGATTGGGCAATATCCGGTTGAGCTCATAAGTGTCAGGATACCAGATGGCAAGCAACACACCCTGCACAATAACACGCAACAATCTTGTCACACGACACGGTACCAGCTCATAGACGGCCCATACTGCCAGCGTGATGAAACACAGACGAACACGCCCCCAGATCAGAGCCTCGGGCGATTCCAACTTCGTATAAGTGAACAGTACCATCAACAGCGTGAAGAGGGCATAGCCCAGTACTGTCCACTCTAACGGCATCAGACCGCGGTGCGGTTTCTTTTCTATGGTTATATATTTCTTCAATGATATGATCATATCCAATTATTTTCCTTATACCATTTCACGGTCAATGCCACACCTCTCTCAAGCGGATATTGGGGGTGATAGCCCAACTCGTTTACTGCCGGAGTGATGTCACAACGCCAGTTGCGTTGCCGGAGGATGTTGTATTTGTCATTGTTGAGAGCCGTCATCTTTCCGGTAAGATGCATCCAGCGGTCGCCGACGGCCGTCACGACACGCAGCATCCAGATGGGGGCTGTAATGCGAATCCACCACGGACGGCCCAAAGCCTCGCGGATAAGTCGGCTGAAGGTTGAACTCTGATACACGGCACCATCGCTGAGAAAATATTTTCTGCCATTGCCACCATGGTCAAGAGCCAGGAACACAGCTTGCACAACATCGGCTACATAGACAAACGTAATGTCCTGACGTTTAAAACCTACCGCGAAATCGGTATGCTGACTGATGCTCTTCACCATCAGGAAATAGTCTTTCTCCCTCGGGCCGTAGACTCCCGTAGGACGCAATACGACAAAGGGCAATCTTGAAGCTACACTATCGAGAAACTGCTCAGCCTCCATCTTACTGCGGCCGTAAGCCGTATTGGGACAAGGCTGATCCGTCTCAGTGATCTCCTGATAGGGTTGCTGCTCCCTGATGGCACCAAAGACAGAAAGTGAAGAGAGATAGACAAAGCGCTTCAACGGCATTTCTAGTTTCAATAACGCTCCGACCAGATGCTTCGTACCCTCCGTATTGACGCGGAAAAAGTCTGACTCTCTCAACGCCTTGGTTACGCCAGCAGCATGGACCACATAGTCGAATGTATGGCTGCGTAAGGATTCTATAAGCTTCGCTTCTGAACTGAAATCAAGATTAATAAAGTGTATGCGACTGTCCTGCAGATAACGGCGACTACTCGTAGGACGAACGGCAGCCCACGTCTCAAATCCATGGGCAAGAGCCTCCTCCACGATAAAACTGCCGATGAACCCGCTGGCTCCGGTGATAAGAATCTTCATTCGAATGTCTGACTATAATATGGCCGCAAAGGTACGTATTTTCCGCTGAGTAAACAAGTATTTAAATTATTTTCAGTCAACAGAAAAGGAAAAAGGAGAGCATCTCTCTAATGTCCGCGAACAACTTTCCGTCACTATTCAACAATCCTTGCCTGACAAAGGAAAATGACTGCAATGAAATTTGTAAGCTAAGAGATGTCAAAAGACGGTGGAAACCGTTTTCCATACAATTGCATCCTCACCCATAAGCAACCTAATGAACATATATCCACAATGGTAAAATATTAATCCAATGAGGTCTATGACCAAGAAATTGGAGGGCAAATTTATTCATAATGGAAAATATTTCTCAAAAGAATTGAGTTTTTCAGATTTTATTGCTATCTTTGACATATTGTAATTTAATTTTGTGGATTCACAACGGTAAGAGGACACTTGATAAAGACGGCACATCACGAAATCGTTCATATGGACAGCCATATGCTCATCGAAAGACTATTGTCGGGCCGTAACACAAATTCAAGAAACTTTCAGAGATCGGCAAACAGATAAAAAGCTGAAAGTCACACACCATAAAATATTCAACCTGAACAACAGTAATGATTTTAATTCTGATATAATATGAATTGTTATCTATCGCGTAACTACAAGGGATTAGATAGTGCTGGAAATAAGGCAAAGACTGACATGGAGAAGATTATGAAAGACATGAACTTCAGAAATGTCGGCCTGCCTCAGAGCATATCCAAAAACGTTCTACCACACTTCTTCATCACCCTCTTCAGCGTCATCAAATCGATATTCTGCATGAAGAGAGGGGACAGACTGATATTGCAGTATCCTTTTAAGAAATATTTCACGTTCGTATGCCGCATAGCACATCTGAAAAACATTCAGGTGATAGTGCTCGTGCATGACCTCGGAAGCTTCCGTCGCAAGGCCATTACACCAGACGAGGAGATAAGAAGACTCAACCATGCTGACTATATCATAGCGCTCAACGATAATATGAAGAAATGGATTGAGGAACATCATTGCAAAGCCCTGGTAGGCACCCTAGGCATATGGGACTATCTATCAGACACCAAGGCACAGAATCAAACCTACAGCACAGACCTCACCGTAGTGTATGCAGGAGCACTCAACCCGAGAAAGAACATGTTTCTTTATCATTGGGGAAAATACATAAATTCGTTCAAGGTAAGGCTCTATGGTAACGGATTCGAAATAGACAAGGCCGAGGGTGCCGACAAATTTGACATAATGGGATTTGTAAAGTCCAATGAACTTATAGCTACGGTACGTGGACATTTTGGACTGGTATGGGATGGAGCCTCAGAAGACGGATGCACAGGCGATTGGGGCGAATATCTCAAAATTAACAATCCGCACAAGACATCGCTCTATTTGCGCTGCTCACTACCCGTAATAATATGGAAACAGGCCGCTCTGGCACCATTTGTAAGCAAGCACGGCATCGGCCTATGTATCGATTCGCTTAAAGAACTGGACACTATCCTGCCAAAGATTACCCAAGAACAATATGCCGAAATGCAAGCTAATGTCGAACGCATAAGTAATCTCATAGCCAAAGGGTACTTCTTCAAGAAAGCATTGAAAGAAGCCGAAAGACAACTCGATTTACTTAGCAACATAAACTCAACAAACAAGTAAATATAATTAGTCGTCCTTTAAAAATGTACTTATTTACTGGTATTCAGTAATTTAATTTATAAAATTCTTTGATAAATCTGCAAGTTTTCTTACCTTTAGGCTGAGAAACTTGCCGAATTATCCAACTATATCAAAAAAACAATATTTTAAAAATGCCAAAAGAAACAATACACATCGCTTGCAATATTGATACTTCTTATGTGAAGTATTGCATAGTTATGCTGACATCTCTATTTGAAAATAATCAGAATGTTAGTTTTCATATACATATAATTACCGAAAAATTGTCAAGTGAAAGTAAAAGTAAAATAGTGGAATTCATTGAAAATAGATATCACCAAAAAGTACAATTTTATTATGTAGACATAAATTTGGTAAAAGATTGTCCTCGATATGCAGCAGGTTCTCATATCTCTTTGGCTGCTTACTATAGGATATTCTTAGGCAACCTATTGCCATTGGAAATACATAAAGTCTTGTATTTAGATTGTGATTTGGTAGTTATTGGTTCAATAGAAGAACTTTGGAAGACAAATTTAAAAAACTTTTCTGTAGCTTGTGTAGAAGATATGTGGAGCGGTAAAGAAGATAACTATAAACGTTTGCACTATCCTTCATCTGATTCATATTTTAATTCAGGCGTCCTATTGATTAATTTAGATTATTGGAGAGAAAAGAAATTGATGTATAAAGCACTTGATTATATCGCTAAGAACGGTAATAATTTAGTGTTTTACGATCAAGATGTATTAAATGCTCTGCTTCATAATAGTAGGGTATTTTTACCATTTCGTTATAATGTACAGGATGGTTTCTTACGCCGTAAACGTCGCATTCGTTCAGAATCAATTGAAATGTTAGATCAAGAACTGCTTCATCCTGTGATCATACATTATACAGGTGGGAAAAAACCTTGGCAATATAAATCCCTGCATCCTTACAAAAGTCTTTATTTTTATTATCTAGATTTAACTCCATGGCTAATGATTCAGTAATTTAATTTATAAAAGTCTTTGATAAATCTAGCAGCTATTTACCTATCTTTCCTGAACAAAAAATAGAACCAATTGTAACATATAGCAACAAATATAATGTAAAAAGGTTGTTGATTTCATATATTTTAATTATATTTGCCACCAAAATCAAAATAAAAGTGGCAATATGGAAGCATTGAGCACATTTTTCGAGACATTAAGTCAACTATTGTGGGGTTGGCCAATGATTATTTTCCTTCTAGGTACGCACCTGTTTTTAACTCTTCGTCTGAAGCTGCCTCAGCGCAAGATTTTTACCGCCATCCGTCTGAGCGTACAGCACGATAAGGAGGCTCAGGGCGATGTCTCGCAATTTGGAGCTCTTGCCACAGCCTTAGCAGCAACCATCGGTACCGGCAACATTGTCGGCGTAGCCACTGCCATTGCCCTCGGTGGTCCGGGCGCCGTGCTCTGGTGCTGGCTGACAGGTATCTTCGGCATTGCCACCAAATACTCAGAAGGTCTGCTGGCCATCAAATATCGAGTGAAGACAACAGAAGGAAAGATGCTGGGAGGTCCGATGTACGCTCTCGAACGCGGCCTGCACGCCAAATGGCTGGGAATTCTCTTCGCCCTTTTCACGGCTATCGCCGCCTTCGGCATCGGCAATACCGTACAGGCCAACGCCATCGCCACCGTGCTTCATGAGAGCTACGGAGTGACTCCCTGGATTGTCGGATTGTGCGTAGCCGCCCTCACCGGTACCGTCATCATAGGCGGCGTAAAGAGCATCGCACGCGTCTGTGGATGGCTCGTACCTTTCATGGCCCTGTTCTATGTAGTAGGCTGCATCTATATCCTTATCATCAACTCCGCCTACGTATGGCCGGCCATCAAACTTATCTTCTCTTCGGCCTTCACAGCACACGCTGCCGGTGGCGGCTTTGCCGGTTCCACCCTTATGCTCGCGGCCCGCTACGGCATCGCACGCGGCCTGTTCTCCAATGAATCGGGACTCGGCAGCGCACCCATCGTAGCCGCCGCCGCACAGACACGCAATCCCGTCAGACAGGCTCTCGTCAGCTCCTCGGGCACATTCTGGGACACTGTGGTGATCTGCGCCCTCACTGGCATCGTCGTGGTAAGCTCTGTCATCGCCTATCCAGACATCAACTACACCGATGGCGGCACACTTACCCATGCCGCATTCTCAAAGATACCCGTCATCGGCACACCCTTGCTGAGCATCGGACTGGTAACATTTGCCTTCTCAACCATCCTCGGCTGGAGCTATTACGGCGAACGTGCCATGGAGTACCTGGCAGGCAATCACGCCACGCTCATCTACCGCATCCTATTCATCATCGCCCTCTTTGTGGGCAGCGTCGTAAGTCTCGGCATGGTATGGAACATCGCCGACTGCTTCAATGCCCTCATGGCACTGCCCAACCTCATCTCACTCCTGCTCCTAAGCGGTATCATCGCCCGTGAGACCAACCGCTATCTATGGAGCGGGAGGCTCGACGAAACGGACGACACAATGGAAGTATAAAAGACAGTTCCATACACTGCAAATTCAGCCGCAACCGACAGGGCTTAAGAATGAAATGGAAACCGGTAGGATCTCTATGACAAATAGGACACCCGCCGGTTTCTGCGATTTTTTAAATTGTCTTATATTCTTTGCCTTGGCAAGGAAAAATCATTAACTTTGCAATTTAGTAAGCGATTATGTCTATGAGAAAGATACTTCAATTTACTTCTGAAGAAGAACAGCAGGCCCGCGACATCGTGGCTCATCTGCGCGATGTGGCGGGGACAACCATGCACCCCGGTGATGAGCGCCAATTGCTCTCCGATGTCCTGCACGCCTTACGAGAAGGACACATCTACCGTGATGTGTTCGATCTGAACCCTGTGCTGCGAGCATTGCAGACAACTGCCATCACGGTAGACGAAATCGGACTGCGGCGCGACGGCATTCTGGCCACCCTGCTCTATGGCATTCTCATCGACAATCTTGACGAGGAGAAAACCAAACAACATATACTCGACTGCTACGGCGAGAATGTTCAGCGCATCATCCACGGACTGGTGAAAATCCAACGCCTCTACGAGAAAAACCCTGTCATACAGAGTGAGAACTTCCGTAACCTGCTACTGAGCTTCGCCGAGGACATGCGGGTCATCCTAATCATGATCGCCGACCGTGTGAATCTCATGCGACAGATACGCGACACACCCAACACTGATGCCCGTCGCGAAGTGAGTGAAGAGGCCAGCTATCTCTATGCTCCACTCGCCCACAAGCTCGGACTCTATAAGCTGAAAAGCGAGCTGGAGGACCTGTCGCTCAAATATCTGGAGCACGACGCTTACTACATGATCAAGGAAAAACTCAACGCCACCAAACGTACGCGTGACGCCTATATAGCCCGCTTCATAGGACCTATACAGGAACGGCTCGAACAGGCCGGACTGAAATTCCACATCAAGGGACGCACAAAGTCGATCCACTCCATCTGGCAAAAGATGAAGAAACAAAAATGCGGCTTTGAGGGCATCTACGACCTATTCGCCATCCGCATTATCCTCGACTCACCACTCGACAAGGAGAAACTGCAGTGCTGGCAGGTCTACTCTATCGTCACGGATATGTATCAGCCTAACCCGAAACGACTACGCGACTGGCTCTCCGTACCAAAATCGAACGGCTACGAGTGTCTGCATATCACCGTGCTCGGACCGGAGAAGAAATGGGTGGAAGTGCAGATCCGCACCGAACGCATGGACGAGATTGCCGAACACGGTCTTGCAGCCCACTGGCGCTACAAAGGCATCAAGGCTGAAGGACAGCTCGACGACTGGCTCGCCAACATACGCGCCGCCCTCGAGGCCGGCGACAACCTGCAGGTAATGGACCAGTTCACCCGCTCGCTCACACCGGAAGAGATCTATGTATTCACCCCAAAAGGCGACCTGTATAAATTTCCTGCCGGTGCAACGGTACTCGACTTCGCCTACCGCATCCATTCTAAGATCGGTAACAGTTGCGTAGGCGGAAAGATCAACGGACGTGTCGTGCCGATGCGCGAAGAACTCCATTCGGGTGATTCCGTGGAAGTGCTCACACAAAACTCTCAGACACCTAAGCACGACTGGCTCAACATCGCCAAGACTCCCAAGGCCAAAGCCAAGATACGTCTGGCTCTCAAGGAAACCCAAGCAAAGGATGGTCTCTACGCCAAAGAACTGCTGGAGCGTCGCTTCAAGAACAGGAAGATCGAGATAGAAGAAAGCCTTATGGGCCATCTCATCAAAAAGATGGGCTTCAAAGAGGTGTCCGACTTCTACAAGCAGATAGCAGACGACAAACTCGATCCCAATCACGTCCTTGACCTCTATCTGGAACTACGTGACCATCAGAACAATAGCAAAGAAAAGGAGACACGTTCGGCAGAAGGATTCAAGTTTGAAAGCGAAGAGGAAGAGAAGACCTACGGCAACGAGGATGTGCTTACTATCGACCGTAATCTAAAAGGTATCGACTATCAGCTCGCCCCCTGCTGCCATCCCATCTACGGTGACAAGATCTTCGGATTTGTCACTGTCAACGGCGGAATAAAGATCCACCGTACAGACTGTCCCAACGCACCGGAAATGCGACGCCGATTCGGCTACCGCATCGTACGCGCCCGCTGGAGTGGAAAAGGCACATCACAATATAGCATCACCCTGCATGTCGTCGGCAACGATGATATCGGCATTATCTCTAACATTACGAATATCATTTCCAAAGAAGAGAAAATCGTGATGCGCTCCATCAACATCGATTCCAACGATGGCCTCTTCTCCGGTAATCTGGAAGTGCTGCTCGAAGACACATCCCGCCTGCAACAGCTCATCAAGAAAATCAGAACCGTGAAAGGCGTTAAGCAGGTGGAGCGACTATAAGGCCCGCGCATCAGGCTGCCGAGCTCTCTTCCTGCCCACACGATACCCGTAGGGCTGGAATAAAAAGCCCGACTGCCTGGCACAGGAGAACAGCGACAGAAAAAGGAAAAGATGCCGGCAACTTCCTCTGCCAACAGACAGCAATGGGACAACAACCATAACGAAATTAACCAATATCATAAATAAATCTTCAACAACCAACAATGAGTAAACTTATTATTAATTCCTACGAGGAATTCGCATCTCATCTAGGACAGCAGCTGGGCGTAAGTGACTGGCTGACCGTAGATCAGGACCGTATCAACCAGTTTGCCGACGCTACACTCGATCATCAGTGGATACACGTCGATCCTGAGCGTGCAAAGGTTGAAAGCCCCTACAAGAGCACCATCGCACACGGCTACCTCACCCTCTCGCTGCTCCCTCACCTGTGGGGACAGATCATCGAGGTGAACAACCTGAAGATGATGGTCAACTACGGTATGGACAAGATGCGCTTCGGCAAGCCTGTACTCACCGGCAGCCGCATCCGTCTCAATGCCACACTGAAGAGCATCGAGAATCTCCGCGGTATCTGCAAGGCTGAGATCTCCTTCACCATTGAAATTGAAGGACAGCGTAAGCCTGCCCTCGAAGGCGTAGCAACATTCCTTTATTACTTCAACTAATAAAAGGATACTGAGGCAATAAAAAGACTTCCCGTCTGTCTGTTCATTCCTAACAACACTTGCACACCCCGGAAAGAGCTGACAGACGAGAAGTCTTTTGTTTTTTAATGCCACCATCAACAGTGTACGGGCTACTGAAGGGACAATCAGGCTCACCCGATAAATATAGGGGAAAACAGGCCGCTCAAATGAAATACGGAAATGACAAGCAGAGGAAGGGGGGCGTATGGAATTAACGCAGGGAACGGAACCTGGATCATGCGGCATGAATCCTACCGGCTGCCTGTGAGGGTTCTCTTCAGATCTCATGCGACAGTCCTCTTGATCTCCACCCTCAGGACAGATAGGAATGGACGCTCACGGGTATCGGTTGCATGGAAAGGATCGGCTGCAAATAAAAACAGGGACTTTTAAGGGTGGATGACGGATGCAGATATACTGCGATGACGGATGCAGATATACTGCGATGACGGATGCAGATATACTGCGATGACGGATGCAGATATACTGCGATGACGGATGCAGATATACTGCGATGACGGATGCAGATATACTGCGATGACGGATGCAGATATACTGCGATGACGGATGCAGATATACTGCGATGGCGGATGCAGATATACTGTGATGACGAAGAAGATATACTGCGATGACGAAGGAAGACGCACTGGCTCCTCTATAGATTGTAATCCACTTATATACAGAAAATTATACAAACATTGGAAATCATACCGGTCTATGGCTCCGTCAGAGCAACGGCCCGGCTCCCCGAACCGTTTTCAACAGACAGGTTACAAAGGCTTAAGAGACCGGATGACTTTCGGTCATATTAGGAATCTCTCATTCTTTTATAGGACACTGCAGCCGTGTGATGGGTATCAACCTTAATCTTTTATCAACCGGCAATAATGATCAAACTAGGGAAAGTCACGATTGCCAGTCAAGGGAATCTGCACATTTCCTTCCAATAGTCTACTTTTTTAGGATACTTTCTGCAAAGTGTCTACTGTTTCCGTTGATAAGAGAAAAAGTGGCTAGTAAGATCAGGAGAAGTCAGGAAGATACTTGCAAGGGTAAAGTGTCCATGGAAACTTGGGCAAGTTACCATTGGAAATTTGATAAGTTACCATTGGAAATTCGATGAGTTACCATGGATACTTTGCCAAGTATCCAATGGTAACTTTTTCCAGGACATAGTCATTTTGTCAACTTGTTGATTTTCAGCATCTTGAAAAACGCAAGCAAACAGGGCAACAAAGAGGGTTTCCCGGAGCTTCTTACTGCCTGAAAATCGGACAGCCGGACGCTGTGAAGGGGCCTGCAGCGAACCTGGGGGGCTCTGTGTCCGGGATTTTCGACTGTAAAGAAAAATAGGATAAATTTCAAGGAACCGTCCACTTCGGACAGGTCACGCCCTGTATCTCCACGCCCCTTCCCCGGCATAAAGGAAGGGCATCCCGATATTCGTATTTTTAATCATTAAATCTGCAAGTTTCTTAACCTAAAAATAAGAGGACTTGCAGAGTTATCAAAGACTTTTATAAATTAAACTACTGAATACCAGTAGATAAGTACATTTTTAAGGGACGACTAGGTAAATCAAGAAAAGACAGTGTCCCTCCATTTATCGCTTACACCGTCAGCAAGCGGAGCTAGGCTTCCCGGTCACGCCACACCTTACCTCTTGGCCTCGAACGTGCGGAACACAAGATAGGCACCGTCGCCATCAAGAATAAATGAATCGGCCACGGCCTCATTGAGCGAGCCCTGCCAGACAGCCGTAAAAGGATAGGCATCCCACTTCAGACCCGTCGACGACAACCGATCGCGACAGCTGAGATTGAAAATGCTCACTTGTTGATGCGCAAACGACCCGAAGACAGAACGTCCCTGCGCCACGACAAACCATCCGTGATCGGTCACCATCACCGACAGCATACCAAACCGACGCCGATACTCCTCTAACAAGGCGATATTGGCTAACGTATGATCCTCACGCTTGCCCGTAGCACCAAGATAACACACCGGTCCGGTAGCCCCGATGCTGAGAAGATAGCGTGTCGCCTTGGTCATATCATTATCCTCCTGCTCTGCCACGTGATGGAAGATCGAAGCATAACGGCTCCGAAAATCAGCAGGGATAGAATCACCATCGCCAACTATCGCCTCGGGATGCAGCCCCCGCTCTATGGCCCTCTGACCGGCACGATCGCAACAGACCAGATGGGAAGCACGGGACAACAGACCGAAAGGAATGGGATGGGACGGAAAGTCGCCATCGGCCAAGACTACATGAGGGAAAACCGTATCAGCAGTAAGGAGAGGATAGTGTTGCATAAGGATGGGATTTTTTAATGAATGATCTGGTAAATAGTCATAAAAGGATTGTCTGTCGGCTTACACCGACCATATAGACAAAAAGAAGACAGATACAGCCAGCACATAAGAACCTGCTAACCAACTCCAAGTGTCTTTGAAAGGTCCGAGGAAAAGCCTGTAAAGCGGCTTATTAGAGGCCATTCAGCTCCTGTCTTCAACTTTGGCTGTACGTGACTGTTGCATCATGCGGCGCCACTTAAAGACACCGGCAACAGCAATAACGACATAAAGGCCATAAAGGCCCCCCTTAAAGGGAATGTCCTTGATGAAATACAGATAACAGCTCACCCCATCGACGATGATCCAGAAATACCACTGCTCGATGTATTTGCGCGCCAGAGCCCACAATCCTACGAAGCTCAGAGCATTGGTGAAAGCGTCAAGAACCGGTATCGTAGAATTGGTGAACCGATCGAGCACAAACCATGTAACAGCCCAGGCGGCAAGAAAGAAGACTGTCGCAGGGAGGTACAGTCGTCGGGGCATATAGGAAATCGGCAGAATGTCGCCTGCCTTCTGATTGTGCTTGTGTCCAAACTTCCACACCAACCAGCCATAGATTGCCGCAGCCGTATAGTAGACTGCCATACCAGCATCACCATAAAGGCCGTGCTGCCAATAGAGAACGACATCCATGGCAGGCATCACAATACCTACCAGCCAGAGAGCAATGCTCGCCCGATATTCAAGCCATATGTAGACAAGACCCAAGACAGTAGTAGTCAAGTCAAGCCAATGAAAAGAAAGCCAATCCGTCATATCTTTGATATTTCATTCTACCCGCCATAAAGGGTACGGAATATATAACCTATGAACACCGTAGAACGGAAGAGGGAGCCTATGCCCCACTCCTCCGTTCCTGCGGATTTGGATAGTATTTATTTAAAAGCTCAGTGTGAGATGCGCCATACAGTTGAAGGGAGCGGAAGGAGCAAAACCGACGGCTCCATAGTCGCGGATTCCCCATGTGTTGACAGCTACGACCTTTCCGTCTCGTTGCTCAAACTGGGGTGCGGCCCAACCGTTATTGTCGTACTTGGCTGAGAAGAGATTGTAGATAGAGAGACCTACAGCCACCTCCTTCACTCCCAGCTTGCGCAGAGAGAACGAATAACTGAGATCGAGATCGGTGGTCCAATGACTGCCAAGCATCAAGGTCTCATAGGTGGTATTGCCATCGGCATCCTGACACTCCATCGTCTTGAAACCGGTGTTGGTCAGATACTGCTCGCCCACGAAACGCTCGGTCACTACGGCAGAGAATCCCTTGTACTTAAAAGTCATCCACGTATTGAAAATAACATCAGGAGAGAAGCTGAGCGGTTGGTCACCGATCTGCACTTTCGTGGTATAATCGTCGAGCGTCACAGCAAGATCCTGAACACGGTTTTTCGAGAAAGTGGCATTGGCATCCCAGCGGAACCAATCGACGGGCATCCACGCAGCCTGCAACTCTACGCCAAGACGGTAGCTCTTCTCCAAATTGCGCGTAACGGCCTCACCGATATCATCCAACTCACCGGTAAGCACGAATTGATTGTGATAATCCATCCAATAACCATTCACGCTTGCGGAAAACTTCTCACCCGTAAACTCATAACCCAACTCAAGATCGTTCAGGCGTTCTGCCTTCGGGTAGGAATAGCCATTGGCGGCATAGTCCTCATAATTGTTGCGCACAGGTTCACGGTGGGAAATGGCATACGATGCATACACACGATGATTGCGGGCTATCTGGTAGTTCAGTCCGAACTTCGGATTAAAGAAGTCGAAATCGTCACGGTAGATATAGCGGCCGTCCTCATTGTAACCCCATGCATCAGTGGGATTTTGTAGACGGTAGCTCACATGACGATACTGCAGGTCAACATACGCAGAAAGTCCGCGCAGAAACTCCCAATTGACCTTACCATATATGTTCGCATCGTTTTTCACCGCATTATTACGGTAATATTCCCAATCGGGAGTGAGATTAGCAACATTTTCCTTCACCCAGGTCACGAGTCCGAAATGATCGCCATCGTAACGGTTCCAACCACCGCCGACAACAGCAGTCAGACCATTATGGTTCGTATAATTCAGATCGGCAATGGCGCCGTAGAAATCGTTGTCCATCTTCTTCTGACGCACCAGATCACTTGATGCAGCCGATGCCGATACCGGCGTCAGGCCATACTCGCTCAGATCACGGTCTGTCTTGTACTCCTCGTAATAGCCTTTACCCTTCGTATAATGCAGGGCTGCATGCAGATTGAAAAACCGGCCAAAACGCTGGGTAAGAATCAACTGATAGTTCTGTTGATTGTAATTATCGGTCTGATTCTTATAATAGAGCGGGTTGCCGTTCTCATCGTAGTACTCACCACAAGAATTGTAACGGCGGCCATAAAGGCTCTGCTCATACTTACTTGTATAGTTCCATGCGTGATAGGTGTGCTCCTCACCGCTAAAGGTGACCAGCTTCACCATAGTGTTGTCAGAGAAATAGCCGCCTTGCAGGAAATAGTTGTTCAACTTTGTCCAAGCACGGTCGAGATATCCCTTCGAACCGATATTGCTCAACCGGCCCTGGAACCCCCAATGATCCTTTATGAGTCCTGTAGAGAAGCGCATCGTCTCCTTATGAGAATAATAAGAGCCAGCACTGGCATCGAGCGTCAAATAAGGCTCTGCGGAGATGCCCTCCGTCTGCATATTCACCGTAGCACCAAAAGCGGCAGAACCGTTCGTCGACGTTCCCACACCACGCTGTATCTGTAAAGAGCCTAGCGAAGAAGCGAAGTCGCCGATATTCACCCAAAAAAGCTCCGAAGACTCGGCATCGCTTTGGGGAATACCATTAACAGTGATATTGATACGGCTGGGATCTGTACCACGTACACGCAACGTGGTGTATCCAATGCCATTACCAGCATCAGAAGTCATCGTAACGCTCGGTGTGAGAAGAAGCAGACGCGGCAGATCCTGTCCGAAATTCATTTTCCTGATCTGTTGCTGCGACACATTGTCATAGGCCATAGGCGTACGGCCGTGAGCACGCGTAGAGAACACCTCCACAGCCTGCAGTTCGTGTACTTGAGTGGTGTCTACCTTACTCTCTGTCTTCACTGTGCCGGTAGACGCGGCTACAGGAAGCACTGCTCCTGCAAGAGCAGTCAGCATGACAGCTTTTCTTTTCATACTGAATTGCAATCTTGATTACCTAAAATAAAACGTTTTCGTAAAGCCACACCCACTACCCAGAATCCGTTCACAGACAATCACGGAAAAAGGTGGATGAAAGCCAATGGAATAATATCTTCGGTGTCCCTGCGTCGGCATTATCCGCTTCAGGTTCGAAGGGTATCATCTCAGCCACACCACATAGTGCAGCACCCCTGATCCACAATATAACGATCGGCTGCAAAGATACAAAGTTTTTTAATATTCACCAAACTTATATAAAAACAATAGAAAAAGTCTTTCCAAAGACAATAAGCCTTTAACAGCCCCTAGAACAAAAGGGATGAAAAGCATTCCTGGATTCCTCTCCCTCTTCTGAACTTTTTAACGCCACATTAAAAATAATTGCCATAAAACGCAAGAAAACGGAAAATATATTTGTATCTTTGCCGTAGAATGAACAGACCCATTATCATACTTCTGACTGCCGCCTTTGGCCTGATGTGTGTAGCCTGCGGTAGCTCATATAAAGAAAAACAAAGAATAACAGCCGAGCAACGGCAGGCACAGGCCCGTGAGGACTCGGCTTCGCTAAAGATCGCTGTTGTGCCCACTATGGATTGTCTGCCGCTATTCATCGGTGTGGAAGACAGCCTCTTCAGCAAAGCCGGCATCAACGTACATTTGCGAATGCGCCCCGCACGACTCGACTGTGACACACTCATCGCCCGCGGGCACGTCGAAGGCTTCGTTACCGACTTGATCCGCGCCGAACGTCTGCGTAACCACGGTACGCCACTTCACTATGCTACCGCAACAAATGCTTACTGGCAGGTGATTGCCAACAGGAAAAGCCGTGTTACGAATGCCTCACAGCTCTCCGACAAGATGATTGCCATCACACGGTTCTCCGCTACCTCCTGGCTCGCTGACCGCTGTCTGGAAAAAGCACATCCTAAATACGATGTGTTCCGTGTACAGATAAACGATGTACACGTGCGCCTGAACATGCTACTGAACAATGAGATCGACGCCCTCGTCTTCACCGAGCCACAAGCTACGACAGCGCGCCTGTATAAAAACGCCGTCCTGGCTGACAGCCGTGATCTCAATACCAATCTTGGTGTCATCGCCTTCACACAGAAGGCATACAACAACAAGGATAGAAAAAAACAGATAGACACTTTCCTGCGTGTCTATGACTCTGTTTGCGACTCTATCAACCGGTTTGGGCTAACACATTACAACGACATCATACAGAAATACACAGATGCTGATGCCAAGACGCTAAAAGCCCTGCCCAAGCTCAAATATACACATACAGCAGCACCCCGACAAAAAGATATTGACACTGCAAGAAAATACTTAAAATAAGGCTAACATTTTACATCTGACAATAAGCTGCTATGCTACAAAAAGAGAATTTTGAGATATTCACAACTAAGGTCTATCATCAACTCATCGACCGACAGCGGCTCGGTGCGGCCCTGCAGCTCATTCACAGCCACCCTCAGTTCAAGCTCGTCAGCGGCGAGGTGGCAGAGATAGAGGCCGACTACCAGCGCATGTGTGACTTTATGCTATCGGGATATGCCGATGAACATCGTCAGACACTCTACTATCAACTGCTTCACCGTGCCTTTGCCGTCACACAGCGACTGGCACTCTCCGACTGGCTAAACCATCCCTATCTGCGTGGATACGCTATCATAGCCGATGGTATAAACTTGGATGTCGAACAGATGCGAGACGACCTGCAACAGTTTGTCCAAGAACTCGCACTCTTACAACTCGAAAACAACCATGACGGAGACGAACACGCAAAAAGCATCTATCGGGCGCATCACACACTGATGCAACGGCTCTTCATCACACTTTGCTTTTCAAGCCAATGGACACACCATCTCGGACAGAAAATCGCAGATCTGTTATGCTCACCCACCATCGAAGAGAATGACGGCATACAACTTACCTCTGCCATCACTCTCGGTGCTACCAATGTGGCCGATCCGGAAAAGCTCCTGGCACTTCTTCACATCTACAGACAGTCGACATCTATGAGACTCAAACAAAGAGCACTGGTGGGATGGATGTGTGCACTGATGAATTTTCCGCTCGATTTCTTTCCCGAAGTGAAAGACGTTCTCAACAATGTTCTCAATCAGACCGATACTCCAGCTGACGTGAGCGAATTAATTATACAGATGATGTTCTGTCTCTCTACCGACACGGAGAGCAAACAGCTGCATGACGAGATGATGCCGCACATCCTTAAAGTACAACAGGATCTGCAGGACAATGCTTTCGGCATCAATATTCATGACGAAGAAAGTCTCGACGAACTGCTACATCCTGACAAGGAGGAGAAACGTGCAGAGGAGCTGGAAAAAACCATCAACCATATGATGGATATGCGCGAGAAAGGCGTAGATATTTATTTCAGCGGCTTCTCACAAATGAAACGCTTCCCCTTCTTCTCTTCACTCGTCAACTGGTTTGTACCTTTTTATATCCATCATCCCGAACTTGAACAGACACCACAAGAACTGCTCAATTCGCGTTTCCTGCAGACAATGCTCACCAATGCCCCCTTCTGCGACTCTGACAAATATTCGATGGTACTCGGCCTGTCACAAATTTACGGAAAAATGCCGCCCGAATTTCGCGAGCACTTCCTTAATGCGGACATTCTCGATCAGCATCAAAACATGGATATTTCATCTGGCACATATATACGACGCGCCTATCTACAAGACCTATACCGTTTTTATCATGTCAACGATGCCTCACGTGACTACCGCATGCTTTTCAATCTGGATGGACTCTGCCGTGTCATCACGCTTGACACCTTTAAAACCGTCATGGGACGCCAGTGCAGCAATCTTTGGCGGACTCTGATAAAGAACGGACACATCAGCGAAGCAAGGCTGCTCGTCAACGCTTATTATGATCCTGCACAAGCTGACGAAGTAGTGGGACGTGCTCTTCTATCAATGAAGGAAGGACTCTATCCACAGGCTGAAGAGGAATATGGTAAAGCCTGCAAGTTGCGGCCCAACGATATGGCACTACGTGCGCACTACGCACGAGCCTGCTACCTCAATGGAAACTACAAAAAGGCTGCTGAACTCTTCAAAACACTATCCATAGCTGATCCTACAAATAAGCGCTATGCACTTGATGGGGCCATCGCTCTCATCCATTGCGGCAAGACAGAAGAGGCAATGCCAGAGCTCTTCCGACTGAATTACGAATACCCCGATGACCTCAACGTACAGCGGGCACTCGCATGGGGAAGCCTACTGCAACACAAGGTGGAACAGGCCACAAAAATCTACATGAAACTTGTAGATATAGGCAGACAGAATCTTAACAGCACAGATAACACTACTGCGACGACAGCAGCTACAGACCGCCTTAATGCAGGCTACTGCGCATGGGCAGATCACCGCGTAAAAACAGCTTTAGTACTCTTCCGGGAATCGAGAATGTCAGAGGAAACTCTCAACAAACATTTTCAAGCTGACCGAGAACTTCTAGAAAGCTATGGCATCGGACCAATTGAGCAAGCTATGATGCTTGATGCCTTAGAAAAACAAGAAGACTAACATAGTTATAGCCGTTCTACTGATTATGGCTTCCACAGGGTTCCAATTTCAACAGTTTTTCGTTCGTCACGACCGATGCGCCATGCGTGTCGGTACTGACGGCGTACTCCTTGGCGCATGGGCCAGAATCCCTACCCTACAGCCAACGGAAATACTATGCCCCAAAAATCTTTTCCCATCTGAGAAAGACCATATCCATATTAACCTGCCAACCTCCGGAACCTCCAAACAATCAGTTGCTGACATCGTCAAACAACCCGCTTCTGATATTTCCAGACAACCATCAGAACAATCATCTGGCTATATAAGGACCAACAGTCATTCGCTCCAACAGTTCCCTCAGAAAAATACCCTTTCCTCTACCCCTCATATTCTCGACATTGGTACAGGAACTGGACTTGTTGCACTGATGATGGCACAACGCTTTCCCAATGCACACATCGATGCTCTGGAGATTGATACTGATGCTGCCGCACAGGCTGCCCTCAATTTCAAAAACTGCGTATGGTCTAACCGACTCACCATCATTCCACAAAGCATCCAGGATTTTATAAAAGAAAATTACACCATATCCGATAACCAAAAAACGCTCGAACTTCTAACCGAACACCCAGCCAAAACACCTATTTTATATGACGCCATCACCTGCAACCCACCTTTTTTTGTAGACTCACTAAAGTGCCCCGATGACCATCGTACACTTGCCCGTCATAGTGACACATTATCTCCTCATGACCTGATGACCGCAGCAAAAAGCCTGCTAAAACCATGTGGAGAACTAAGCATCATCATACCCACCGATATTATATCAAAATATGAGGCAGAAGCCGCTTTTTCCGGCCTTCTGCTCACCCGTATTACCACTATCCGAACTGTAGCTCGGAAAATGCCTAAACGTGCGTTACTGGCCTTCTCTCCTACCCGTTTGCTTCGCACAGATATCAACGAGCAAACTCTCATGAATGCAGACAACTCACGGTCACAATGGTATCAGCAACTCACAAAGGATTTTTATATCAAATAGACAATATATCGATGCGACAACCATCTGCCTCTAAAAAGCAACGGCAGACAACTTACTAATCATCTTCACCCACAGCCGCACTGATATCTTTAAAGTATAACGACTTGACAAGTCCTTAAGCCCAAATAGACTGGGAAAAATTCGAGAAAGCCTTTCATCCGTTGTATTGTCATACTAATAGCCGCCAGCAAGGCCGATACGTCTGATGTGCGGTCTTCTAATCCTTAACACCAAATCGGTCATTGAGATATGTTTATTTTCGTGGTCTCATCTGTAATTCATTAATATTCAATACTTTGTAAAAGCAATT
>HF988581.1 GCA_000431975.1 Prevotella sp. CAG:924 | reverse complement strand
CGCAGCATCCGCCTTCACCATGTCCCTCGCCGTGACCTTCGCCATGGCATCCGCTGCCACAACTCTCACAGCTGCCGCCACAGCCTCCCTGGCCTGTCATGACCTGCAGATACTGGGTGATCTCCTCGCCGGTGGCATCGTGGCTCTCGAGCACCTGGCCCACGAAATGGAGGGTCATGCCGGCAAGGGGATGGTTGAGGTCTACCTTCACCTTGTCGTCAGTGACTGCTACGACGCGGCCATTGAAGCGCTGGCCTTCGGCGTTCTGTAAGGGAACGATGGCATCAACATGTACATGCTGGGCATCGAAACGTCCGTCAACGGTGAAGAGCTGCTTGTCGAGGTCGATCACACGGGCGTCAACATACTCGCCGTAGGCCTGCTCGGGGGCAAGGAGGAAGTCGAAGTGGTCGCCTGTGTGGAGGGACTCCAGCTGGTGCTCGAACTCGGGCAACAGCATGTTGAGTCCGCTGACGAAATCGAAAGGACGCTCGTCACTGGTTTCCTCGATGAGCTCGTTATGGTTGTCGGTGGCATCGAAAAGCTGATACTGAGCCTTGATGTACTTGTTGGATTGCTGATTCATGTCTGTATGCTTAATTATACCTTATTATTAATAATGTTGCAAAGTTAGTGCTTTTTCTTCGGATCTCCAACGCTATTGCATTGAAATCTCTCCTGCCGGACTCTTCGTGCCGGCTGGCGACGGCAGGGCAGGAGGATGCTTGGGATAGGGATGCACAGACAGGCGGCTGTCATGGGCA
>HF988580.1 GCA_000431975.1 Prevotella sp. CAG:924 | reverse complement strand
AAACAGCACTATTTTAGGGCTTTTACAACCAGGCATCCTATCGGGTAGGGTATAGGTGCTCGAAAAAGTAAGCATTGGATCTATGAAATATTTCCATTGATGCGAAGAGAAATTTCCATTGGTTCGTGGGATAAGTAAGCATTGGTTTCAAAATCAAGTGATTATTGGTCCCAAATGGCACTTTTCAGGGTCTTTTAGCATATTTTGGGGGAAAACGAGAATTGCGAGTGATTATTGGTCCCAAATGGCACTTTTCAGGGTCTTTTAGCAGATTTTGGGGGAAAATGAGAATTGCGTACTTTTTGCCTGCAAAGGTCGGACATTTTCACCGGAGGTCCTTTGCCCTATCCGGTGGTGTGCACAGGATCCTGCATGCCCGAACTGTCGTGTGTTAAATAAAAACACCATGGATTCCTTATTGCCGGCCATCTTTCCCGACATCTTCATTCCGCTATCGGGCAGCCATTCTTCCATATAGGGCGTGGCAGACTTATAGATGCCCGCACCAGATGATCTTATAGTGTCCGGAGGCAAGATGTTATGTGTTGATAGGGTGTCTACCTATGTCAGTATAAGTCAGTATGGCGTCATAATGAGACTGCCAACACAATGCCGCCCTACTGTGTGACATTCCACAGCAGGGCGGCACTTCTTGTCCAAACAGGCACGCTGACATTTATCATTCGGCTGCCGGTCTCTTCATGATCTTTCTTACGGGCTTGTTGAGGGTGTCGTTGTCCAGGGCGCGGGTCTTGGAAGGTGCGTAGTTGGGATATCCGTACCAGCTGTCCCATCCCCAGTCGTAGTCACCCCAGTTGGGCGATGATGTCTTGCGCAGTCTGAACTGCATGGGATCACCATCCTCGCTCAGGATAGTACCGCTGAACCAGTTGTCAGAGAGCGAATAGTCGTATATGGTGAAGTAGGTGTCGTCTTCACGCGAATAGATCTCAATGTTACGGTTGTTTACCTGCCATATAATGTGGCTCGCATAGTAGTCGCGTGGAGCATCGCTGTAGTAGTCGATCCAGTAGCCGGTGCCGGAAGAATATTCGTAGGGGTCCTTGTCGAAGGCCAGAACAGAGTAGGACGAGTAGTAGGTGTGCCCGTTCCATTCGCTCGTTACGTACATATCGCCTTCCCATACTCCCCAAAGGGAATCGGCTATATAGCTATCGTCGTCGCAGCTGACAAATGTCAGTGACAAGACAGCCAATATCATCGTTGCGAAGATAGATGTAAACTTTTTCATAATATTTCGTTTTTATGATTAATGTTCTTTTTCCTTGGAATTTATTTTATGTTACAAATTTACTGCATCGTTTATGCTTCTGCAAGCATAAATCCATATTATTTTTAGGAAAATCCCTATTTACATTATCTGGTTATGAATGAACCCGAGACCAGCAACGCCGGTATGCGTACTTGGATGGGGGCGTTTCGTGAAGAAGTGCGGAAGGATTGGAGATGGTTAGGAAGATCATCTCAAGTTATTAAATCACAAACTTTTAATGCTGATTTGGGATAATGATTGATAGGATATGGAGACGGCGGGGACACATCGATGGTGATGTGTCTCCGCCGTTATTGTCATGGGGCAGCTCGTGACGGCTTATTCCGCTTTGGCTGTCTTCTTCCCGCTTCCACGGGGACCTCCTTTGGGTGCAGGCGTGGGTTGGGCGTCGGCCTCACCGTCGATATGCCGGTCGCTGTTGTCGCGCATCACATCGTGTACGATGGAGGTGATCTGCTGCTTGAGCTCGTCGATGAACCGGGCGGCATCGTATTTATGGTGTTCGATGTCGCGGAGCTTCTTTTCCCAGATACCCGTGAGCTCCACGCTGGTGAGGAGCTTCTCGTGGATGGTGTCGATGAGCTGTATGCCTGTCGGTGTAGCCACGATGTTCTTACGCTCACGGCGTATGTAGTGGCGTTTAAAGAGTGTCTCGATGATGCCGGCACGTGATGAAGGACGTCCGATGCCGTTCTCCTTCATGGCAGCCCGGAGCTCGTCGTCGTCGACGAGCTTGCCTGCTGTCTCCATGGCCCGTAGCAGGGAGGCCTCGGTGTAGTGCTTGGGAGGAACGGTCATCTTCTCCGTGAGGGTGGGCTTGTGCGGACCCGACTCGCCTTTCACGAAATGAGGCAGGATGGAAGTCTGCGGCTTGGCCTTTGTGCCTTGGGAGCTGTCACTCTGGCTGTCGCCTTCCGTGTCGCCCTGATTGTCCGATCCGTAGACGACACGCCAGCCCGGCTTGAGGATCTCCTTTCCTGAGGCCTTGAACTCCAGACTCAGATCCTTGTCGGGCTGACCGTTGGCATCGGCGACCGTACCCGTGACGGTGGTCGTCGCGAACTGACAGTCGGGATAGAACACGGCGATGAACCGTCGGACGATGAGGTCGTAGACATGCCGTTCGGCATCGCTCAGTCCTACCGTCACCTGCCCCGTGGGGATGATGGCGTGGTGGTCGGTCACCTTGGAGGTGTCGAAGACACGCTTCGACTTTGGCAGCGTCTTTGAGATGGCAGCCAGGTCCTTGATGAGTTGCAGGTAGACCTTTTGCCCGCTCACGGTCATCTGGCTGACACCGTTGAGGATGCCGGGACACTTGGGATAGATATCGTCAGAGAGATACTGGGTGTCGACACGCGGATAGGTGGTGAGCTTCTTCTCGTAGAGGCCTTGGATCAGGTTGAGCGTCATCTCGGCCGAGTAGCCGAACTTCCTGTTGCAGTCCACCTGTAGGGAGGTGAGGTCGTAGAGCTGTTTGGCCGGCTCGCGTCCCTGCTTCTTCTGTACGCCAGTGATGATGAAGGGCTTTCCTTCTATGAGGCTGAAGTCCTTCTCACCCTCTTCCTTACTGTTGTAACGGCCTTTGGTAGCGGTGAAGGTCGTATCACGGTAGACGGTGGCGAGGACCCAGTAGGGCTCGGGGACGAAGGAGTCGATCTCCTTCTGGCGTTGAACGATGAGGGCGAGGGTGGGAGTCTGTACGCGGCCGATGCTCAGCACCTGCCGGTTGCGTCCGTAGCGCAGGGTGTAGAGACGGGTGGCATTCATGCCGAGGAGCCAGTCACCGATGGCACGGCAGAGGCCGGCCATATACAGGCTCTGGTAGTCGTCCTGGGGCTTCAGGGAGTTGAAGCCTTCACGGATGGCCTCGTCAGTCATGGAGGAGATCCACAACCGGCGTACGGGACAGCGCACGCCGGCAAGCTGCATCACCCAGCGTTGGATGAGCTCACCTTCCTGACCGGCATCACCGCAGTTGATCACCTCATCGGCCTTGGCATAGAGACTCTTGATGGTGTTGAATTGTTTCTCAATGCCACGGTCGGGGATGAGCTTGATGCCGAAACGCTGAGGAATCATGGGAAGGGCAGCAAGAGTCCAGAAACGCCAGTTGGGCTGGTAGTCGTTGGGCTCCTTGAGCTCGCATAGGTGTCCGAAGGTCCACGTCACCTGGTAGCCGTTGCCTTCCATATAGCCGTCGTGCGGCTCGTTGGCTCCGAGGATGCGTGCGATGTCCTTGGCCACGCTGGGTTTCTCCGCGATACAAACTTTCATCTGTCTTGTTTTTGTTTTGTCTGCAAAGATACGGATTTTTGGACAGACAACGGGCCGAACATCACAAAAAAGGCGTCCGCCGGCCCTTGTGACCGATGAACGCCTTGTATATCAGATAATGAATTCCGAACAGGTTCGTATTACTCAATTACGACCGTTGTCCAGCCGTGCTTGTCCTCGACGGTACCGTACTGGATGCCGCGGAGGGTGTTGTAGAGCTTTGTCGACCATGGGCCCGGCTTCTCACCGAAGTTGTACACCTTGCCCGTCTCCAGATCATCGAGGTGAGAGATTGGTGAGATGACAGCGGCTGTACCGCATGCTCCGGCCTCCTCGAAGGTGTCGAGCTCTTCTTCGGGGATGGGACGACGCTCCACCTTCAGACCCAGATCCTCTGCGATCTGCATCAGGCTCTTGTTGGTGATGGAAGGCAGGATGGAGGTTGACTTCGGGGTCACGTATGTGTTGTTCTTGATGCCGAAGAAGTTGGCGGCACCACATTCGTCCACATATTTCTTCTCCTTTGAGTCGAGATAGAACTCTGACGCATAGCCCTTCTCGTGAGCAATCTTGTTGGCCTTGAGGGAAGCGGCATAGTTGCCACCCACCTTATAGATACCCGTTCCCAGAGGAGCGGCACGGTCGTAGTCGCGGATGATGACATAGGGATTGGAGGAGAATCCGCCCTTGAAGTAAGGACCTACTGGTGTGACGAAGATCAGGAAGCAGTATTCCTTTGAGGGATGCACGCCTACCTGTGCGCTCGTACCGATGAGCAACGGACGGATATAGAGTGTGGCACCGCTCTCATAGGTGGGGATGTACTCCTGGTTGAGACGTACTACCTTCTTCACCATCTCCTCAAAGAGCTCGGTGGGCACCTCGGGCATGACAATGCCGCGGCAGGTGCTCTGCAGACGGGCAGCGTTCTCGTCCATGCGGAAGACGCGTACCTTGCCGTCAGGACAGCGGTAGGCCTTCAGACCCTCGAATGCTTCCTGGCCATAGTGCAGGCAGGTGGCTGCCATGTGCAGGCGGAGATACTCGTCGGAGCAAACTTCTATTTCGCCCCACTTGCCGTCGCGATAGTAGCAACGGACATTGTAATCTGTCTTCATATAGCCGAATGACAGATTAGCCCAGTCTAAGTCTTTCATTTTTTTATGCAGTTTAGTTAAAGTCTTATTAATATGAATGCAAAATTACGGGTTTCTGTGATAATATGCAACTTTTCGTCGCAATTTTTCCTGATACCGATTATTCTTCCTCTTGTTCTGTCCGGTGTACTTTATCGTTTGGGGATATGGCGGTCTCAGATTTGTCGCCTTTCTCGAGTATCCGGCGGATCTCCGTGTCGGTTTTTGTCAGGCGGTCTTTGCAGAGCTTGATGAGCTGTTGGGCATGCTTGAGCTGTGAGGTGAGCTCGTCGAGACCTAGCTGGTTGTTCTCCATCTTGTCGACAATGGCCTCGAGCTCGTGGAGGGCCTCTTCGTATGTCTTGTGTTCTTGCTTCATAATGCTTATTTTATGATAGATGTGAGCGTTCCCTTTTCTACTCTTGTGACGATCTCGTCACCCTTCTTCACCTGAGTGGCATCCGTCACGACATGTCCGTTGAGTGTCGTGATGCTATAGCCCCGCCGCAACAGGATCTGGGGATCGAGAGCTTGCAGTCTCAGACTGTATTGCTCGAGGCGGTGGTGGTCGAGCAGGAGACGCTGGCGCACGGCGGCGTCCAGCCGTTGGCTGAGCGTAGAGAGGGTGTAGCCCTCGTGCTCGACTTGCTGCAACATGCCGTTGGCCAGCCGGACGGCGAGGTGGGTGAGGCGGGCCTCTTCGCGAGTCTTGACCAGAGAGAAGAGCATGGGGATGCGTCCGGCACAACGGTCGAGGCGCTGTCGCCGCTCTTCGAGCACCCGTTGCACGCGGTCGGCAATGCGGATGCGGCAGTCCTCAAGCAGTGCATCGGTCTGGGCGAGATGGTCGATGAGATAGGCCGCTGCCGCCGTCGGTGTCTTGACCCGTGTGTTGGCAACCATGTCGAGGATGCTTTCGTCGCGTTCGTGTCCGATGCCCGTGATGACGGGTAGGGGAAAGTTGGCGACGTTCTCCGCGAGAGAGAGGGTGTCGAAACCGCTGAGATCGGCCGTGGCCCCGCCGCCTCGGATGATTACGACACAGTCGAACTCGTGCAGGCGGCTGTTGATGGCATTCAGGGCAGCGATGACCGATTGCTCTACCTGTTCGCCCTGCATGACGGCGGGGAAGAGAGTAGGCATGAACGCATATCCGTAGTTGTTGCCGGCAAGCTGGTTGCAGAAATCGCCATAGCCGGCAGCCCCCTCACTGGAGATGACGGCGATGTGTTGGGCGAAGACGGGCAGGGTGAGCTCCCTTTGCAGATCGAACACCCCTTCGGCCTTCAGCTGCTTGATGATCTCCAGGCGCTTGCGGGCCATGTCACCGAGGGTATAGGTCGGGTCGATATCCTGCACGATCCATGAGAATCCGTAGGCCTCGTGGTAGTTGGCGGTGACAGCGAGCAGCACTTTCATGCCCGCATGGATGGTCTGTCCGGTCACACGCTCGAAGCGGACGCGCAGCCGGCTCCATGTGGAGTGCCAGCATTTGGCCGAGGCACGCGCTACGGGTGTGGGTGAGAAAGGCTCTTTCTGTATCAGCTCCATATAGCAGTGGCCACGCACCTCACGGGCTTCCGACAACTCTGCCTCCACCCAGTAGGTGCCGGTCAGGGTCGTCTCTATGGTCTCGCGCAGCAGACCGTTCAGTTCATAGAGTGTAAGAGGTCGGACCGAATCCATATTGGCTTATTTGACTGTTAATCCCATTTGGTAGGCTTCCCAGAAATTGGGGATGCCGTAGCCGTAGATGTTGTCGGGGAAGTCGTAGCGGTCGGCACTGCGGCGTACAAGGTCCATGATCTGGTAGGCCGTGAGGTTGGGAAGTGCCGACCAGAGGGAGGCCACCATTCCGCAGAGGATAGGCGAAGAGAACGATGTGCCGTTGGCCGTTGTTATGCGGCCGTTGCCACGCACGACGGTGGAATGGTATCCCATCGCGCTGACGTCGGGCTTCACGCGTCCGTCGAACGAGGGTCCTACCGAGCTGAACCCGGCATTGACAGAGTCGGCCTTCAGGGCTGCTACGGTGAGGATGTCGGAGGCATCGCCGGGCACGTTGATGCGTTTCCACGAGCTGTCGCCCTCGTTGCCGGCAGAGTTGACGAGGATCATTCCCTTTGAGGCCATGAGGGATGCCGTGCGGGAGATGAGCGCGGTCTTGCCGTCCTGCTCGCGGTAGGTGTGGTCCAGATCACGGTCGTCGAAACGGGTGTAGCCGAGAGAGGAGTTCACTACATCGGCACCGATCGAGTCGGCATATTCGGCAGCCTGTGCCCAATAGTCTTCCTCTACGGGGAACTCCGTGCGTCCGTCCTCACTGCGCAGGAGGAAGAAGGAGGCATCGGGAGCAGTGCCCGTGAAGAGGCTGTCACGGTTCATGGCCATGGTACTCAGCACCATGGTGCCATGATCGAGGAGCTTGAACACATCGGCATCGTAGGGATAGGCGCAGTCGTGATGTCCGAGAATGCGGATATTGTCGAACAGGGGAATCTGGTTGGCGTTCATGAAACCGCCGTCGATGATGGCGATCAGCTTGCCCTGACCGCGGAAGCCTGCCTCGTGGAGCTTCTTGCCGTTGAGCATCAAGATCTGGTGCTCGGCATCGCCATAGCGGTCGGAGACAGGATAGAGGAGTGTCTGCTTGCCGTGGAAGACGGTATCGGGACGGACATCTGCGCAAGAGTCGGGAGCGGTGAACACCAGACAGGCTGACTTCACGAAAGGCAGAGTCCTCAGCTGGTCGATGGTCTGTGCCTTCTCTTGTGGGATGCGTACCAGTACGGTGTTGTTCCACTTGCTGCTTCCCACCACTTCAAAGCTGTGGGCCTTCATCTCGCTGAGGTAGCGGGCGGAGACGGGCAGGTCGGTGGAGTCGACGGTGAGGTGCTGGCGCTGACGACGCTCCAGTGCCCGTTGTGAGAGGAACTGCTCGGGATGGGACAGTGAGCCTGTCGTCCCCTGCTTGTCGGTGAGGTAGACGCGGTAGATCTGGAAGTGTCCGCCGGGATAGGCGAGACGGGCCTTATTGCCACGGGCTGCCATGGACGGGAGCAGGCTGCAAAGTAACAGGAGTGTTGTAAAGATGATCTTCTTCATAATTGTTTCGTGTGAAAGCTATTCTATTTCTTGTTTTGGTTGTATTACTGCAAAAGTAATAGTAAAAGGGCAAAGAGCCAAGCATGCGGCCGGAAAATTTGGCCGGACGGTAAGAGTAGACAGAAATGACAGATATTTCAAAAATACATTTACGTTTCTTAGAAAGTGGGATATGGGACAGCTGCCGTGGCTATGTTCGGCTTGCCGGATGAGGTTCTTTAAGGACCAACAAGGAATGACGGGTATCTTGTGTGTCCCTGACGGTAGTATGCCGCCGGTACGGAGATCCTTATTTCTGATAGGCTTCAAGGGCCTTCTCCACTGATCCGTACATCAGCAGGATACGCCGTGCGTGGTCGTAGTCCAGTCCGAGGGAGTCGACGATCATGCGTGTGCCCCGGTCGATGAGCTTCTCGTTGGTGAGTTGCATGTTCACCATCCTGTTGCCTTTGACACGTCCGAGCTTGATCATCATAGTGGTGGAGATCATATTGAGGATCATTTTCTGTCCGGTGCCCGATTTCATGCGTGATGATCCTGTGACGAACTCAGGACCAACGATCATCTCCATGGGGCAGTCGCATACGGCGGCCATGGGCGTGTCGGGGTTGGAGGTGATGCAGCCTGTGAGGATGTCATGTTCCCGGCAGGCTTTCAAGGCTCCTATGACATACGGTGTGGTGCCAGAGGCGGCGATGCCGACGATGCTGTCCTGCGGACAGACGTGATGATCCAGCAGCTCCTGCCATCCTTGTTCGGCATCGTCTTCCGCATGCTCTACGGCGTTGCGCAGGGCCTTGTCTCCTCCGGCAATGAGGCCGATGACGAGGGTGGGCGGTACGCCAAAGGTCGGCGGGAGCTCGGATGCGTCGAGCACGCCGAGGCGTCCGCTTGTGCCTGCCCCTATATAGAAGAGGCGTCCACCCCGCTTCATACGCGGGATGAGACGCTCTACGAATGTTTCAATCTGAGGCAATGCCCTCTCTACAGCGTCGGCGACGAGATGATCCTCATGGTTGATGTCATGCAGCAGTTCGCCGACAGATTTCTCTTCGAGGTGATTGTAGGGTGACGGTTGCTCTGTGATCTTTTTGAACATAGGCTATTTGTGAAAATCAATTAACCCCTCCATGGGAGCCTTGATGATGGTGCCGAGACGCATGCCGTGATTGCGGAGCGCCTCTTCGAGAGGCTCGCGGTTGAAGAACGCCAGACTGCCGATGAAGTGAATGGGCTCGGTATGGCAGGTGGCGTAATTGGAGAGGATGCGGCCGGCAAACTCGTCGAAGTGGTCGACCACCATCTGGCGTACTTGCCTGTCGTTGAGATGCTCGTCGATGAAGGGAACGAAGGAGGCGAGGTACTGGTTGGGCAGCTTCTGGTGGTATACACGGTCGAGCACATCGCCCTGTGTGAGGTGGTAGCGCTGCTGCCATGCCTCTGTGACCTCCTCGCTGAGATGTCCGCGGAGCACCTCACGCAGGAACGTCGCTCCGAGACGTGCTCCGCCACCTTCGTCGCCGAGGATGAAGCCGAGGGTCGGCACATTGTGGGTGATCGATGTGCCATCGTACTCACAGGAGTTGCTGCCTGTGCCGAGGATGCAGGCTATGCCCGGCCGGTGGCCGCAGAGCGCGCGGGCAGCGGCCAACAGGTCGCTGGCCACCTCGCAACGGCCATTGACCGTGATGCAGCTCTTTAGCACCCGTTCCACAACGGGCTGCTTCTCAGGCGTGCAGCCTGCTCCGTAGAAGAAGACATGGTCTACGGCGGGCTTACCGGTGCTTCCGGCATCTTGTCCGGTAAGGGTCTTGAGCTCGGGTACGAGATCCTCCCGTACAGCCTGTGCCATCTCTTCCTCGGTCAGGAAGAAAGGATTGGCACCACCCGTCTTGATGGTTTTCAGCGTCTTGCCGCCGTCGAGGACGGCCCAGTCGGTTTTCGTGGAACCGCTATCTGCTATTAGTATCATAGTCGTATTGTGTGATTCAATGTTTTGGGAAGGCCATTGGCTTGCTTCCTCTTTTATATCTATTTCCGGACTGATTACCGGTAGGAGCAGTCTGTTCTTATTTCTTGCCGTAGTCTGCATCGACATGTTTCTGTGCGAGTCGAGTGACGACGAGCGTGGCCAGGCAGCATACCATCACGATGATGAAGAAGCCTTCATAGCCGACGGCTTCCTGAAGATAGCCGGCCACCATGCCGGGCAGCATCATGCTCAGGGCCATGAATCCGGTGCAGATGGCATAATGGGCAGTGGTGAACTCGCCTTCGGAGAAATACATCATATAGAGCATGTAGGCCGTGAAGCCGAAGCCGTAGCCGAATTGCTCGATGGCCACGCAGACGGCTATCGTCACCAGGGAGGAGGGCAGGAAGATGCTGAGATAGAGTACGGTAAGGCAGGGCAGTGTCATGCAGGCCGCCATAGGCCACAGGCTCTTGCGCAGTCCCCAGCGTGAGGCGGCGATACCTCCGAGGATGCCGCCCACCGTGAGGGCGATGACTCCGATAGTGCCGTAGACCAGTCCTACTTCCTCAGTAGCCAGTCCGAGTCCTCCCTTGGAGGTCGGGTCGAGCAGGAAGGGATTGATCATCTTGATCAGAAAAGCTTCGGGCAACCGATAGAGCAGCATGAAGACGATGGCCAACCAGGCACCCGGCTTGGCGAAGAAGGTGACGAAGGTGCGTCCGAACTCCCGAAGGATGCGGGAGGCATCGGAGCTGCCGGTCGTCGGGACAGCCGTTTCCTTGGCGTCAGTGCCGGCTGTCCTCTCTGCGTCAGAGCTGATCCGCGGCAGGGCAAAGTAGTGCCAGAGAGTGACGAGGCAGAAGATGGCGGCTGCGAGGGCCACGGTGATCTGCCAGGCCGTGGGTATGTCTCCGCTGCTTTTCTCGAGTAAGCCGGCGATGAAGACGAGCAGTCCCTGGCAGAAGACGGACGAGATGCGGTAGGCCGTCGAGCGTATGCCGACGAAGAAGCTCTGCTGCTCCTTGTCGTTGGCGAGCATATAGAATCCGTCGGCCGCAATGTCATGGGTGGCCGATGCGAACGCCGTGAGGACGAAGAAGATGAGGGTGAGCGTGAACATGGACACCGGCACCTGCTTCTCGGCGATCAGCGTCGTAGCGGGATGAGGGATGGAGAGCGTCAGCAGGATGAAGGCGGCGCTCATCAGAATCTGCATGGCTACGATCCACCAGCGCTTTGTACGGATGATGTCGACGAAAGGACTCCAGAACGGCTTGATCATCCACGGGAGATAGATCAGCGAGGTGAATAGGGCCATCTCACCATTGGGTACGCCCATTCGCGTGAACATCGTTACAGAGATATTGTTCACCATGAAATAGGGGATGCCCTCGGCAAAATAGAGTGAGGGTACCCACCACCAGGGAGATCGGGAAGATGTTAATCCGTTCATGTCGTCTATATTATAAAGGTATAAGAATATTGGGGAGTCAAGATCATTTGCCGGCGTTCTGACGAATACGTGCCTGCAGCTCCCATGTGCGGATGCGGTCCTTGTAGGTGTTGTACCGGTTGGCCTTCTCTACGGTCAGGTCGCCGTCGGAGTTGTCGTCCCAGCGCCGGCAGTTGTAGAGCACGTCGTAGATGCGGCCTATCTGGTAGCGGCGTGAGATGGCCAGGCCGAGGGCATAGTCCTCACCATAGCATACATTGGGAAGCATGATGTCGCGTACGACAGGTGAGAAGAAGGCACGCGGAGCACCAAGTCCGTTGATGCGGAGGGCATTGTTGCGGCCATTCTCGGGCGTCCATTCACGATGGTCGATCTTACCCGGAGGCAGGATGTTGCCGTTGATGTCGGTCAGCTGGTAGGCACCGATGATCATTGGTGTCTGCTGAGCCATGAAAGCGTCGTAGAACTTCTGAAGGGTGTCTTCGCCGGAATAGATGTCGTCGGAGTCGAGCTGTACGATGAAGCGGCCACATGAGGCATGGTGTGCGCAGGCGTTCCATGATCCGCCTACGCCGAGATCATTGCGTGTGGGGACGATATGGATGATGCGGGGATCGCTGGCGGCCATCTCCTCGACAGCCTCGGTCGTGCCGTCGGTGGAGTGACACTCGGGACCGTTCTCCACGACAAAGATGTTGTATTTGAAGGTGGTCTGCTGCCGTTGTGCACTCTCCACGGCATCGCGGATGGTACGGATGCGGTTGCGTACAGGAATCATCACGCTCACCTCTACCGGGAATGAGCCGGCCTTCACGTCCACCTGCTCGAACTCGGGCTTCAGATAGCCGCCGATCAGCTTCAGATGATGGGTGCATGCCTGTTCCATCTCTATCTGGGAGGCACGGTTGCGGGGATCAACATAGTCGAAAAGCTTCTCGCCCGACTTACGGGTGTCAAGCTCCACTTCCGAATACAACGGCTCGGGGATATGTTCCAGGCGTCCTGCCCTTGAGATGGCCAGACGCAGGGCGTACCATCCGGCGGCCTGATAGTCGGTTCCCTGCAGGTCGCGGGCTGCCTGTTTCAAGACTTCGGTACGGATCATCACCAGTGAACCGAAATCGAAGTCATCGCGGAGCGATCCTTGTTGGTAGTCGATCACGGGAGCCTCTTTTCTGAGGCCCTCGGCTGTGGTGTCATAGTGGTCAGAGTAGAGCATGGCGGCATCGCCCGTCTCTGCCACCTGCAGCCAGCGCTCTGTGGAGAGATAGCCCATCTGCAAGGCCTGTTCCTTGAAGTAGATCATCGTATAGGGAGCTTGGGCCTGTCCGGCGATGGCGATCATCGTCTGTGAGGCTTTCACAGGTCCGTCAGGGAAGTCGAGCACACGTGCGACGCCACTCTGGCTTGCGATGCTTTTCAGTGTGGCCTGCTTGTTATTGTCGTTTGTCTTAGGCAGGAAAATGTCGATCATTGGTTTCATATTTTAGAGTATTTTATTGCAAAAGTAGTAAATAATCAAAAGGAAGCAAAAGAAAAGAAATAAAAAAAGAAGCCGCATCCTCAAGATGCGGCTTCTGATAAGGGTTATCTGCGCTGGCAGTCTTTGCCAGTCGGGCCGGTTCGACCGTCTTTCTTTGTCCGGTTGCCCTTCTGCTTGAGGATGATGTCGCGCAGCTGGCAGTCGGTAGATTGGCAGTCGGCACAATGGCCGTGATATTTTCTGTTACGCCGTATTTTTCTGCGGAGTATCCAGAAGGCAACGACGATAATGGCTGCCAATAGAAGGAAGCTGATCGCATTCATGGTGTCTTATCCGATGACCATGGTCGCGATGCCGTAGACGAGCAGGGCGACAAGATAGGCGATGACCGTCTGCCATACGACCATACCGATGGCGAAGGCTGTTCCCATCTCACGTTTCACTGTGGCGATGGAGGCCACACAGGGCGAATAGAGCAGGGCGAAGACGAGGAGCGAGAGGGCGGCGGTCGTTGTGAGGACGCCCTTCACGGCTATCGGACCGCCCGCGAGGACGGTCAGCGTGGCTACTACACCCTCCTTGGCCATGAATCCGGCGATGAGGCTTGAGACGATCTCCCATGAGCCGAAGCCTACGGGACGGAAGAGCGG
>HF988579.1 GCA_000431975.1 Prevotella sp. CAG:924 | reverse complement strand
TGCCATTTCCTTTTTTACCGGACAGCAATAATTTATTTCCACATGAAGTCTCGCAGACTTTCACCTTTTCCACAGCCATCAATGCTTTATGACAACTTACAGAGTTAACGCATCTTCATCCAAAATCATCGAAATTGAAGAATAAAACATGTTTTATTTGGTAAATCAACAATTAAATATTAACTTTGCCGTTGCAAACCCGACATTACAATATGGGGGATAAAATAAGACATACAGGTATCGTTGAGCAACAGACAGGCCGCCGTCTGACCGTGCTTATCACCCAGACGTCTGCCTGCAGCAGTTGTCGCCTGGCCGGGCACTGCAATGCTTCAGAGGCTAAGGAAAAACGCATCGAAGCACTGGCTGCCGCTGACAAGCACTATGCCGTGGGCGACACCGTCACTGTCTCTACCAGTCTCACCACTGGCTACCAAGCCGTGGCCGTAGGTTTCGGCCTTCCACTCCTGCTGATGATCCTCACTTTGGTGATCATCATCCTGCTCACACATAATGAAACAACCGCCGCCCTTGCCTCCATCGCCATTCTTATACCTTATTATATAGGTATCTATCTATTGCGACGACGCATTGGCCAACGATTTACCTTCACTGTAGAATAAGGCGACGAGTACACACCCGCTCTAACATCAATCATGGAGTGGGGATGCCCTTATGAACATAGCCCGATATATTAAGAAACAAACCATATAAAGATATTATGAATTCTATTTTGATAGCCATCCTTGTGATGGGCGCTATCGCCTTGATCTCCGCCTTGGTGCTCTATGGCGTATCGAAAAAATTCGCCGTAGAAGAAGACCCGCGTATCGGTGAAGTTGAGGAGATATTGCCCGGTGCCAACTGTGGCGGCTGTGGCTTTGCCGGTTGCGCCGCCATGGCGGAAGCCTTAGTGAAAGGTGCCGATGCAGGATCGGCTGATGGCTTATTCTGTCCTGTCGGTGGTCAGGCCGTCATGGATCAGGTAGCTACCTGTCTGGGCATCACAGCCTCGAAAGCCGAGCCGCAAGTAGCGGTAATCCGATGCAACGGCACTTGCGCCCTGCGCCCGACGATCGCCCATTACGATGGCCTCCGCACTTGTGCCGCCATGTCAAAGGCCGGCTCCGGCGAGTCGGCCTGCCAATACGGCTGTCTGGGATGTGGCGACTGTGTGAAAGTCTGCGAGTTTGGAGCCCTTTCCATCGATAAGACAACGGGACTGCCCGTAGTCGATGAAGAGAAATGTACTGCCTGCGGCAAATGTGCGAAGGCTTGTCCACGGCAGATCATCGAGCTCAGGAAACGCGGTCCGAAGGGACGACGGGTCTATGTGGCCTGCCGCAACAAGGATAAAGGCCCCGTCGCACGGGTTGCGTGCAAGGCTGCCTGCATCGGTTGCGGCAAATGTCAGAAAGCTTGTGCCTTCGACGCCATCACAATCGAGAACAACCTCAGCTATATCGATCCCGTCAAATGTCGGCTCTGTACGAAGTGTGTCGAGGAATGTCCGACAGGTGCCATTCACAAGATAAACTTCCCTGCCAAGAGTCAGAAAGATAACCAGCAAAAGGAGATACAAGCATGAAACTACATACATTCCACATCGGTGGCATCCACCCTGATGAGCACAAGCTGACCAATGAGGCAGCCACCGTCGAAGCGCCCCTACCTCGGACCGCCGTCTTTCTCCTGCAGCAGCATATCGGTGCACCTGCCAAAGCCGTAGTGAAACGCGGCGACAAGGTGAAAGTAGGCACGCTGTTGGCCGAAGCCGGCAGCTATGTCTCCGCTCCCGTCTATTCATCGGTCAGCGGCACCGTACAGAAGGTTGACACATTTACCGATGCCACAGGCTATCGCGTGCCCGCTATCTATGTCGATGTAGAAGGGGACGAATGGGAAGAATACATCGACCGCTCCAATCGTCTCGAATTTCTTTCCGACCACCCCGAGCTCACACCGGAAGAGATCATCAAGCGTGTGCAATGGGCCGGCATCACAGGAATGGGAGGAGCCGGCTTCCCTACTCACGTGAAACTCACCCCTCCTCCCACAGCCAAGGCGGAATGTGTGATCATCAATGCCGTGGAATGTGAGCCCTATATCACAAGCGATTATCGGTTGATGATTGAGCACACGGAAGAGATCATAGAAGGCATAGCCCTGCTCATGCGGGCCGTCAACGTAAACAAAGCCTATATCGGCATCGAGGAGAACAAGCCTACCGCCATCCGGCTCTTTCAGGAGAAATGCCAGGCTATCCCGGATGTTCTGTCTGCCCATCAAGGTGATAACAAGGCCGTCAGCTGTCCGCCCTCGATCACCGTCGTACCCTTAAAGCAGAAATATCCGCAGGGCGGAGAAAAACAGCTCGTCGAGGCTGTCCTCGGCCGCCAGGTACCACCACCTCCCGCCATCCCCGTCAATGTCGGTGCCATCGTACAGAATGTGGGCACAGCCTTTGCCGTCTATGAAGCGGTGATGAAACACAAGCCTCTCTTCGAGCGCTATACCACGGTGACGGGCCTGAGCATCAAGAAGCCCGGCAATTTCCTTGTCCGCATAGGAACGCCCTTCCGCGATCTCATCGATCTCTGCGGCGGCCTGCCGGAAGGAGAAAACAAAGTGCTTGCCGGAGGTCCGATGATGGGACGCTCGGTAGAGACCCTTGACGTGCCCGTCTGCAAGGGCACCAATGCCATCACCGTTCTCACCGGCCAGAAAGCGCGCCGCAAGGCTGTGCAACCCTGCATCCGCTGTGCCAAATGTGCATTCGCCTGTCCCATGGGACTGGAGCCGTGGCTCCTCGCCCAGCTCACAGCCGTAAAGGATTGGGAACGCCTGGAACGCGAACAGGTGACGTCCTGCATCTCCTGCGGATCTTGTCAGTACTCCTGCCCTGCCCACCGACCTATCCTCGACAACATCGTCGTAGGAAAAGCTGCCGTAATGGGTATCATAAAAAACAGAAACAAGAAATAGAATGGATCAACTCATCTTCTCTCTTTCACCCCATGACCACGGCCACGACACGATCGAACGTAACATGTGGGGTGTCGTCCTCGCCCTCGTTCCGGCTCTCCTCGTGAGTTTCCTGTTCTTCGGACTCGGCGCCGTAGTGGTCTGCCTCACGAGCGTAGCCTCGTGTATGTTTTTCGAATGGGCCATCACCCGATATCTCCTCCACCGTGCACCCACCTTGCTCGACGGCTCGGCTGTCATCACCGGCCTGCTCCTGGGCATGAACCTACCCAGCAACCTGCCTGCATGGATGGTCATCATTGGAGCGCTGGTAGCCATCGGCGTAGGAAAGATGTCGTTTGGCGGGCTCGGCTGCAACATTTTCAATCCTGCCCTCGTAGGCCGCTGCTTCCTGTTGGTAAGCTGTCCGGCAGCCATGACGACATGGCCGGTAGCCGGCCAACTCACAGCCTATACTGATGCCACGACAGGTGCCACGCCACTGGCTTATATGAAATGGGCCATCAAGAGTGGTAACCCCTCACAGCTCGAGGACATCCCTGACAGCTTCCACATGCTCATCGGCAACCTCAGCGGCACATGGGGCTCAGGCTCGCTCGGTGAAGTGTGTGCGCTCGCCCTGCTCCTGGGACTGGCATATCTGCTATGGAAAAAGATCATCACCTGGCACATCCCCGTAAGCATCATCCTGACGGTATTCATCCTTAGCGGCCTACTTCATCTCGCCTCTCCCGTCTATGCCGACCCCATACAGGTGGTTCTGTCTGGCGGACTGATGCTCGGCGCCATCTTCATGGCCACCGATTATGTCACATCACCGATGACTCACCGCGGACAGATCGTCTACGGCATAGGCATCGGACTGCTCACCATCGTCATCCGCAACTGGGGCAGCTATCCCGAAGGCATGTCATTCGCCATTCTGATCATGAATGCCCTCACTCCGCTGATCAACTATTATGTGAAGCCCAAACGTTACGGACACAAGGCATAGCAGAAGAGACGAAGCAATATCCCCCGAATGCCGGGAAACGACTCCGGCACTCTTCCAATCAATGCACTGAAGATATGAAAAAGATCAAATCATCCTTATCCAATATGGTGATCGTCCTCGTAGGACTGGCCATCATTGTCGGTGGCTTACTGGCATGGGTCAACCGGATCACGGCTGCACCGATCGCCAAGAAAGCCGAGCAGACACTTGCCGACGGCATCTGTCAAGTCATGGGCACCACCGATCTCACCGTCACTGCCAATGACACAGTCCAGGAAATGATCGATGACAAGCCATTCTCGTTCGTCATCCATAAGACGGCCGATAAGTCCGGACAGTTCCTCGGTGCTGCCGTAGAAAGTTCTACCATGGGATTCGGCGGTGATCTGAAAGTACTTGTGGGCTTTAATGCCCAAGGCGACATCCTCGGATACACCATTCTGCAGAGTTCGGAGACCCCAGGACTTGGTGCGAAAGCCGACAAATGGTTTCAAAAAGACGGTAAGGGAGACATCATCGGAATGAATCCCGGCAACAGTGCCCTCGGCGTTCGCCAGGATGGAGGAGAAGTCGATGCCATCACAGCCTCAACGATCACCAGCCGTGCCTTCCTCCGCTGTGTCAACCAAGCCTATCAAGCCTATGCGAAAGCAGACGACAGCCGGATGGCAAATACATCCGACCAACACGAAGCTGCAGACGGGCAGACCGGCGCATCAAAACAAAAAGCTAAGAAAAACAGCACGTCTAAGATTTCAGGGAAAGCCAAGACTCTCATCGAGAAGCCCACAACCGTAAGACCGGCAAAAGAGAACTGGAAAGACAATGCTTCCTCGACAAAGACAGACGCTACCAGCGGAGCCTCCACACATAAGACAAAGGCTGCCGACGAATAAATGCCGATCGTCTTTATCGCAACAATAGACACGAAAGTGAAGATTGTCGCCTACAGGCGAAATTAAGAAGATTATCCCCCGGGATTCATATCCCAACAATGAAAAATAATAGATTATGAGTAATCTGAAAATCATACTCAACGGATTGACCAAAGAGAACCCGACATTTGTCCTTCTCCTCGGCATGTGTCCTACGCTGGCCACGACGACAAGTGCCATCAACGGCATGTCCATGGGACTGGCTACCATGGCGGTGCTCATCTGCACGAACACCGTAATCTCGTGCATCAAGAACATCACCCCCGACAAGGTACGTATTCCCGTTTTCATCGTTGTCATCGCAGCCTTCGTCACCATCCTGCAAATGCTGATGTCGGCCTATGCGCCTGACAGCATCAACCGCGCGCTGGGTATCTACATACCCCTCATTGTAGTCAACTGCATTATCTTAGGCCGGGCAGAGAGCTTTGCCGCCAAACATAATCCTCTTCAAAGTCTTTGTGACGGAGTGGGTATCGGACTCGGATTCACCCTCGCCTTGACATTGCTGGGGTGCGTACGCGAGCTCCTGGGTGCCGGAAGTCTCTTCGGAGTGACGATCCTTCCCGAAACGCTTAACCTCCTGCTCTTCATATTGCCACCGGGTGCCTTCATCACCCTCGGCTATCTCATCGCGATTTTTAACAAGGTAAAGAAGTAAATCATGGAATATCTCTTAATCTTCATCGGAGCGATATTCGTCAACAATATCATCCTGAGCCAGTTCCTTGGCATCTGCCCTTTCCTCGGCGTATCTAAAAAGATCTCCACTGCCTTGGGTATGGGAGCGTCTGTCGCTTTCGTACTCACACTCTCCACGGTGGTGACATGGCTCCTGCAGACCTGTGTACTCGATCCTCTGGGGCTGCAGTATCTGCAGACACTGGCTTTCATCCTTGTCATCGCAGCACTCGTACAGATGGTGGAAATCATTCTCAAGAAGGTTAGTCCCGCACTTTATCAAGCGCTCGGCATCTTCCTTCCGCTGATCACGACCAACTGCGCCGTACTCGGCGTGGCTATCCTCGTCATCCAGAAGGACTTTAATCTCCTCGGGAGCGTCGTCTATGCCTTCTCCACGGCCCTTGGCTTTGCGCTTGCCCTGACTGTCTTCGCCGGCATTCGCGAACAGATGGCTCTCGCCAACATCCCCAAAGGCATGCGTGGCATGGCCATCGTCCTTATCACTGCCGGTCTCCTTTCCCTCGCCTTCATGGGCTTCTCCGGTGTCGACAACGGCCTCCGTCACATCTTCCTTCCTAACGGATAAAAAGGAAAGACATCACCCAATCCTTCTTCATCGCTCCCATACGACCATCCTCTCCCGAAAGCCGATCAACCATCTGGAGAAATTTGCATGCGTTAAACAATGATAATTATACTGCACAAAATAGTTATTTTGTGTAACTTTGTAGTATTATTAACGACTAGAACGATGAAGATAGGATTGTTTATCCCTTGCTACGTGGATGCCCTTTATCCGGAAGTAGGTATCGCCACGTATAAACTTCTCCGCTCGCTGGGTCTCGAAGTGATCTATCCCGAGAAACAGACATGTTGCGGACAGCCTATGGCCAATGCAGGATTCGACCGAATGACCGTTCCCTTGGCCCAGAAATTTGAATCGATGTTCGGCGATGTCGATCATGTCGTCGCACCGTCAGCATCATGTGCCTCTTACGTCAAGTTCTTTTATCCGAAAATCATGCCGAAAGACCATGATTGCGCCGTATCACGTAAGACGACAGACCTTGTCGAGTTCCTTCATGACATCATAAAGGTGAAGTCTCTGCCTGGCGCCTTTCCTCACGTGGTAAGTGTCCACAATAGTTGCCACGGTGTGCGCGAGCTGGGGCTTTCCTCTCCTTCCGAGCAGCATATTCCCGTATATAACAAGATCATCGACCTGCTGAAGCTCAAGCAGGGCATCACGGTGAAGGAGCCAGACCGTAAGGACGAGTGTTGTGGCTTCGGTGGTATGTTCTCCGTTGAAGAGCCCGATGTGTCGATCCGCATGGGTGAAGAGAAGATCGCCCGTCACATGGCCACAGGTGCCGAATATATTACGGGTCCCGACTCCTCCTGCCTGATGCACATGGAGGGTATCGCCCGCCGGGAGCACAAGCCTATCAAGTTTATTCATGTAGCACAGATATTAGCAGAGGGTATACAATGAGCACAATCCATTCAAAGGCAGCACATGAGGTGCTGAAAGATAAAGATAAGATTACGCGCCACGACCAGACCTTCTGGGGACTGCGCATGGGACATGATAAAATGGCCTCGCAGCTACCCGAATGGGAAGATCTTCGCGAGCATGCCTCACAGATAAAGAAGCACACCATCACCCACCTTGCCGATTATCTCGAGCAATTCTCCACACAGCTGGAGAGCCGAGGGGTCATCGTTCACTGGGCGAAAGACGCCGAAGAGCTCAACGAGACGGTCTACACCATCCTCAACGACCATAAGGTGAAGAAGATGGTAAAGTCCAAATCCATGCTGACAGAGGAATGTGGCCTGAACGCATACCTCGAGCAACGGGGAATCGATGTCGTAGAGACTGACCTGGGAGAACGTATACTCCAGCTGATGCATAAGAAGCCAGCCCATATCGTAGTGCCCGCCATACACATCACCCGTGAGGAGGTGGGCCAATGCTTTGAAGAGCAAGGCATCTCCAAAGAGAAAGGCAATTACGATCCCACCTATCTGACCCACTGCGCCCGCCTGAGCCTGCGCAACGAGTTTATCGAGGCCGGAGCCGGTCTTACCGGCTGCAACTTCGGCGTAGCCAAGACGGGAGACATCGTAGTCTGCACCAATGAGGGTAACGCCGATATGAGTACCTCCATGCCTAAGTTGCACATCGTGACGATGGGCATCGAGAAGCTGGTACCCGACTACGACTGCCTGGCCGTATTCCAGCGTCTGCTCTGCCGTTGCGGAACAGGTCAGCCGACAACCTCCTATACTTCCCATTTCCGTCAGGCACGGCCAGGAGCAGAAATGCACGTCGTGCTCGTAGACAACGGACGAAGCGACATCCTTGCACACGAAGACCATTGGGAGACGTTGAAATGCATCCGTTGCGGTGCCTGTATGAACACCTGTCCCGTATACCGTCGCTCCACGGGCTACAGCTATACCTATTTCATCCCTGGCCCTATCGGCATCAACCTCGGCATGCTGAAAGATTCACAAAAGTATAGCGACAATGTGTCTGCCTGCACGCTCTGCCTCAGCTGCGACAAGGTGTGCCCTGCGAAGGTGAATCCCGGATCACAGGTCTATGCATGGCGGCAATCGCTTGAGTCGATAGGCAAAGCCGATCCACTGAAAAAGTTCATGTCGGAAGGTATGTCCGTACTCTTCGACCACCCTATCCTCTATCAAGCCGCCCTGCGGCTCGCACCACCAGCCAACTATGTGCCTGAGGTGATGACCCATTACAGCCATCTCAACCCCTGGGGTCTCGGCCATGCCAAGCCCATCTTCGCCAAGGAGAGTTTCCATGAACTATGGAAGAAAGGAAAGATAAAATGAAAAAGGAAGATTTGTTTGCCAAGCTCCGCGCCAACACGCGCGAGCAATACGATATGCCGGAAATGCCGATGAAAGGTATCGAGTACGCAGATACCTATCAGCAGTTTGTTGCCATGACACAACAGGTGGGTGGAAAGGTCATCAATGCCCATAAAGACGACGATCTGGAACCCCTGATCCGTAAGGCCTACCCCGATGCGAAGGTCTTTGCATCCAACCTGCCGGAGATCCATTTTGCAGACCGCAACCCAGATACCGTACCCGAAGCCAAGGATCTCAATGGCACTGATGTCGGTATCGTACGCGGTCAACTGGGTGTCGCCGAAAACGCGTGTATCTGGATTCCACAGACAATGAAAGAAAAGGCTGTCCTCTTCATCTCAGAGAATCTCGTCATCCTGCTCGACAAGGACTCTATTGTCAACAACATGCACGAAGCTTACCAGCGTATCGAGATGGATCCACGCTATCAGTTCGGCACATTCATCAGCGGACCATCGAAGACAGCCGATATTGAACAGGCACTCGTCATGGGCGCACAAGCTGCCCGCAGCGTCACTGTCATTGTGCTTGAATGAAGTAACGGTTGAGACAAATATATAAAGAGACTATATCAAAACTAAAATAGCTAACTCGCTCTAAATTGGACTTTGATTGAAAATCAAGAAGTTGGGCGTTTGCCTATATTATATAGGTAACAATATGGAAACGAGCGGACTTCTGCTCGTTTCTGTATTTTGCAATATGCAAAGAACGCCTTAATTCGGGGACAAAGAGACGATATTTTTCTAAATATCCAATGATTTACAAGAGGAGTTTTATGGAAATTAGAACTTTTGCGTAAAATCTGATGCTTAGCAACACAATATGCATCCTAAAACAAACGGCAGGTGTTCGGACATAGACTATCCGAACACCTGCTGCCATAACGTTTTATTGCTGACAATGATTCTGACATCAGCTTTCATATACTTTTGCAGTATAGGAGTATTTTGTCCCTGTGTGCTCACTGTGGCTATAGCCATAAAATAGTTGCCATCTTCCCTATGTATGAGCTTGGCATTATGGCTTATAATGTTGCAGTTATAAGATACATTGTCGTTACCCTCGAAAGATACATGAGCCGTCCTTGGCTCATCGAAAAGGTACAAATACTTATATGGCACAACCACTTGCACTGTTCTTTGATTGATGACCTCACCATTAGCATCTATGGATATAGGATAAGGTATCTTGTAGAAAGCAACTGCGAGGGCGAGGACTATTATCGTAATGACAACCGTTCCCAAGCTGACGAGGCGAGGAGGAACCTTGCCTATCACGTTCCTCACCTTCTCGCTTCTCAACTCGATATTATCTGTTTCTTTTTGTTCCATATCAAACGCTTTTTAGTTTCCCAATTCCAACTGATTCTTCACAAGATTATAGTATGCCCCTCGCTTGGCGGTCAAAGACTCATGGTTGCCTATCTCAACCACTTTTCCATGGTCGATGACCACGATTTGGTCGGCATTCTTCACCGTGCTTAGGCGATGAGCCACAATCACAACAGTCTTGCCCTTGTAGAACTTATCCAAGTTCTCCACGATGCTTCTCTCATTGTTGGCATCGAGCGAGTTGGTCGCCTCGTCAAGGAAGATATAGTCTGGATTCTTATACACCGCCCTTGCTATCAAGATACGCTGTTTCTGTCCTTGGCTCAGTCCCACGCCATCACGCCCAATCTTGGTGTTGAACTTCAGAGGCAAAGCCATCACGTAATCCTTGATGCAAGCTATCTCGGCAGCTTTCAACAACCGTTCCTTGTCTATGTCGCCATCGTCAACGGCAATGTTTCTTGCGATACTCTCCGAGAAGATAACACCATCCTGCATGACAACACCACATTGTCTGCGCCACCACTTTTTGTTGAGTTTGTTGATGTCAGTATTTCCAATGTTGATTTTTCCCTCCAAGACAGGATAATAACCAAGCATCAAACGGATGAGGGTGGTCTTTCCACTGCCAGATGCGCCAACGATGGCTGTTACCTTACCTTGCGGAACGTGAATGCTCACATCGTCTATGGTCTTGCGCAAAGCATGTGGGTCGTACTTGAACATGATGTTCTTGATGTCAATGCCCTCATTCTTATCTTCAATAGAAGTTAGCAAGCCTTCCTTTCCATTCTCATCATCCATCTGGTGAATCTCGTTGATTCGTTCCAAGCTAATCTTCACATCTTGCAGAGAATAGAAGAAGTTCATCAGTTGCTCCACAGGTGAGTTGAGCTGTCCGATGATGTATTGCACGGCAAGCATCATACCGAGTGTCATTTGCCCATGAATCACAGCAGTTGCAGCGACTACCGTGATGATGATGTTCTTCACCTCGTTGATGAAGATACTTCCTGCCTCCTGTGTCTGTTGGAGTTTGAGTGATTTCATCTGCACGCCGAACAGGTCTGCCTGCGTGTCCTCCCATTCCCATCTTCTGTGCTGCTCACAATCCTGCAACTTGCTCTCCTGTATGGTTGTTATAAACTCATAAGTCTTGTTGTTGTTGATGGCTTG
>HF988578.1 GCA_000431975.1 Prevotella sp. CAG:924 | reverse complement strand
CCCAAAGGCACTATCATACAATCGTGCCACACCTTTCATTACGGACCATCAACGGCAGCAAGGCCAACAGAACATGCAAATACCTGAGAAACAAACATTGGACGATCGTGATGACAAAAATGAAGACGGCATCCGCAAGCCGGATACCTGACCTATCGGAACACTCTGATCCATTGTCTGCATAGGCAGACAATATGCAAGAAGGATGCGTGACAGACGGATAAATATCCTTGTCTGCCCTACATCCTTCTTATACCTCTGCAGTAATGTCACTATTTGACATCAGCAGGCTTCACTATTCCTTCGGCCGTAGCGCGTTCTTCCATACGCTTAATACGCGTATCAAGATCGGGATGGGTGGAGAACAGTTGGTTCAGCTTGCTGTTCTTCTGTGCGCCGACTTTCTCCTGCAATGATTTCAGCTTACGGAAAGACAAGGCCATCGACCAAGGATTTTTCCCCGACTTCTTCAGAAATTCATACCCATAGTCGTCCGCTTCACGTTCCTGCTTCTGCGAATACGTAGCATTGACGAGTGCCTCGCTCAAGTCACCCAACTGCGAATCGGTCAGCGTGGCTGCCTTGCCACCCTGTGAGGAGATGCCATCCTTCAATGCAGAGGTGAGCAACGCGGTGCGAAAGCCGCTCTTGGAGTCACGATGGGCCACATGACCGATCTCATGACCAATGACACCCAGCAATTCCTCATCGGTCATGATATCCATCAGGGAAGAGAACACACGGACACTGCCGTCGGCACATGCAAAGGCATTGACGTCCGTCACATAGTAGACCTTGAAATTCAAGGGGATGCCATCAGCATCGCCCAACCCTTCGACCAACTTATTCAATCGCTTGGTGTAAGGGCTATTGGCATCACACACCTGATTATGCTTGTCCATCCAGTCAATATACTCCTTGACATACTCCGTCATCTGCGCATCGGTCAGGGTGACGGCCTTTACAGCCTTGGCGGCACCACTGATGGCCTTCTTTAAGTTAAACTGCGCCATGACTGGCATTGTCAGCACCAGGAAACCCAGCAGAAACACGGTTCTCAGTAATGTTTTCTTTTTCATATTGGTTGATGTTTATAAGGATTAAGAAATTGTCATTCCAACCGACGGTGGGACTTTCGCATCAGCCACCCACCGGCCACACATAAGACACCGGTTGCCAGCATTACCGTCCAAATACAGCGCTCATCGCCAGGAATACGCACGTCGTAAGGATTACCGGAATCATAAAGCACCTCCAGGCTGTCGCCTTCACTACGGAAAGGCAGGTAGCATTTTTTAGAGACATATAAGCTGCCATACTTTTCCGTGCGATAACTTATCCGCATCTCACGACGGATACGCATCTTCCGGAAGCGGTACTTCCTTTCCGAACGGATTGTATTTATCACACCTGTCGTACGTATGGAGGTTTTCGAAAACCGTGCCAGCGATGTCCATCCATATACCCCGCCAGCCAGCATGAGCGTGCCGACCAGGAACAACAAGAGACAAATCATCTTATTATGTAAGGAATCCATACGATAAGTTCTTAGTATTTTCTTTATTTCACCACTCTGCCATTCTCCATGCCGCCAACCGGCAGGATACTACCATCACCGGCATGACTTTACTGTCCGACCTTTCGACACACTGTCCGTCTGCCCTGCAGCATCCATGTTCCCAATAGCTGACAATCTATGTTACATCACATAAACAGACTCTCCCCGAAATGTTTCATATAGCATTTTGCATTAGACTTCTCGAAAACATGATATGAGACCACAAAGATAATATAAAACAAATAAAAACCAAAGTAAAGAAACACGATTTCTCTATTATCATTTAGAATACAATTAAATGATATATGCCCATACTCTCGTAGTTTATAAAATAATGCCCGGTGAGATAAGATATCTTTAGAAGGCAATGAAAATATCTTCTCTGATCCATGCAGACTTTTCCTGATCTAACTAGACTGCCTTCCTCTTTATATCTTTATAAACTGAAACAGCAGACACCTGCAAAGCGGAATGAATACTAAAGCATATGGCCACCTCACTCATATCTTCGGCAAGGAGCATATGGCTCGATGGGCTATGAGCATATGGCTC
>HF988577.1 GCA_000431975.1 Prevotella sp. CAG:924 | reverse complement strand
TACATTTGTTTGTGGTTATTCAAATATACAAATTGTTCAGCGGTTTTCTTCTTTTTTATGCCATCACTCGAAATGTCGGATGAACCTTTTTTATTTATATATGATGATCCGGAATTGCAGGAGCCTACACACGTTGGCGGGTAGGACTGGGAACGTCTGATGGAAAAGTACGACTTTAACGAAGCCAAAAGTGCCTAATCCGGTTCTCTACCCGAAACCAGCTGTGTCTCCCCCAAAAGTACTATTTATTACTTGATTTTGGAACCAATAGTAAGTCGTCCCTCGAACCAATGGATTTGTTTTCTAAATCCAATGGAAACTTCTTCTAAATCCAATGGTTACTTGCCCCTCAAACCAATGCTTACTTTTTCGAGCACCCATAGGTCTGAGGTCTCCTATCTGGTCGAAGGACGGCAAGAGGGGAAATAGAAGTGACGGATATCCGGATGAAAATCATCCGGGAAGATGGAGGGCGAAGAACTATGGCTTGATTTTTATTTATACACGATAGCTCCGGACACACAGGAAGTGCTTGTCGGATATCTTCCTTTTCGGTATCTACCCGTCATGTTGCCCCGTATAGCCCGCGCCACCCTCAACAAGGATGGCAGGCTGGCTCGTCTGAGCAATGGCACGGCATTTTTCGAATCTCCAATACCCCGTTGGAGCCAAACGGCAATCCCTACCGCACAGGCCGGACCAGTGTGATCACATTGCCGTCTGTCCACTGCCTGCTTTCTATCTCTACCGTGTCGGGCAAGCTGGGAGCCCTCACGCCCTCCGGCACGGTCACGGGCGCTTCTTCTATACGAGCCTCGTCCCACAGCCCCCGGTCGATGAAGCTCTGTAATGTCTCTGTCCCTCCCTCCACAATAAGGGTCTGGCACTGCGAGGCGTTCAGCA
>HF988576.1 GCA_000431975.1 Prevotella sp. CAG:924 | reverse complement strand
AAAGTCAGATTACCGGTTGGGCCGCAACTTTTATTTATAAGGGTGTGGTGGGAGATACTGTGAACGTGCTTCTGGGGGCAGCGGCCCATGACTTCAAAAGAGCCATGAAAGCTTTTGGGTGCTTGATTCAAAAAATATGCGAGATACTGTGTCTGAACAGTATCTCGCAAAAGTGGGCTTTTTAAGGGGGTGACAATTTAATGATAGTCTGTTTCAATAAAATCAACTACAGAGGCGGGAACAAATAAATCCTTTGAGTCACCACCATCTGCAGATACAATTACTCCTTTACTTCCAAATTGTGCATTGATCTTTCCAAGTGGATTATCTATGAAGGAGCGTTTGGCTTTCAGGTAGTTTATGCGCTTTGTCTGGCTATATTCATTGGCAAGATATACAGGAGTAATCGTTTTGTTTGTCTGTTGTATTCCCGTTGCTATAAAACGGTATTGACCGCCTTCTGATTCTGCCTTAAGTATCAGTCCAGGAAGACCTTCGAGCTTCCACGGTCCATTTTTCACGGGAATCTCAGGTGTGAACCACGCTGTCCATTTCCTTCCATGAAAATCTGTGACGGCCATGATGCACTCATAACCCAAAATGACTGTGGTGGAATCGCTTATTTTCCAACTCAACTGATTCATCGGTTCTTCATATACATATTTTTCAACTCCGGCATTGTCGTAATGTTTCAATTTGTTATTAGCAAAAGATTTGATAACATACATAGTGCCGTCGGATCTGGGAATATCATCAAATTTGCCTGAACTAATCGCGGCTCTTGACATTTCTTGAAGTTTCGCCTTGCCCTCCGGTGTAGAATTCATAGAGTCGATATACTCTGTAATGGGAGAGTAGAATTTCGATTCTGTTGTATTTGTCAACAGAACATAATGACTTGTTAAGTCTGTTTTGCCGTCTTTCATATTTGGCTGGTGGGCGTCATAACTGACTTCGACGTTCGCAGTCTGTGCGGATGCTGCTATTGTAGCAAGGCACAAAGCAATAGATATAATTATCTTGTTCATATTGGTATATATATAAATTTTATTTTCTTAATACTATTGATAAGAGCAACTGGCGGCCTCGGAGTTGACGTTGGCTCTCTACGGATGACAGCTGCGAGTATATGATGTAATTGTATTGAGTATTGTTGAGGATGTTTGTCAGCGAAGCAGACAGCTCAATGCGCTTTGATGGCTTGAATACGAGTTTGGTGTCGAGCATCACGATATTCTTGAACATTCCTTCGGTCAGTTCGTTGCGGTAATACTCGCCGCTAATCCGCCACTCCCATTTTGAGTGAGGCATGAAATTAAGGTTCAACTCGTTTTTTAAAGCCGAGAGCCACGGAGCCGCAGCGTCGTTCATCGTAATACGGCTGTCGGAATATTCTATGGCATAGTCGAAGCTGAACCAGCGATATGGAGATCCGTTGATGTTGCCCCCCACGCTCCATCCGTCGCTTACCGATCGAACAGCTTCTTGCTGAGAAAAGAGTAGGGATTCATTACGGTTATACGAGCCGTTGATGTTGCAGCTCCCTCGCATGAAATCAAGGGTTTTGCCGATATTGCCTAATACTATAAGCGATTTGCTGTCGTTGTCAGCATCTGAATAACTGTAAACGACATAGTCGCCATAAAGTTGCTGCGACAAGGTATAAGGCAGATGATTCCATGAATGCAACACCGCACCATTGGCAAACAAGCCGTAACGTGTGTACTTGTACTGAAAACTTGCCGATACGTTCTGCGATGTGGAATTGTAGAAATTATCGACACCGGATTTCAGTGTACGGTAGTCCGTCATTATCAGTCCGGGATGAATGAGGTTGAGATTCATCGGTGACCTGCCTATGCCTCCGCGAATATTACCTGAAAAGCGATTGTTCGGTTTCCAGTTGAAACCCAGCGACGGCGAGAAATATGCCTCGTCATGGTTGGCGATCGTCTTGTTAAAAGAATAATGGGCGTAGCTCACGGGGAGATTGAGTGTGAGGTTCACGTGCTTTATCCAATATTCAAGTTTGGGAGTGGCATAGACGGTAAGGGAGTTTGTGTGTACTACATTCTCGGTAATGCCGGGTAACTGTTCCGGCAATTCCGGTAACTCAGAGTTCATCGACCGCCAATAACCGTTTATTCCTCCTTCAAGGCTGATGGTAATGCCTTTGAGAGAAAAGGCGTATGCTGCACTTTCGTGAGTATAGAAAGCATGGTCGCCGATGTGCTGACGGTATGAGTTGTCGTTGACATCAAGGTTAAGTGTCTGTGGCAGTGACTCCCATTCGTTGTTACTCTCGAACGTAACGAGGTGCTTGCCCTTATACCGCTGTATCATCTTGAAATGGTTGCTGATGTAATAGTCGGGCAGGTCAGCATCCTGAGTGCTCGCTATCGACCCTGTGGTGCGCAGCCTGATGTCGTTCCAGTTGATGTTTGTTTGCAAGGTGTTGTTAATGAACGAGGTCTTTTGGTTCTGCTCATAGATAAACTTGCCGTTGAGTGAGTGGTTATACTCGGTACCGTCGCGGTTCTCGGTGATTACATGGTTGCCTTCATTAAGAAAGTAAGTGGTGATGTTGGCTGCGTCGGCTGTGACACGATTGAACGAATAGTCTATGTTGGCCTTGAACTCACCGCTCCCATGTTTCCACAGGTTGTTTGTCGATACGAGAAACGAGCGGTTGAAAAGCGTGCGCTTACTGTCGAGCGATGGCACATCGGGCAGTCCGATATTGACGTATTGGCTCAGTCCCGTGCTGCGTCTGTCAGCGAAAAAGTCAGTACTGGATGCAGAAAGGTCCTCACCGGTGTTGTTCGTCCGAAAAGTGGTTATGTTCTGAAATCCCGACATAGCTGCCATTGCGAATAGCTCACCGTCCCACAGAAAGCCTTCGGGTTCCCACGACCAGCCGCCTCCGGCATCGCCGTGGAAGCTCCACGTTGCCTTTGCCTTATCCTTCAGTTTCAGATTGATGGCGGCTTTGTCGGAGAACGAAATACCCGACAATACCTGTAGAGGTTGATGGTTCTCCATCACCTCGACCGCTCCTACATCATTGTAGCTTATGCCGTTGGTGGCTATGCCGTACTTGCCGCCGAGCAGATCTGATCCCTCGATATAGAATTTGTTTATGTTCTCGCCCTGATACTGAATTTTACCGTCTTTTGCCACGTTAATACCAGGCATACGTCGCAGTACGTCGCCGATAGAGCGGTCTTGCGACTGTGCGAAGCTGCCGACATTGTAGCTTATGGTATCGCCTTGCTCTCGAATGCGGTCCGCCTTTACGGTCACTTCCTTTAGCAGGGTTGTTCCAGCTTCCATATAAATGGTTAAAGGAAATGAAATACTATCGAGTGGCAATGACTGTTTAACAAATCCCATCATCGTAACCTCTAATCTGCATCCGCTTACTGATGGTATGTTTATAGAAAATTCCCCGTTTGATTTTGTATATGCAAACTTTTTAATTTTACCGTCCGTCCCTTTTATGATGACCGATGCCTCTGCCAATGGCTCTCGCGCTTCACGGTCTATGACCGTACCGTACACATTGACTTGGGCCAATGTGTTAAGAGAGGAAAGCAAACAAAGCAGACAAATCGTAAGTCGGCTTATAACATGGTTAAAGGATATGTAACTAAAAGAAATACTTATCATAAGACTTCTTAGCAAACTTCATGGAGTTGTCTTTTTTGAGACAACTCCAATAATGTTTTATGTTTATATGTGTCAATTTGCAGGTAGCGGATAATATCACCGTTATACAACAATTGTCGGACGATCCTTGTAGATATGCTCGCCCTCCTCTTTTGACGACTATGGGGCTTTTCGCAGCACATAACGCTATGTACATTTCCAAAACCTCAGTTTGTGCTGGAGCAATCGCAACATACTACTTGAATGAAGCAGCATTAGCCGGAAAAGCAAGTATGCTTAATTCCAGCGATAAATAACTTTTTCATAATGAAAGTTCTATTAAATATATTCCGACTCGTTTTGTTTTTCGGATTCCGCGCCATTTATACAGTCTGGCCTGTGAGATTATTGACGACCTTAATTTATTATTATGAACTCGTCGGTTTTGTATTGCTTGAGATACAATGTCTCTTGTGACACCAGGGATGAGCCAACTGGAAAGAATCAGTCACACCTTGACTTATATCACAGACTTTCATAAAACACTGCATAGCATTGTCATCATCACCCTGGTTCTGATAAATCTTATCAGGATAACAATAACTGGATACAAAGGTACTATAAAATGCTCAGTCTAGCAAGTTTTAGCTTATAAAAAATAACAATCGCCATCTGTTCTGTCAACATTTTACTCAAATAACACTGTTTTAAGAACAATCTATCAACTTTTACTTAAGTGGATTGTAATTTCTGTAGTATTTTAGTACCTGATAGCTATCATAAGCGTCGTGATAATGTTATTATGCCATAACATTAGTGTCCCGTTAAAATCGGGACAAA
>HF988575.1 GCA_000431975.1 Prevotella sp. CAG:924 | reverse complement strand
TTCCCAGCCGTCATACGCCTCTTATGTGGCCGACCCGTTCTCCGTGGCCGGTAAGGTGCAGCTCCATCTGCAGGTGCCCGACAATCTGCCGCCGCAGGTGGGACGCAAGTGGTACATCGGCAATGTGGCCTTGCAGTTCCGCCGCACCATCATGGAGCCGCTCACCGATTCCATCCAGCGCCACAACCGGCGCACGGGCAAGGCCCGTCCCTACATCTTCCGGTTCAACGGAAAGCGCATGCCGATCAGTCCCCGTGTCGTGATGTCGGGAATGAGGTTCCGACCTGGACAGCTCTTCAACTATGCCAACTATCAGGAGACGGCCAACCTGTTCTCCTCGACGGGACTGTTCAGCATGGTCGACTTCAAGTTCACGCCCCGTGACACCACGGCCACGTGCGACACGCTCGACGTGACGGTCAACTGCGTGTTTCAGAAGCCCTACGACTTCTATGTCTCCGCCAACCTGACGGGCAAGTCAAACAATTATTTCGGTCCCGGTGCGGAGATCGGCCTCACCAAGCGCAATGCGTTCCGGGGAGGCGAGACGCTGGACCTGTCGGCCTATGGCAGCTATGAGTGGCAGACGGGACACAACGCGGATGGCAGCAGCGACCATCTCAACAGCTACGAGTATGGCTTCTCCGCCTCGGTGGAGTTCCCGCGGCTCGTGCTGCCGTGGACGCCCCGGTTCCGCCGCCATCGCCGCAACTATGCCACCCCGTCCACCACTTTGAAGATCTCAAGCGATGTGGTCAACCGTGCCAAGTACTTCAAGCGCCACATCGTGTCGGCGAAATGGATGTACACCTATCAGCCGAAGGCCACCGTCCGCCACCAGTTCTCACCGCTCACGCTGTCCTACGAGTACACGGTGAATTCGTCCGCCACCTACGATTCCATCGTAGCGGCCAATCCCTATCTGCTGATGACGATGCAGGATCAGTTCATCCCGAAGATGCAGTATGTCTTCTCCTATTCCTCGCCGGCCTCCTACCTCAACCCCATCCGTCTGCAGGTGACGGCCAGCGAGGCGGGCAACATCCTCTCACTGGGCTATCTGGCGGCGGGAAAGGGCTGGAACACGAAGGACAAGACCCTGCTGAAGAATCCCTATGCGCAGTTCCTCAAGCTGGAGGTCAACCTGGTGAAGACGTGGTCGCTGAGCACGCACACCTCCCTGGTAGGCCATGTCAATGTGGGTGCCGTGTGGACCTATGGCAATTCCAAGGAGGCGCCTTACAGCGAGCAGTTCTATGTGGGTGGCGCCAACAGCATCCGTGCCTTCTCCATTCGTGGCGTCGGTCCGGGAAGCTACGACAATGCCGGTTCGACCGATGTGTATAACCTCGGCCGGACGGGCGACCTGAAGTTTGTGGCCAATCTCGAATATCGTCCGCGTCTCTTCGGCAATCTCTATGGAGCCGTGTTCCTTGATGCGGGCAACGTATGGCGCATGCGCGACGACGGACGTGAGGGGGCTAAGTTCGAGTTCAAGAACGTGCTGAAGGAGATGGCCCTCGGCACGGGTATCGGACTGCGCTACGACCTCAACTTCTTCATGATCCGTGTCGACTGGGGTATCGGTCTGCACCTGCCCTATAAGCCCGGCTTCTACAATTTCGACAACTTCAAGGACAGTCAGAGCCTCCATTTCGCCATCGGCCTGCCGTTCTGATCCTGATTCCGACTTCTATTTTCTCTTTAATCATTATAGCCTTGTGCTCCCGACTTGCCGATGGAGGCAAGTCGGGAGCATTTTTTTATGCCTGTGCCTATGGGCACATCTTCAGCGTCATCTCAGACTTGTCGTTCGGTCTTGATGTCTCTTTCGGACCCAAGCTAAACAATCCCCTATATTCA
>HF988574.1 GCA_000431975.1 Prevotella sp. CAG:924 | reverse complement strand
TTATAAAGTTTTAGCCTTTTTACGACAGTCCCTACGTTAGACGTATCAGGCCTTAGCATCTTTAGGATTGAGGAAAGAGGGAATGTACGGTGCTGTTGGGCACGTTAGATTCTCCATCTCACTCCGGCAATGATGAAACCCGGCATCCAATTTTCCGTCCGGGTCTCGATATAGTCCTGGTAAGTGGAGACGTTCATCCTGCGGAAATGGGAGAGATAAAACATATTGGAGGCTTCTATCTGAAGTGTGAAGCGTCCGATCTTCCAGTGTCCGGAGAGGGACAGGTTCCAATAATGATACGTCTCGCCGTTCACCTTGTCGCTGAGATAGGTCAAGGGTAGGGATAAGTCCCATGTACCCTTTTTCGTCACCATCGGCTTCACATAGGCTTGCCATGAGACCAGATGGACCTTATAGTCATAGAGTCCTGTCAGGCTCTCCTTCCATTCCCACCGGCCGCCCACTTCTACATTGAAAGGACATTTCATCCGAGAGGTGAAAGCCCCCTCGCCGCTCCATTGTGTCCAGCGGTCGTTGCTGGTCTGTCTATTGTAAATGGTCTGGTAGTCTGATTGCTGGTAATTTACTTTTCCTGAAAAGATGACCCGGAAAGGAAAGCCCTTTCTCACGCTCAGATAGCCGTAATTCACGGTACGGGCTTTGTCGCCGTCGGAATAAGACGTGAGGGTGATACTTCCGTCTGTTGTGTAGTTTGTCACAGCAGGATGGTGGGTCCATATCCTTCCCGCATAGGCGATCAGTGTGAAGTCGGGTATGATGTCGAAATAATGATAGGTCAATTGAATGTTGTCGTGTAGCCGCAACGATTCCACTTCTCCGTCAAACCGTCTGACGTGCTGATAGTCTGTAATACTGAGCAGGCGGGCAAACTTCTCGTCATTGTCGCGTTTGACATTCCTCTTGAAGGAGATCGAGAAAGAATGGATGGGCGAAGGCGTCCATTCCAATTTGACAAGCGGACAGACGGCAAAGGAACGGCTGGCGGAGTGAGTATGAAGCCCTATCAGGTCGGTACCCACTTGTGTCTTGACGGTTCCTTGTGTCTTGTCGACGAACAGGCCGGCAGCATAGGCCTGGGCGATGTCCTCTTGCAGGTCGCACCGATATTGAGGTTGATTAGACTTGGCTCTGACACCGGTTCGCATCCAGTTGAAGGCAATGTGTCCCCGCAGCTGCCATCCCCGTGCAATTCTTCTCACCAGTGAGGATCCGAGATTTGCCTGTTGGGTGGAGAGAGTCCGACGTTGCATGACAGGAGAAGCTGAGAGGGCTATCAGACTGTCGAGAGCCGTATCAATCCTGTGCCATTCGTGTGACAGGATGTAGTTGCCATTAAAGGTCAGCAGGGTGTGATTCCCCCAGCGTTTGGCAAAGGAGAGCAGGGTAGTGGACTGGATGCCGTTACCGTTGGTGTTCCATGCAATGTTGTTCTCGGAATGGTCGGCCTTCTGAGGCGTGGCGACGAGATAGCTGCGCAGTGACAGGGAGGCCGAAGGCGACAGCCGGCGTTGGAGGGTGAGTCCTAAATTGCAGAAGTGGCGCTGTCTGTTGTCGGTCTGTTCCAGCAGGCTGGTCGTCCCGTTGGCAGTGAAGAATCTCTCTATCTGATAGTCACCCCAGTTTTGTTCCCCATTGTAGATACAGTAGGCATTGATACGGGTGGCTTCGTCAGGATTCCAGGCCAAAGAGGCACTTACGGTTCTGTTGTCGCGCTTCCAGGTGTCGTTGCTGTTTTCCATATAAGAGAGCGTGGACATGCCGTTGTCCACCACGCTGGTCTCGCCCTCGAAGAAATCGGCGTATGCCTTTACGCCTCCTATGGTTTTTACATAGTCGATGAGTGACATCATCTCCTCACCGGTATTGAAGTCGTGGACATTGACGCCCCACATTACCTTTGAGCCGAAGGAATAGAGCTGCAGGGCCTCCCGATGCTTGTCGCGATAGCCTCCCCACGCTTCAAGGCCGCCTGTGACGCGCCCCCGGTGAACAGAGTCCACCTCCACGTTGATGACCGTACTTTTCCTCGTGTTGAAACCGTCGAGCCATGAATACTCACTATAATTCTGGTTCAGTTGGATCTTATCCACGAAGTCGGCGGGGAGATTCTTTGTCACCTGCTCGTTCTGCCCGCTGAAAAAATCCTGCCCGTTGACCATGATCTTTTCCACGGCTTTTCCGTTGGCTCTCACTTGTCCCTTTTTGTCTACCTCGATGCCGGGCAGTTTTGCCAGCACGTCGGCCAGCACTGTCTCTGTGCCGTCAGTGTACTTACGGAATTGGTAGTCAATGGTGTCACCCCTTACACGCAGGCCGGGTGCGCGCCCTTTCACTTTCACCTCCTGCAGCCGTTCTGCCGCAGGCTTGAGGCGCAGGTTCAGAGCCTCCGCGGGCAGCGCCACCGTCTTCTCCCATGTATGGTAGCCGATGCAGGTGACACGCAGGCGTACGCTGTCTGTAGCCTCGTTCAGTGCGAGCGTAAAGTTACCCATGCTGTCGGTGGCACAAAAAGAAATGGGTATAGACTTGTCTGACAAGGCGACCACATTGGCAAATTCGATAGCCTCGCCTGTACGCTGGTCGGTTGCCCGCCCTGATATATGAATGGTTTGTCCGATGCAGTTGCAGATATTCAGTAGGATGAACAGAAGAAGAGTTATGGCATGTTTCATCGGCGGTCATTTATCGTGTTGAAGGTCTTCTTCTTAAAGGCCTCGAAATCCTTTTTGCTCATGGATTTTCCTTTTTTCTCACGCTCTATCTTTGCCTCCGACGGAGTTATAATGGATTGGCAACGGTACACAGCCTCTGGGGCTTCTACATCAAGGATGAGGCCCGGCAGTCCATGGTAGGGGCCGGGACCGTCGGAGATGGGTATGTTCATGCAATACCAGGCTGTGATGGAGTCACCGAGCGTGGCGCGGTAACACTTCTGTCCGAGGATCTCCTTCTCTTCATTATGCAGTTTCCAAGACAGATTGCCCAGCGTGTCGCTGATGATGTAAGTCTTCATAAGAAAATCGATAGCTTCCGTCATCTTGTGGGAAGAGAAGTGTTTGTAGTAAGAGGTTTCCTCATCGGCATAGTCATTACTCAAGATGACTATTTTGGGAGCGTCATTCTTAAGTTGGTCTTCGTCTGTCACTTTCGTAAACGAAGAGGTGGTTCCATCGGAGACTAGTCGGTAGTCAGTAGTCGTTCCAGACGCCATCATTTCTAAAATGTCGCCATATTGCTGGTTTTCTTTTTTACTTTTGGCCTTCTCAACGGCTTGTTGTCTTCCAAGGGAGGTTACGGAGTAGGTGGCTTCCACAGTGATCTGTGCGGAGACGGAAAGAAAAGAGAAAAGAAGGAATTGTAGAATGAAAAGTCTCATAAGCAGATATTTTAAAATCCGTAGAGATTATATAACCTCTACAGATTTGAGTTTACAATATTATTAGTTATTGTTGATTCTTATTCTTCATGACAGTAATGTCTACTATAACACCGTCTTTTATGACAACTAAGATCATGTCTGGTTGTCAGATTCGTCCTCTATCGTCTCAGTTATCGGTTGAGGCAATTCCATGGTTGAGGAGTAATTGGGCGCGGCTTCCATTAGCGATTCACAGATCATCAGGTACTTTAAAAAAGCTTCTTTTCATACTCATTAAAGTTTAGTATGACAAATATAAAAGATTTTTGGGATATTCTGTCATTTTATTGTTTTTTTTATATAAATTATACGAAATCGTGGTTTTGAGGATGCAATTGCTTGCGAATTCTGTCGTGTCGCCAGAATTTGCACATTGCGTTGCAGGCGTACTATGTATTGATGTGGGGTATGTCCGGGAATTCCTCTCCGGCCATACGACAGATAGGGTCGTTACTTACTAAACAATGTGAGTTCGGTGAATCATGGGTGCTTGTAGATCTTGTGATTAGTAAAACATATTGTATCTTTATAGCACAAGACAAAGAATTACGAACATTAAGACAGCGTGCGTCTATCGTCAGAGACTGTTCAGCGACAAGGACCAGGTGCGCAGCGTCATTGGCAGGCACATCCGCTTTTACAACGAGCGCTGCTCGTATATGAGCATCGGATATAAGACCTCGTTTTTGGCACATCAGGAGAAGGGCAGCCGGAAAAGGATGTGGAAGCAGAAAAAATATGCCGGAAATCTTTCGTCATACGAGGAAAGCAGGACATCATTGCCATGCCGGGTGACAGGTCAGGTGAGGGTTCGGGCCCGAACGGCTAAACTTTTCATGCCCAATGCCCTAAAGAGTATATCCGGTCTTGACGGACAACACGTCCGGACTGCTGCCTGTCAGGGAACCGTAGTCTGTAAAGAAAGGCTGTACGACTTTTGCCTGACTGTCTACTTTTCTAGGATGACTTTCTGCAAGGTGTCTACTGTTTCAGTTTATAAAGGGAAAAACTGTCTGGCTAAATCGGAAAAAGTCACGTATATCGATTACCTTTTCATGATCTTAGAATGTCAGACCTATCCCAAAGGAAATGGAGTGCCTTGTGCTGGCACTTTTGAAGAATGTCACTTCATTCGTTGCCTCGTCATAAGAAGTGGTGTCAATGTCACGAATGTTTATTAAGTTGTACGCAACTTGAAAGTTGAGTCCGAAATGACGCATTATCATCCAGGTATAACCGATTCCTAACTTTCCTGAGAAGCCAGGATTGCTGTCATCGGTCAACTTCAGGCCATAACCTAAATCAGTAAACAGATATGCTTGTGGCAGTTTCCTTACTGGATTATAACGCAATGTGGCAAATACTGGAAATGTATTTAAGTCTGGCTCTGTATAACGGGCGACTCCCATGCCAATGCCGGCAGACCACCTTGCCGCTATATCGTAACGTGCGGTAACTTGTAACGAATTTCCTCCCATTTTATACGAGTCTCTGCCATAAGTGAGTCCTGCAAATTTTTCGGACAAGCCAAGGCTATATTGATAGCTTAAGTCCATGTGTAATTTGGATTGCGCCAAGGTCGTTACAGAAATGAGAGTTGTTACAATTGTTACTATAAATATTCTTCTTGTCCGTATCATAGATATAGAGGTTATACATAAAAAACGAATAAAGAGGGTGTGTCAAAATTCCGGCACGCCCTTTTTT
>HF988573.1 GCA_000431975.1 Prevotella sp. CAG:924 | reverse complement strand
ACCCATTAGAATAAGCTCATGCCGAGCATACTAATACAAGGGGCGGATGGAATTTTCCATTCGCCCCTTTGTCGTCCTATATGGACCGGCCGGTGAAGCAATGCAGGTGTTTCATGCGGTTTACCTCATTATTTTCATATTGTTCTTTTCTCCTTATAAAAATGCAGCCCACTGACCTTGCGGTAGCGGGCTGCGGTGTCTGTATGATGTTACCGGGCACAATACTCCTGCCCGGAATGGGAGTTCTTTTCTTTTTGGGTTATACTTCGGTTATATTCCGTTTCAAGCGGGACTTTTTCCCGCCTAACGGTTCACTGTTTCTTCAATGTAGGCAATGCTTCGGTGAGTTCGTAACGCCACTCTGAACCTGCACTCTGCAAGGCGGTGTTCATCGTGTTACAGTTTTTGTCCAGTTGATCCAGTAGCAAACTGTTAAAATGCCACCACTCAACGTGCTGACATTAAACCCGAATCGACCATTAGAAAAATATGTTTTCTTTTGTCATATTTCTGCTATTTTTATAGCAAGAAATCAAGCGCTATACAATAAATATCATTAGCAATAGAAGCAAACGTTTACTTACAATTTGCTTGTGAGAATCTCTAATACCATCCCGGTATCTATTTGTACACGATATTAAAAGAAATATAGAATCTTGCTTTTAATTTCAAAAGATTTGTGTACATTTGCAATGTACAAATACAAATCCAACTACAAAATGACATAGCTTATGAGAAAATTCCTTTTAAAATCAAATAAAGCTATGAAAGGATATTTGCTTGGAACCTTTTTGGTATGCTTAGTCCTGAGTTCCTGCCAGATCTCAGGACTAACATCGGGTTATTCACATCTATCAAAAGTAGAAAAAGAAAGAGTGATTAATTACGCCGGTAAGATAGACTCGATATCTAACTATTCTTACGTATATAACATTACAGTAGAACAAATAAAAGAGTATATTTTAGCACACAAGAAAGTTATTGTATACAATTATACCCCATTTTGCAAATCACCTTTTTGTGTTCCACCCTTTCTCTTAATAGACAGGTGTAAATCAAAAGATATAAATGTGCTTATTGTCTCAAATATTTATGATGACCTGTTTATGCACATGAGCAAAAGCTATCCTTTGTTCATGATAAACACAAAAAAGTATAAAACAAAATGGAGATGGAAATATATAGAATCCTTTTATTTCCCTTTAATCGGGCATAATCAAGAAGAAATAAATTATGCAGGCTACCATTATTTTCAAGATGGAGTTTATATAAAAAGCTTCGAGAACTTTAAAGACATATAGAATCAAAACTAAATTTTAATCCGAGGACATCATTCCGACTGTGTCATGACCTAAAACTATAAAAGTCAACCGACTCTATTATATGAAGCATGACATGCAAAGTAATGACACACGAAAGATACGTGAAGATGTTGTCGGAAGCCGGGATGCTGTTCAAGTCAGACATGCCGTTGTCTGATAAGGATAGCGAACCGAACATGAGGAGATTTTCTCCATCCCGCTTTCCATGGCGTGATGGAGAAAATCTGGAAGAGGCCAGACCGTCGTAATGGCAAGATGCATAAGCAGGTCCGGACGGAGTATGACTCAGTAGAAGTAGAGGCTCCTGTGACAACCCTTTAGACCGGTAAAATTTCTCTGTCTTTTTTCGTTGTCCATGGTATATGTATCCTTTCCGTCATCCATGTGGTCCGGGGCTTATCCCCCTCCAAATCTACATTCAAGCTCTAACGACAGAATGGCCTTCCTCTCCCGCGCACATTATCTGGAAAATCCTGCCCACCGGCAGGATGATTCTGCCCTCCAAACATTCTTATTTCTTCATTTTACCATCCTTTATATTTCTTTTTATCATTTTTTATTCGTATTTTTGCTTTGCAAACCCTTAACCGCAGAAGGCAATATGCCAAATGAAGCATTATTGTTGCCCTTCTGTCTATACTCTATTCTTATCCGCTAAAGATGAACGACATACAGATCATAACCCCCAAGACAAAAGCAGAGATGAAGGTCTTTATCCGCTTCGGACTTCATCTCTATGCCGGCTGTCCCTTCTACGTGCCCGATTTTGAGAGCGATCTATGGGATCAGTTCAATCCCAAGAAGAACCCTGCCCTGAAGACCTCCGAGGTGCAGCCCTTCCTGGCTATCAGGAACGGCAAGGTGGCCGGCCGTATCGCCGTCTTCTACAACACCCGCACCAACGAGCGGTGGCATGTGAGGCAGGCCCGCTTCATGCTCTTCGATTTCATCGACAACGAGGCCGTCTCCTCCGCCCTTCTGAAGGCTGCCGAAGATTGGAGCCGGTCAAAGGGCATGACAGAGCTCATCGGTCCCATGGGCTTTACCGACTTCGACAAGGAAGGCATTCTCCTGAGCGACTTCCATATCATGGGATCTGTCAACACGCTCTATAACTATCCCTACTACCCCACCCACCTGGACCACCTCGGCTATGAGAAAGCCGCAGACTGGATACAGGTGCGCATGCAGGTGCCCCCGCATATCCCCGACCGCTATACACGCGTCAGCCGGTTGGTAAAAGACCGTTTCCATCTCACCATCCGCACGGTCACGGCCCATGACATCCGTCACCGCGGCTACGGCGAGAAGATCTTCAGGCTCTTTAACGAAGCCTATGCCCCCCTCTTCGGATTTACGGAGATCGACGCCGAGCAAGCCGCCGGTTTCGTAAAGCTCTATCTGCCGCTCATCGACCTGCGCCTCGTCCCCATCGTGGAAAACCAGCAAGGCGAGCTTATCGGCGTGGCGGTCTGCATGACCAGCCTGTCGGAAACGATGCGACGCACCAATGGACGGCTCTTCCCCTTCGGATGGTGGCAATTTCTCAAGGCACTCAAATGGAAACACAGCCAGCTCGTCGACCTGCTACTCATCGGCGTGCGTCCCGACTATCAGAACAAGGGAGTGAACGCCCTCTTCTTCGAACATCTCATACCCACGCTCAATCAGTTGGGATATACCATGGCCGAGACGGGTCCCCAGCTCGAGGATAATACAAAAGAGCTGCTGCAATGGAAGCACCTCAATCCACAGACGCTCAAGCGGCGCCGCTGCTACAAAAAAATGCTATAAACTGAACAAAGTGGGACCTTTGTCCTCAGACATTCTCTTTACAGTTTCATCGTTTTGTCCGTCGGTCTGCGTATCAAACTGTATACGCAACTGACGCCAGAATGAGGAACGGACATTGATCTTATACACGCCCCTGTTCGTCTTTTCGATGAGATCGTCAGAATGCCGGCAATGATGACGGAGATAGGAGACTACGCCTTTTCGCACTTCCTCCAAAGGTACGGACTCAAACAGACTATTGTGACAATTATACACATGCAATACGATCTTCTGCAAGCGAAGTCCTTTCTCGCCTGCCTCTATCAATACACGAAGTATATCATCGCTAAAGGTCAATATTGCTTCTAAGTTAAGTACCGGAACTGCATAAAAACACAAATACCGCAACAGACTACATCCCAAGGACATAGCGTTGCGGTATCGATGTGAAAAGCGGAATTTAGGCGAGGACTACCTTACCGGCGTCACCCTTTACCTTACCCTCTTTCAGAAGCCAGCCAATGCCGAGGAGAACCTCAACCTCGGTCTTTCCTGTAGCCTTCTCCAACTCCTCTACAGAGAGAGAAGTGCCAGCTGCAGAAAGTGCCTGATAGACATCACCTGCACGGAATCCTGCATTGTCAGCATCCACGAAAATGGCTGCCGGCTTAGTGGCTGCCTTCACTGTTGTTGTTTTTCTTGTGGCTCTTACAGCCTTTGCTTTCTTTTCTACCATAATGTTTATACAATTATCGGTCAAGCTACATTTAATGTTTTTTTGACCTTTATGCTTGCAAATATACGATATATTTTTGATTTCTTCTCAACTTTATTCCGCATTTTCCCTTCTTTTTCCCCGGTTTAAAACCCTTGCGAACAATTTCTTGATTTATATCAACAAAAAACAACATTATCGGGCCATATTTTAACCTTATTATATAGCACGACTGACAATATGCAAGCTACACCGTATTTCCGCTTACGCACTATCATGAATAGCATAGAAAAGGCGGTCACCTATAACAAAGCCAGGTGACCGCCTTCCTATCCGACCGGCCTTCATTCATTACAAAAGGCCGTTTGTCTTCTTCTGATCCAAGAGCGAGCTCTTAGTCTTTCTTCAAGTCTACTTTCAACTGCAACTCGTCCAGCTGCTTGGGCTCCAGCTCTGAAGGAGCCTCGAGCATCACGTCGCGGCCCGAATTGTTCTTCGGGAAGGCGATGCAGTCGCGGATGCTGTCTAGACCTGCAAAGATGCTCACCATACGGTCGAGGCCGAATGCCAGACCAGCGTGGGGAGGTGCGCCGTACTTGAACGCATTCATCAGGAAGCCGAACTGAGCCTCCGCACGCTCAGGCGTAAAGCCGAGCACCTGGAACATCTTTTCCTGCAACTGCGTGTCGTGGATACGCAGGGAGCCGCCACCGACCTCGATGCCGTTGCAGACAAAGTCGTAAGCCTTGGCACGTACCTGCTCGGGATGCGTGTCGAGCAAGGGAATGTCATCAGGATTAGGCATGGTGAACGGATGGTGTGTCGACATGAGGCGCTGCTCCTCATCGCTCCACTCGAACAACGGGAAGTCGATGATCCACAGACACTTGAACACATTCTTGTCGCGCAAGCCCAGACGGTCGCCCATCTCCAGACGGAGAGAGCAGAGCTGTACACGCGTCTTGTTGGCATTGTCGCCACTGAGGATAAGTACGAGGTCACCGTCCTTCGCACCCATCACACGCTTCACCTCAGCGAAATCGTCTGCGGTGTAGAACTTGTCAATAGAGCTCTTCACCGTGCCGTCTGCATTGTACTTAATGTAGACCAGTCCCTTGGCGCCTACCTGAGGTCTCTTCACGAAGTCGGTCAGCTCATTGAGCTGCTTGCGCGTGTAGTCAGCGCAACCCGGCACGCAGATACCGCCAATATATTTAGCCTCGTTGAATACAGAGAAATCTCCACGGCCATTGAAGGTGTCCTTCAGCTCTACGAACTCCATGCCGAAACGCAGATCGGGCTTGTCCGATCCGAAGCGGCGCATGGCCTCTGCCCATGTCATCTGCTGCATCTTAGGAATATCCACGCCGCGGATCTCCTTGAAGAGCAGACGCATCATATCCTCGAACAGATTGATCACATCGTCCTGATCGACGAACGACATCTCTGCATCCACCTGCGTGAACTCCGGCTGACGGTCGGCACGAAGATCCTCATCGCGGAAGCACTTGGCAATCTGGAAATAACGGTCGAAACCGGCCACCATCAACAGCTGCTTCAAGGTCTGAGGGCTCTGGGGAAGGGCATAGAACTGACCGGGATTCATGCGGGAGGGAACCACGAAGTCGCGAGCGCCTTCCGGCGTACTGCCAATGAGGATAGGCGTCTCCACCTCAATAAACTTCTTCGAGTCGAGGAAGTTGCGGATAAGGATCGTCACCCGGTGGCGCAGCTCCAGATTCTTGCGTACAGCCGCACGACGAAGATCGAGATAACGATACTTCATACGAAGGTCGTCACCACCATCGGTCTTATCCTCGATCGTGAAAGGAGGAGTGAGCGAGGGGCTCAGAACCGTCAGCTCCTTTGCAATGATCTCGATGTCGCCCGTGGCAAGCTTCGCATTCTTGCTCTGGCGCTCCGAGACGACGCCCTTCACCTGTATGCAATACTCGCGGCCCAGTTGGTTGGCCCGGGTACACAGTTCAGCATTATCACTCTCATTGAAAACCAATTGCGTGATGCCATAACGGTCGCGCAAGTCGACAAACGTCATGCCGCCCATCTTTCTTGAGCGCTGCACCCAGCCGGCCAAAGTCACTTCCTGACCCACATTGGCGAGTGTCAGCTCTCCACACGTGTTCGTTCTATACATGCTTATTGCGTATTTATTTGATATTAAATGCAAAATTACGGTTTTTTATTTAAAAAGGGAAGAAAATCAAGGGAAACTTATTTTTCTTCAGCACTATGAAAAAGGGGCACTCCGGACACTAACGACAAACAGCATTACGCTCCTGGAAAGCAGTGCTGCCCATACACCGTCCTGATCCATCGAAGGCAGCCGTAAGGCCATGACCCGTTGAGGCTGAAAGCCAGCTACCCCCATACCCCCGCCCTGACACGCAGGGAGGCAGGCTACACTCTGTAACCTGCCTCCCTCATTGCAAGATAAAAACGGGCAACTGCCATCCTTACCTGTCCCAGACGGCAACACGCCTCAACTGCCCGCGCATGGATTATCTGATACCGTTGTCATTATCCGAATTGCTCAGCTGCTTGCGCTCAGTCTCATACTTACGTCCGTGACTGAAATTGTACGACAAAGTGAAGTAGAGCATGTTGCCATTGTCCTTGATGAATGTATGCGACGTGCTCTGGACATATTTGCTGTCCGTCTTGCTCACATAGTCAAAGCCCTGGGCATAGCCAAGCAGCAATACGCCAAGTCCCACCTTGAAGTCCTTGTATCTATAGCCCACGCTCAAGTTTGAACCATTCTCGCCCTTGGTCATTGACTCGGCGAAATAACTCTTTGGAGCGGTATAATAGCTGGCAGCGACATTCCACCGTCCCAGCATAAGATTGGCCGACGAGCCCCATCCCCACGCACCGTACTTGTGGGAATAATCAAGGCCCCGGCTGTCATAATGCGAATAATCGCCATAGAGGGAAATATCGAGCACATCCCTAATGGCATGCAGCGTAAGATATGCCGTGACCGACTTCTGGCTGAAACTCTTCTGATTCTCCGGGCGGGTGATGAGCAGGTAAGTGCCGTCACTTTGCTGCTCCGGGACATAAGAGTTCATGATGATATCAGGGGCATAATACCAATTACCATATAACTGAAAGTCGCATATCGGCAAGCTCCAGTTTATCGTGAGGTTGTTTCGGTAAGCCACATAAGGCTTCAACTCCGTATTACCGTCGCTGGCAAAGAGCTCGTCGCTCTGTTGGCGGACATCACTGAGATCCGACAACGAAGGTGTGAGCTGGCTGATACGTCCGGAATATCTCACCGACAAATTGTCCGTTATGTTCGTCGACAGGCTGAGCTGCGGGCGCAAGGTCCATCTGTTGAATCCTATGTCACCCTGATGAATGGACACATAGTTGGCTCCCAGACCTGCCTGATAGTTCAATATGCCCAGCTTACCCTGGAGCTGTGCGAAGAGATAAAGATTGTCTGAATTCAGCACGGCATCCGTGTTTACCGCGCCTGTATAAGCATTGTCGGTATGGCTGACCGTGTATTCGCCTCCTGCCGAGAATGCCACCTTCTTGAAGTTCTTGGTATAGATGGCCTCACTTATCAGAGAGTATTTGCGTCCGGTCGTGGCATAACTATAATCGTTGACCGGATCGGCCTGCATCGACTGTTCCGGCGACTGATTGAAAAGATAGTTGCGTGACAGATAGCTGTAGTCGGTGCCTATGTACGTACCTACCACATTCGCCATGATGTCCTGGTTCTTCGGAAGATGGAGCGACCAGTAGATGTCAAGCGACGGCGTATAGGTCTTGCTTGATTTCTTATTAAAAAGATACAGATCGGGGCGTGACGTCTCCTGTGCCAACTGGTTCGCACCGAAATTAGGATTGTTTGTCCCGTTATAGTTCATGGTCACATTCAAGGTGTATTTGTCAGGATCGGACAGATTATACCCCAACTGGACGACATTGGTGGTGTACATGAAATCGGTGTTGTAACCGATATAGTTGCGATGGCGCTCTGTCCCGTCAGGGAAGAAATAGGAACTCTCACTGTTGACCTTACGACCATCGTACCCACGGTAATAAAAGTTATAATAGACGCTGAACTCCGACTTCTTATAATTGTACTTAAAATAAGCATTACTGTTGTTGAAGCCCGTGGTGAATGCCTGCATGGTACCCAGTCCGCCCACATATCCGGCATAGCGTCTCCTTACGACGAAATTGATGACAGCGTCCAGGGTACCGTCAGAATATCTCACTCCGGGATTGTCGATATATTCAACTCGTATCACCTCATCGGGACGCAAGGAGGTGATGTCCTGCTGATTGGCCTTAATATCATTTATGCGTACCTGCACACTTCCTCCCCGCATTGACGTTATTGCCTGTCTCTCCGGATCAATCTTGATGCCATTGAGCATCATCTTATTTAATAGATCATATCCGTCAGACGAGTGTTTTTTCATGGCAGAGGTAGGCAGAAGTATCTGTCGGTCGACCTTGTTAATCACACGCATTCCCCTGACGGTCACCTCACCCAGAGTATATGTGGTGTCGACTTTTAGCGAGTCTGTCTGAGCATACATCGAAATGCTGGCCATGGATGCTGCAAGCACGGTTAAGATTTTGCCTGTATTCATTACAATAGTTTTTAATTAACATTAATGTCCCGTAAATTCTTAAAAACTGAAGGGGCAAGCAATAAAAGACTGCCCATTATCCTGCCATGACAAAGACCCTCACAACAGAATTCTGTCGACAATTCTTCTTTTAAACATGACAAAGATACAAATAAAAACTGAAAGACCACTTATTTCTATAAATAAAAAGTCAAGAGAGGGTATTTTGTTATAATATGTCATTTGTGCAAGCATTTTTTCATAAGACTATTACCCGTCCGGCCATTTTCACGTACATATATAACATAAGTGTCCATCCCTGCCAGTATATTTTCTTATGCCGACCTTTATACAATACGATTGATTGGGGGATTATATATACAACTCGCACTCTTTCCTCAC
>HF988572.1 GCA_000431975.1 Prevotella sp. CAG:924 | reverse complement strand
TCTCCATGCAACCGGTGACCGTGAGCGTCTCCGCTCCTGTCATCCTATCTGTTCTGAGGGACGGAGATCAAGATGACCGTTACAGAAAGTCCGGCAAGAACCGTCACAGGCAGCCGGCAGGAGTCATGCCACATGATCCGGGTTTCATTCCCCGCATTCATTCCATACACGCCCCCTTGAGCCATTCCTCTGCTTCTCATCCCTGTACTTCATTTGAGCAGCATATCTTCCCCCATATTTATCGGGTGAGCCCAGCTTGCAGCCCAGCTTGCAGCACGGGCTGCAGTGAGGTGAGCATGGAGCTTCATCACGAACGGTACTTCAGTCAGATGTCGCATTTCCACGATGTAGACTATAGGTTTGGGCGATAGATCGACGTGGCAGACTTTGAATTGAGGCTTTGACAGGTGCGTGGCGCAAGACAGCTTATATTGTGGAAAAGAAATGAGGAAATAAGGAAAAATAGGGAAATTTTCGCAAAATTTCCCTATTTTTCCCGTTTTTAAATATCCTTGTATGAAGGTCATTTCTCACTATCTGGTTCCTGCATCCATTTTCCGCCCTTCATGCGGAGCGGTCCTATTGATTACGAACGGGCTGCTGCGCAACTGGCCCATATTGAGCATCCTTGATGTCTTAAAATCTTTCTGTAGGTCCTTGATGGGTTTGATGAAGAAATGTGCACACAATCCTATTTGCCGGTATGCTGCAATCCGGCAGGACGAATCTGGCAGTATTTACTTTCGGCCCCAATATATTCTCGGTATGTGGCTAGTCTTCGGCATATTGATATTTTAACTCGTCCCATTTTAACGGGACACTAATGTTCCAACGTAATTATTCTGTCATTAGCTTGCTCCAAGTGAGTTCTTTTTAAGGTAGGAATTGCGTTAATGTAAGTTGGCGTTAATTAGGTTTACCGATTTCGCAAACCGGTGTTGCCTTAGGGGTAAGCCACTATGGGAAGTCCTAAAGGAGCGGCGAGACCATTATGGGCATCTTCTTTATTGGGCCCTGTTGCCTAAACCCGTCAGTCAAGCTGTTTAGATCTGATTGTACAATCATATATAATAAGGTAGTCATAAAAAATATTTTTCCAAACTTTTTTATGCCTTTGACAATATTTGGCACACCGGTCCAATATCTTTGCATTGTGAAAACGATAAGAGAGACCGCCACACGATGCAAAGCATCCATAAGATCTTGCAGAACTTCGGCGTAGCGGAGGAAGAGGCACGGAGCTCACCGACACCTTGATGATGGTGACACTCGAGCCGACGGCGCATTGAGCAAGCCTGCATTCAAAGACATCACTATGTGTTTTATGCTCTTTGCTACCACTTCCGCTATTCTCTTGCCGACGTGTTGCGTATGAACAGCTTCACCATTGTGGTGTATGCGGAGTACGACCACGAGCTTCCAATGAGCGAGATAAACAGATAATAGAACATACATATACTTTAATTGATTGCAATGACGTTCATATCAAAGAAATCCTGCGTAAAGATACTGGCATTTGCCATAGCCCTCCTTCTGGTATTGGGCCTGCACTATATCTTCTATGATCAGCTGACAGACCCACATCGATGGCTAAGAATGCCAGAACTATTTTAATTGTCAACTAAAAACGATGATGGCATGAACAAGAATGATTCTCAGAACATTTACGAGGCTATCCGCAACATTGCAGCAAAGCTGTGTAAGGATGGTGAGACTTACTTGCGTGCGGATCTTGCCTACGAGTTGAAGCAATACGGCATTAATGCTGACTCCATAGACGTAAGCCGCCTGGCACTGGAGGCATACCGTTATTTCAATAATGACAGCAGCATCAAACGGGCTTTCGTTACCAACGACAGTCGCAGTCCGCTCATCAACGAATACCAAATGACGGACTTGCTTGACAACGGCAAGGCGGAAGACGCCATGGAGATGGTCCGTAAGGAGCTCGACAAGACCTCCCTCACGCTCTCAAAACTGCAAGACGACATCAACCTGAATATGCAGGTGGCTACGGTAAAGGAGGCTTCGAAGATGATGGATAAGGTGATGGGTACGAGTGGCGTGAAGGCCGTACGTACGGAAGCCTCCACTCTCTTCGATCGCTACTCAAAGATGGTGGGCACCTACCACGAAGGTGAGGATACAGTCAGACGCAACATCGCTGACTTCACCACGCTGCGTACCGACATCGTAGCCACCTATCAGGAATATGCCATGCAGCTGATCGACATCTATGGCGACTCCATCAAGGCCGTAGCCCCTAATCTCTTCGACTTCAGTCAAGTACAGTTCCTTGATGTCGACAGCATGTTGAAGCATACGGAACTGGAGTATAACAGAATAAGCGACACCTGTTCCGCGCTCATCAGCGAGATATCCGACAGCTTCCAAACGTCCCTGCAGAACAGTGCGGCGGCCTATAAATCGGCAGGAAAGGACAACAAGACACTTGGACTGGCAATGGCGGGACTGGGCATGCTCACCCACTATATGGAAGCCAGGGAGCGTACCAACCTGTTACGAACCGACCTCACCACCTTCAAGACGAGCATTAAGCGCGACACCACACGCATCAAGGCTGATCTCGGACGCCTGCTAGTCATCTATAAGACTCTCAACGATGTGGTCATCCCTAAGGCAAACCTCTATCTGCGCCATGCGGCGAAGCTGATGACGTCGGACATCAAGGCGATCACGGCATTACTATATGATAATGTGGAGATCCGGTCCTTGGAGGAGCAGCGCAGGGAACTGCTTGCCCGGGTGAAGGCATTGGACGGTGAGATTAACGACCACCTGCAGAACATTGATGTCTATCAGAGCCTGATCAGTGACCTTACCCAGACGCTCGAGTCAAAGGCTGCAAGCTACCGTGATGCGAAGGCACGTAAACCGTCGAAGCCCTTCTTCCTTGTCAACATCTTTACTTTCGGCCATGCCAACAAGACCTATAGCCGCAACTATGCCGAGTGGGATGCCGTGTGCTATCCGCTCGTGCGTGAGTATGAGAGCAATCAGGTGGATCTCAAGCTCGACAAGGATGAGCTGACGTCGCATCAAAACGACATGAATGCCAAGAAGCAGGAACGGCATCTCGTCAAGCAGAAACTTGATGAGATCAACAAACAGATCCGGGCAAAGCTAAATGCATCGGACGATGTGCAGTTGAAGATGCTTCCCCATCTCCGCACGGTCATTGCCATGCTCCGGCTTGGTCGTGAGATCATGGAAACAAGACTCGACAAGCGGCTGGTGGGTACGGTCGATATTCCTGACTACAGTGAGACAGAGCTACTGCCTGCCGACATTGAGAACAACCTGTCTCTCTTCACTTCTACTCTGGCAGACCATCTTCATACCGACCGTGACACTGCCATCGCAGTGCTCAATGGCGTGGACGACTACCGAGGGACGGAGGAGGAGAACCGAGGGTATTCCGAAGAAGACCTCGCACAGGTCACCGGGGCATCTGAACAAGCCTTGCAACAAGGTATCTCGTTGCTCGACAGTGCACTCAAGCTGAAAACACAGCAACTTCAGGGCAGGCTTGCCGGTGCCGCCTACGATGAGGCATTTGACAAGATAGCCTCTGACTTCCGCAAGCAAATCAAGGCCATCGACAACAAAAGTGCCTTTGTGCGTGAGGTCATACGCCGTGCCAATCTCGCCAACAGCGAAGACGACCGCAAGCAGGCATTGCTCATGCTCAGCGAACTCAGTGGTCAGAGTCTTTCGGAGCAGGACTTCAAGGACTTCATCAACGGAAAAAAGCAGATAACATTGTAAAAGATAATAGACCAGCCGTATGCTGGTCGTGGTAATTCTCTGACGATATGGCAAACAACAGACGACAACAGGCCCAGGCAGATATGGGCATGAACTTCCAGCAGGAAGACCGGCAGCGGGAGGAGGCGCTCGCACGTGAGCAGAAACGTGAGGCGGAGAAGCAAGCCAGGCGTGAGGCATTGATGAGCACCACATCTTACCGCATCATGGACAAGACGGCAAAATATATGGACAAGTATTTCATCGACCCTCTCATCGGCTTAATACCGGGTGGCGTCAGCGATATACTGTCAAGCTTCCTCGCTTTGCCGTTTATTTACTTCGCCCTGGTGCATGTAAGGTCCATCCCACTGACCCTTGCAGTGATATGCAATGTCTTGAAGGACGCACTGCTTGGCGCAATACCTTTCTTTATAGGCGACATTATCGATATCTTCAACCGCAGCTACGTAGCCAACTTGAAACTCATCACCGGCTATGTTAATGACGACAAGGAGATCATTCAAGAAGTCAATAAGAAGGCTGCCTGGTCGGCGATATTCATCGTCATACTCTGTGTCCTGATTTACTTCATTGTGAAGTGGGTGATGGAGCTTGGCAGCTGGTTTGTATCACTGTTCTAAAAATATGAGGAATCCACAAAAAAAGTTCGCGAATCTGTTGGCAGTTTGGAGAACGTTTCTTAAATTTGCCGTCGGATAGTGAAAGTGGGAGCATTTCTCCAACATCACTTTCCTCAGGTCACGAACTAATATGTGTCCTCGTGCAGACAAAATACTGTTCTTGTAGTCGAAATCTGGTAAATTGAAGCTATAAATATAAAGAAGAACGGGAATGGTCTGAGCGGGTTCACACCGTGTATACGGTGTGGATTCCTCTTTCATATTTTCTTTCTTTATAGGTTTTACCAGAGCCTGACTACTTGGAAAGTGTGAACAGTAGGAGTTCACACCGGCTTCTTCGTAATTCCCCTAACAAATAAGCTATGCGGTCACATGGACCGTAACCTATAAACAATAAAAATAGTATGCCTTATGCCTCAGATGATTAAAATCGGCGGTGGCCTCTTCTCCAAGGGAGAGCTGCTTCGCATCAATCCGGGCAAGAATACCATCGAGGTGTCTACCAACGGTGGACGCTCATGGTCACCACGCTGTGCCAACAGCACATCATACGGCACATTTCGTGATCTGATTGCCTTCGGTCGTGAGATACTTGCTGCCACTTCCCGTGGCATCTATGTCTCCACCAATTCCGCCCGCTCGTTCTCAGTACGTTGTTCCAACACGGCCTCTTACGGAGACTTCTTCAGCCTCCAGGTCGATGGCAGCATCCTGCTCGCCAACACCAGTAAGGGGCTGTACTACTCCAGGAATGGAGGAAGGGGGTGGATAAAGAGATAAGAAATACAACTTTTAATTTTTTTAATTATGAATTGGGGTGTTATAATCAAAACAGCTGGAGAGATTGCTCAAGTCATTGGCGATATGCTTGATGACGGTAAAGTTAATGGAAGTAATAATAACAATAGTAACAAAAAATAGCTATGGGTAAAATAAAAATATTTTGTGATCCTGCTCCTGAATCAAGATCAAGAATTTGGGAGATATTGTTAGAAACGGGGAATGTATTTTTCAAAAGATCGAAGAAGAAGTAAGGGAATACAGCTTTCGATGATAATATCAAAATCGAGTTTTTTTCATTTGACTTACCCCAACTGATTTTCCTACTTTTATAATGTGAGAATTAACTGGGGTAAGTATGGAGAACATTTTCCTATGGATGGCCACTGCAACATGAATGACAAGAACAAACGATACGGCCTTAATTGTGACTGTATCCCTTGTCAGATGGTTGATGTGGCCATTAATTTTGATAGTTTTGGTAACAAAATTTTATTGAGTTCGGATATCTTTAGGAGTCCTTTCTGGTGAATAAAGAATTGAATCCCGTGCGTCTAAAGCCAAGGTAGGAGACAGAAAAATGACAGATTTGAAAATAATGATTTTATGACATTATCTTTGTCATCATTTGACACACCTATCTTCTATCTTTGTACCCGTAAACCATAAAACGGTAGTGTTATGTTTAGAGGAATGGAAACATTTGTCTGCGACGACTGTGGGCATAGATTCAAGGGAATGGACATCGAGTGGAGGGCTAATGTATTTTTGTAGCCACTGAGATGTCCTTAACCGCAGCTACGTGGTCAACCTGAAACTCATCACCGGCTACGTCAATGATGACAAGGCTGTCATTCCATTGTCTTAAAAACATAGAGGAATCCACAAAAAAGTTCGCGAATCTGTTGGCAGTTTGAAGAACGTTTCTTAAATTTGCCGTCGGATAGTGAAAGTGGGAGCATTTCTCCAACATCACTTTTCCTCAGGTCACGAATATGTCCCTCGTGCAGACAAACACTGTTCTTGTAGTCGAAATCTGGTAAATTGAAGCTATAAAGAAGAATGGAGATAGTCTGAGCGGGTTCATACTGTGTATACGGTGTGGATTCCTTTTCCAGATTCCCCTTCCTTATAGGTTTATCAGAGCCTGACTGCTTGGAAAGTGTGAACAGTAGGAGTTCACACCGGCTTCTTCGTAATTCCCTAACAAGTAAGCTATGCGGTCATATAGATTATAACCTATAAACAATAAAATAGTATGCCTTATGCTTCAGATGATTAAAATTATAAGAAGCTGTTTCTCTTAAGGAGAGGTACTGTTGGTGGTGCCCCCAAATGAGTGTCTGATAAATCAAAAAAGGCCGATGCTTGCGTGTCTGCCCGAAAATTTGTGGACAAGGTACGCCAAGTCCTTCAACAGATTACGGTGAATGACATTCGGTTCCAAGACGCGACAGTCGTTATCGTGTTTAACCTATAAATAATAATGCCACACACAAATCTCGTAAAAAATCACATCCTTTGTCATCATTTGACACACCTATCCTCTATCTTTGTACCCGTAAACAATAAAACAGTAGTGTTATGTTTAGAGGAATGACAACATTTGTCTGCGACGACTGCGGGCATAGATTCAAGGGAATGGACATCGAGTGGAGAGCTTCTGTATATTCGCAGCCACTGAGATGCCCCAACTGTGGCAGTTATCATACCCGCCCAAGATTTTCTTTCAAGTATCCCTACTTACGGATATGGCAAGAGTTGGATGAAATAAAAAATCTATAACGATGAATAAAGCTTTCTTTCAGCCCTATGTGGGCAAGGACTATTCCACAGGTGGCATCTTTGGCAAGCGCATTATGGTGCTCGGTGAGAGCCACTACTGTGAGGAGGGTTGTACCGATTGCGGCAATATGGCCAATCATCGGGAGTGTATGGCGTTTACCAATGGTGTCGTCAGTGATTATCTCAATGAACAGAAGTCACGCGAACGCTGGATGAACACATTCCTGAAGTTCGAGCGTAGTCTTGTCGGACATGAGACGGACTGGCCGGAGCGGCAGCGCATCTGGCAGAGCGTGATGTTCTACAACTACCTGCAAGTGGCAATGGACGGGACACGACAGGCAGGAACCCGTGATGAATACCGTCAGGCTGAGGAGGCCTTCTTCAGCGTGCTCGACCAGTACAGCCCGCAATATATCATTGCCTGGGGCAACCGGTTGTGGGGACAGATGCCGGGCGGAGAGCGATGGCAGGATGGCGAGGACATCAATATCGACGGCTACACTGTCTATACCGGCAGCTATGCCCTGAGCGGTGACGGGCGCGTCAAGGTCATGGCGGTCAACCATCCCTCTGTCGGTTACTCATGGGAATTCTGGTACAAGGTGATCGGGACTTTCTTGAAATGACATTCACAGGAATATGATCGGGATAGTCGTTGGCGTTCACGCCATTGTCAGGACCTGAAGCAGTCATCGTGCCTTGTCGTTATTGGTTGTCAAGGGGCAAGGTACGATGCTGGCAGGGAATGGCAAGGAGTAGTCGAGAATACCCCGATGACGCTCTTTACGTCATCCTTGAGAGACGTCTCATCGGGGAAAGAAAGGGAAAAGTGCAGTCGGGTCTTAACACCTTTGCACGGGATTTGAAGTATATGGAATTATTGATATGTTATGGACAGTAGGGTAAAATTTTATTGTTGGCTGATTGGTAAGCTGTCGCACCGGAGCATGACGCTGCCGGAGATATGTGATGAATGGGCCGAGTCGTCGAGTAACATCGACGGTAAACCGCTCAGTACACGCACTTTCCACCGCTACCGGGAGGATATATCCGATATCTTTGGCATAGAGATCGAGTGTGATAAGGCTAGTGGATACCGATATTGCATCCGTCAGGACCCATATTCCGACAAAAAACTTACTGACTGGCTGCTCAGCTCGCTGCGCATGGCATCACTCGGCGACATGCTGAAACACTACGATAAGGTGATGCTTGAGAAAGCACCCGAGAATACGTATTATCTCGACGATATCATCCAGGCTATCGACAAACAGTATGCCATCAAGTTCGATTACCGCACGCCCTACGGTGACGAGATGGAGATGAAGATAGCTCCTGCTTTCCTTCGCCTGTTCCACCAGCGTTGGTATGTCATTGGCAATCTGATGGAACAGAATGGCCATGCTCCGAGGTCCAACCAGGACGGCTCTGATTATCGTCCGCGTGTGTTGCCTTTCGACCGCATTCGCTATTTGGAGATAGTATGTGAGAAGCAGAATCTGTCGAAGAAGACACAGGAGCTATTGAAGCCCGACACCTTCTACGACGGCTACTATGGCATCATCCGGCAGCAGAACCTCCCGCCAAGGAAGATACGCATCCGTGCCTTCTTTCCGGAGAACAACTACATTAATGAAGTACCGCTGCATGAGAGCCAGGTCAAGATACGCGATGCTGAAGATCTCTCCTATACTGACTACGAACTCAATGTCAGTCCCACGCGCGATTTCGAGCAGGAGCTATTGTGGCATGGCCGGAAGATCATAGTCCTCAGTCCTGATGACTTCCGTCAGGAGATGGTTGGCATCCTCAAGGATATGGTGAGAAGCTACGAGACGGGCGAGAACACGTTTGAGGAATAGAATATGGAGCGAGGCATACATCCGGCAGATAGCCGATAAGGGCGTATGCCTCCCCTTTGCCATACCGCGTGCGCCATAGTTCACGGTATGTCATTCCTCATTCTCCTCCTCTTTGCGCACGCGTTTCTTTTTGGGCAGTCGTCCGCTTTTGCGCAGCGCCTCCGATATGATCCATTGCAGCTGCCCGTTGGTGGAACGGAACTCGTCGGCAGCCCATTTCTCTATGGCTGCCATCGTCTCTGAGTCCACACGCAGGACAAAGCTCTTGGTATTATTGTCTTTCTTCATCTTCTCTGTTTGCGGGTTTGCGTCCGGCGGTCTTACAGCCTACTGCCATTTATGCCCGTATAGTGTCTTTATGTTTGTTCAGCGAAGCCCTGTATTCGGGCGAGCGGTAGTACAGATAATAGCTCATGTAGGAATGAAACACTTTGTATATGAGCAGAATCAGCAGTGCAAACCAGTCGTTCATCTTCTTTGGCATCGCTGAGATCATGCCTTCATAGCCGTCGGAAATCAGCGATACAATCATTATAGTGACGACAAATCCTGCCATGCTGGTGATGATACCTGCCGTGATGAACAGCCATCTGCTACGCAGATACAGTCTGTTGAACCATGAGCCGAGCACAATCTCACATTTCAGCGGTTTTCCGCGCAGCCATGTGAAGTATGCTCCATAGCCTAAGAGGCCCATGGCTATCAGACTTGTAATAATCAAGTTCATCGGCTCCGGCATTCCTTCAATGACTATACATGCAATGATGAACAGCATAGCGAGCAGTCCTATGCCGATATGTATTTTGCCATACAGTCTTGCGTTGCAGCTGTATTTTGTTATGCCTATGCTGCTTAGGTATTGTTTAATCATGTTTCATTCCTCCTTGTCTGCCGTATAATCAATATCAGTCGACCTTCTTCCGCGATGCTTCGGACGAGCGGTAATATTCGTAGAAGTCGACGTATGACTTCAGAACTTTATATAAAACCAGGATATACATCCAGCCGAAGGTAGTCAGGTCGTCTGAAAACGTCTGAACGCTTAGTCCCTTAATGCCATAGCTTATGAGTGAGGGTAATGTCGTGAAGAGAAATATCAGCAGAAATCCTGCCGCAATGCCAACCGGCATATACAGTTGTCTGTAGCGCAGGTACATACGGTTGCTGAAGCCTCCAAGCGTAACCGTGTCGCTTATGGCACCCTTGCGGAACGCCCAGCGGTAGATGCCGGTGCTCAGCATCAGTAGGAGTACGATGTATGAAAATATCGTTGTGCCATTATACCAGCAGTCAATTTTCCAGCAGCGCAGCAGCCAAAGGGCTGTCAGCGGTAGACCGACACACACGTTGACCTTGCCCGACAGCTTTGGCGGACGGCTGAATTCCATCAACTGTTTCTTGCTTTTCTTTTTGAACATGGGATATGGGCTATGAGATTTCCGGGAGGTGCGCTGACGGTCTGACAGCACACCTCCAATGACGAGAATCATATCAGTGGTTCAGCGTTCCGGTGTTGATGACGGGCTGTGCCGTATCGTCACCGCAGAGCACAACGAGCAGGTTGCTCACCATAGCTGCCTTCTTCTCCTCGTCGAGGTCGACGATCTCTTCGTCCGAAAGCTTGTCGAGAGCCATCTTCACCATTGATACGGCACCCTCCACAATCTTCTCGCGTGCGGCTATGACAGCCGTGGCCTGTTGGCGGCGCAGCATCACAGCCGCAATCTCGGGAGCGTAGGCCAGATAGTTGATGCGGGCCTCAATGACCTCAATACCGGCCATGGCCAGACGCTCGTCGATCTTTGCCTCAAGCTCCTTGTTTATCTCGTCGCTACCGTCGCGCAGGGTCAGTTCGTCGTTGTCCTGCTCGCCGTCGTCGTAGGCATACTGTCCGGCCACCTGTCGCAGGGCGGCGTCGGCCTGTATGCGTACAAATTTCTCGAAGGCGTTCATAATGTTGGCTGTCTTTGCACTTGCTGCAGCGGCGTCGCCTGCGGCCTTCGACTCTGCCATGGTCTGTGCGTCGATCTCGAACATCGCCTTGTATGTATCTTTCAGTTTCCATACCAGCACCATGCCAATCATCACCGGGTTGCCCGTCTTGTCGTTCACCTTGATAGGCTCGGCATCGAGGTTGCGTGCGCGCATCGACAGCTTCTTGGTGGTGATGAACGGGTTGATCCAATGATATCCGGGCGTGTTGAACGTGCCGCGGTATTTGCCGAAGAACATCATCACGCGTGCCTCGCCCGGCTCGACTTTCACGAAGCCGCAGCTGGCGATGATGTTGGCAATGAACAGAATGCTGCCTGCCACACTTGTTGTTATGGCAGTTATACCACTAAACATTTCGAGCGCAATAACTATCAGGCCTACGGACACGACGTAGAGAAGCAGGTTGAGAACGAGCATACCGATGCCATTGAGTGTCATTCCCTTGAAAATGAATTCCTTGTTTTCCATAAAATGAAGGTGTTTTTAGAAGTTTTAGATGAAAGAATATGATATCAAATTGATATCACAAATATATGCGTTTTTATCTTAATCTTGTATCGTGCGAACATTATTTTTAAGATTTTTTTATATATAATGAAGAGCAACGACTTTGTTGTAAAAGGATATTCTAGAGTCCGTAAATTTCTGTTTCCCGTTCACTTGATATGTATTGGCAGCATAAAACAGATAGAATCAGGCAAAACGTATATGTGTCGTTGCCTTCTACTGGTACGCTGCGGAAGCTGACCATGAGGTTCAACCCTATGGTGAAGATGCGATTGTGAGCATAGACGGACGCATAACAGGCAAGAGAGATTGTATAAGATGTGGCAGGGGCGCACCGGAGAATATAGCCGTCAGGGAATATGAACAGGAGATGACTTGTTTTCAGAAAGTGATGGAAGCAGCGGCGCTCCGGCCGTAAGGCCGGGATAAAGGTGGCAGAAGGATTGTCGGAAAGGGGGATGGCGATGTCGGGCAGGCCAATGAATGATACAAGATGAATATTGGCGCTTAAATGCCCGGTGGGGGATTATAGGTCAGAACCGGTGGCGCATAGACTGTTCTTGCAGTGTCAGTACGGCTCCTCTTTGCATCAGTGCATGGATTATAAAAGGTATAATACATGTACTAACAAAAAACACGTGCACCGTAATGGTATTTCCGGGGTGGAGAATAAGAATCGTCCCATTCCATTTGACGCTCACAAGAGAGGACAAATGGAATGGGACGTATTTTTCTGATATTTATATCAATCGTTTGAATTTCATGATAAACCAGCAGAGGAGGCTGACGGCGAACGAGATGATGAGGGCGATGATGAAGCCGATATGACTCTGTTCCATACCATTCGGCACATTCATTCCCAGCAATGATGCGATGAAGGTGCCACTCATCATGATGATTGATGCCGAGGTGAGTGTACGCATCACGTTGTTGATGTTGTTGTTGATGATGCTCGAATAGGTGTCCATCGTCGATTCGAGAATGTCGGAATAGATGTTGGTGGTCTCGCGGGCCTGCGACATCTCGATATTGACATCTTCGATGAGGTCGGCATCAAGCTCGTCGACCTGCAGCTTGAATTTCAGCTTCTGCAACAGGTTCTCGTTGCCTCGGATGGAGGTGATGAAGTAGGTGAGCGAGTCCTGCAGGCGGGACAGTCCGATGAGGCTCTCGTTGTTCACCTCATGGTCGAGGTTGTGCTTAGCCTTCTCAATGAGGGAGTTGATCTGCTTCAGCCGTTTCAGATACCATACGGCGGAAGAGAGGAAGAGCCGGAAGATCATGTCGACATAGTCGGTGAATCCTACGCCGCGCTTCTGCTGATAGCTCACAAAATCGATCATCATGTTTGTCTCGTAGTAGCACACCGTGATGGTGACGTCGCGCTTGTGGATGATGCCCAACGGTACGGTGGTGTACGGCGTACGCGAACGGATCTCCTTGACGAAGGGGATACGCAGGATGATGAGCATCCATCCGTCGTCGTACTCATAACGGGCACGCTCGTCGGTATCGCTGATGTCGGGGAGAAAATAGTCGGGAATTTTAAAACGCTCTTCCAGCTCGCGCTGGTCGTCCTCTGAAGGACATGTAACTTGAATCCAGCAGTTGGGCTGCCATTCATTGATGGCCTTCAGGCTCTTCTCAATGTTCCAATATGTTCTCATAGTAGCTAATCTCCTTTGATAATAAGAAAAATTCGTGGGGATTAGCTGCATAGAGCCGAATCCTCACGTCAGATCTTGTAGTTTTCCGCGTGATAGTCGTCCATATTAATGATTGATTTTGTTTGTTATCGTCTGCAAAATTAGAAAAAATAAAGCGGAGAACCAAACGATTCTCCGCTTTTTTGTCTTACTTCTCGCTGATTTGCTCCAATGTTGTGGTGAGCAACTGCCAGAACGGCTCTGCCGTGGCGATCTCGAAGCGCTCGTTCGTCGTGTGGGGCGAGAGGAGCGTAGGTCCGAGAGACACGACATCCATGCCGGGATATTTGCTGAGGATCACCGAGCATTCCAGTCCGGCGTGGTCGGCCTGGACGATGGCGTCCTTGCCGGTCTGCTCCTTGTAGATCTTCTGCAGGAGCTGGAGGATCTCGCTGTCGGGATTGGGGTCCCAACCGCCATAGGCACCGCTGGTCTCCACCTTCATGCCGGCCATGGAGAAGCAGCTGGCGAGGGTCTGCGTCACATAGTCGCGCATGTCCTCACGGCTGGAGCGGGCCAGGATCTTGATGGCAGCCTTGCCGTCCTCGATGTCGATGATGGCGAGGTTGCTGGACGTCTCCACCACGTTGGGGTAGGCGGGAATCATGCGGATCACACCGTCGTGGCAGGCATAGATGGCATCTACCAGGTTGTCCTGGATCTCTCCGGGAACGAGGGTGGCAGGCTTGGCCACTTCCTCTACGGTGAGCTCGCACTCCTTCTCAATGCCGTGGAACTCATTATCGATCATTGCCTTGTGCTTGGCACCAAGAGCCTTCAGAGCCTCGACGTTGGCCTTTGGCAGGGCGAGTACAGTCTCAGCCTTGAAAGGAATGGCGTTGCGCATGTTGCCGCCGTGCCAGGTGGCCAGACGGGCGCCGAGCGTGGCGATGGCAGTGTGTACCAGACGTACCATCTGCTTGTTGGCGTTGGCGCGGCCTTCGTTGATCTCCAGACCGGAGTGGCCGCCGCGCAGACCTTTCAGTGTCACTTTGCAAGCTGTCTCCTGATCGTTGGTCACTTCCTTGTAGCCCAGTGTGGCGGTGATGTCGATGCCACCGGCCGAACCGATGACGAACTTGCCCCAAAGCTCGGAGTCGAGGTTGAGCAGGATCTGACTATTCAGCTCGCCTTCGGGCAGATCGTTGGCACCATACATGCCCGTCTCCTCGTCGGCAGTGATGAGAGCCTCAATGGGACCATGTTTCAGGTCAGTGCTCTCCATGATACCCATGATGGCAGCAACACCGATGCCGTCGTCACTTCCCAGGGTCGTGCCCTTAGCCTTTACCCATCCGTCCTCAATATAGGTCTCGATGGGATCGTTGACAAAGTCGTGTGTACTGTCGGGTGCTTTCTGAGGCACCATGTCCATGTGGGCCTGCAGCAGCACCGTCTTACGGTTCTCCATGCCGGGAGTGGCCGGCTTGCGCATGACGATATTGTTACCGGCGTCCTTGAAGGCTTCCACACCTACACGCTTGGCAAAATCAAGCAGGAACTGCTGTACCTTCTCCAGATGGCCCGAGGGGCGGGGCACCTGTGTGAGGGCATCGAAATTGCGCCAGATGGCTGCTGGCTTCAGATCTTTAATTTCGCTCATAGTATCTGTTATTTTGGTGAAACTATTATTCTTTTGTATATGTCCGAAGAGGATGGCTTGTCCTGTCCGGCCGACATTCCTTTATATGAGGACAGGGCGTTGTGTGCCTGCTTGTCGTTCTAGTACTGTAAGGCCCTCTTCTTGGTGAAGCTGATGTGTGTCCAGCCGTAGATGCCGAGCAGGGCCACCAGCAGCGTCTGTACGGAGTGTACGATGAGGACGAAGTAGAGGGCGGCGTTGGCAGCCACGCCGAAGAGCATGAGCATGGTCTTGACGGTGAAGTGCCATGGGCCTGCTCCATTGGGAGTGGGCACGATGACTGCGATGGAGCCTACCACGAAGGTCACCATGGCGCAGGCCAGTCCGAGATGGGAGGTGGCCTTGAAGCAGAAGAACGTCAGGTAATAGTGGAGGAAATAGCAAGCCCAGATGGCTACTGTGTAGAAGATGAAGAGTGACTTGTTCTTCACTTCCTTGACCGAAAGGATGCCTTGCCACAATCCCAGAATCGTGGTGCGCACCTTACTATAGAGTGACATACGGCGCAGCAGATAGATGACCAGTGCAATGGCTGCCGCGGCGCAGATGCCTGTGACGATCCAGCCTGTGACGGAGAACTGCAGCAGGAAACTGTCAAGACGTGTGCCGGTCTTCTGGAAGAACGTGTTGAAGGTACGGAAATTGAAGACGAAGGTGAGCATCGTGATGATGAGCACCAACAATGAGTCGATGGCACGCTCCGTCACTACCGTACCGAGTGCCTTCGGAAATGATACACCATCCCAGCGTCTCAGAACGCCGCACCGTGCGAACTCTCCGATACGGGGGATAAGCAGGCTGATGGCGTAGGAGATGAAAATGGAATCGACTGCTACGTACGTACGCGCGTGCTCGCCGATGGGATCGAGAGTCTGGCGCCAACGGATGCCGCGGAATGCCTGGGCCATGATGCCGAAGGGAAAGGACAGGAGCATCCATGTCCAGTCCATGTCGTGCAGAATCACGTATTTCACGCTGCGGAAGTCGAAATCGCGGTACATCCAGTATAGGATGGCCCCTCCGAGAACGAGCGAGAAGGCAACTTTCAGTATGTCGTTTGCTATCTTTTTCATTGCATTAATGAGCAGCAAAGTTAGTGGAAATATTATGAAAAGCCAAATTTTAAAGCCGTTATTGGGGGACTAGCCGATAAAATCAAACTTTTTTAATCAAAAAAAGAGAAAAAGATGACGGCGTTCCATTTTTTTTATATAAGTTTGCAAAGTATTTAACATTATTCTATGACATGTGCCCACCTCCGTCCGTATGGACGGGCAGAGGCCGGCATGGTATTTATCCGAATCATAAACTTAAAACAGTGAAATGATGGACTCTCAAGAAAACACCCTGGAGCAGGGAAAGGTAGGGACAGAGGAAACTCGTCCGGTAGAAGAAGAGCAGCAGACGGTTGAGGCCGCCTCTGAGGTAAAGGAGCAGCCGGCAGCAACGGTTGCCGAAGAAGGAGTCGTGGCTGAAGAACCATCTGCCGTTGAGCAGGCTTCTGCAGAGGAGACACCGGCCGGAGCAGCTGTTTCCGGGACCGAGAGTCCCGCCCGGCATGTTTATACTTCTAAGGCAGAGGTATTGGAGCGTGCCAAGGAGATAGCCCAGAGTGAGGACAATCCTTCGAGAGACGAGGTGGAGCACCTCAAGTCGAGCTTCTATCGTCTCCATCAGGCAGAGCGCGATCAGGCGCTGAAAGATTATCTTGACAAAGGTGGCAATCCTGATGAGTATCAGATCATGCCCGACGATGTGGAGCATGCTTTCAAGGCCGAGATGCAGATCATCAAGGAGAAGCGCGCCCGCATCTTCCAGGAGCAGGAGGCTGAGAAAGAGGCTAATCTGAAGCGTAAGCTCGAGATCATCGACCGGATCAAGGCATTGGCAACATCGCCCGATCAGGCCAACAAGTCGTTCCAGGAATTCAAACAGCTCCAGCAGGAGTGGAAAGAGATAAAGAATGTGCCCGCACAGCAGGCTAATGAGCTTTGGCGTAACTATCAGCTCCAGGTGGAGAACTTCTACGACCTGCTCAACCTCAACCGTGAGGCACGCGAGTATGACTTCAAACGCAATCTTGAGACCAAGACGCACCTTTGCGAAGAGGCTGAGAAACTGGCCGATGAGCCTGATGTAGTGAGCGCGTTCCACCAGTTGCAGGATCTTCACCAGCAGTATCGTGAGACCGGTCCCGTGGCTAAGGAGTTGCGCGAGCAGATCTGGACCCGTTTCAAGGCTGCCAGCACGGTGATCAACAAGAAGCATCAGCAGCATTTCGAGGAGCTCCGCGCCAAAGAGGCAGACAACCTGAACCGTAAGACTGAGCTTTGTGAGAAGGTGGAGGCCATTGCCAAAGAAGAGAATAAAGGTGTTGGCGACTGGGACAAGCACACTAAGCAGATCATCGAGCTGCAACAGGAGTGGAAGACTATCGGTTTCGCTCCGCAGAAGATGAACGACAAGATCTTCCAGCGCTTCCGTGCCGCTTGCGACGACTTCTTCGGACGCAAGGGAGAGTTCTTCAAAAATCTGAAGGAAGTATATGCTAAGAATATCGAGAAGAAGAAGGCGCTCATCGAGAAGGCCAAGGCTTTGCAGGACAGCACGGAGTGGCGTTCTACGGCTGATAAGCTCATCGCTCTGCAGAAAGAGTGGAAGACGGTTGGCGTCGTTCCCCATAAGACCGGCGACCAGCTCTGGGCTGAGTTCCTCGGTGCCTGCAACCACTTCTTCGAGGCACGCAAGGCTGCCCATGCAGGCACGCACAGCGAAGAGCATACCAATCTGGAGCAGAAACGTGATATCATTGCCCGTATGAAGGCTCTCCTCGAGGAGACCGCGGACGATGCGCAGGAGAAGATCCAGGCTCTGGTAGAGGAATATAATAAGGTAGGACATGTGCCCTATAAAGAGAAGGACAAGGTGTATAAGGAGTATCACGACACCCTCAACGAGCTTTATAGCAAGCTGCACATCTCTATCAACAACCGCCGTCTCGACAACTTCAAGCAGAATCTGAAGTCTGTGGCTAAGCGTGGTGAGGATGCTGTCGATACAGAGCGTGGCCGTCTGGTGCGCCGTTATGAGCAGCTGAAGCAGGAGCTGACCACCTTTGAGAATAACCTCGGCTTCCTGAGCATCTCTTCGAAGAAGGGTAACTCCCTTGTGGGTGAGATGAACCGCAGAGCACAGAAACTCAAGGACGATATCGAGCTTATCCGCCAGAAGATCAAGATCATCGACAATGGCGGTGCCGAATAATCTCCCGGATATATCAGAGTGGCAGCAGCCACGTTCCTATTAATCATAGAGCCCTCGCAACGTAGTACAGAATGTTGCGAGGGCTTTTTTATTCCGAATTGGATATGGGAGATCCGAATGATTTCCTTCTATATCCGGTTGTCGGTCTGTCTGGGAAGAAAACGGAAGTTGGTATAATCACATTAAAGACATGCCACAACGATGTAAGGCATCCACTCCTTTCCGGTCTCGCATAGACCGGAAAGGAGTGGATGCCTTGTTCTATCGTTCGTTTTTAAATCTGAAAGACATCAGAAAGATATTCTGACGTGTTAGGAGCCTTTCATCATGCAAAAGTGTCAGGAAGCTATTTGCCGGTAAGCTGCTGGAACAACCTTTCGGTGGAATCAAGATTACGGGGATCTACCGTCACATCAAGCACGCGGCCCTCCGGGTCGATCACCTTATAGGTCGGGAAAGCGGAGACCTTGAGATAGCTCTCAATGGCTTGCTGCTGCTCGCCCGGCAGATTGAAGTGAACTACATTGCTGCCCGTCACGTCGTACTCTTTGATCACATTCTCCCAGGTGTCTTTCGGACTGTTGTTGGCGAGATACATATACTGCAGGTCGTACTTGGCCAACCGCTGATACTCTTCCTGTGAGTGAGAAAGCGCATCCTTACAAGGACTGCACCATGTCCCCCAGATATCGAGAAGAATAAATTTTCCCCGATAAGGCTCAGTGAGCTTGCTTAGAATTTCCTTTCCTTCCTGCAAGCCCTCCACCTCCGAGCCCGTTTTCAAGACCAGCTGATCCAGTTCCCGGTTGGCAAGGGCCGTGTAGAATTCATTTTTTTCCCTAATACCCTGAAGAGCCGGCGAGTTATCGGTCCATACGGCCAACGAGTCCATTATCTCCAGACTAAGGGGCTTACGGGTGTTGTCAATTGCTGTATAGGCATCTTCACACAGAAGAACTCTCTTTATGAAAGTATCGGCACCGATGGAGTCGAGCACATGGATTTTCCGGCGCGTATTCTTCACGAACATCTTACTATTTATAATTTCCTGTACCTTTGGAGAATTGAGGAGAGCATATCCTTTTCTTATCAGGTCTTTGTTCTCCTTGTTGATTTGCTCCGCGAGATGTTGCCTTTCCTCCTTGTCTTTTATGGAAGCCAGTCGGGCATTGGTCTCTTTAATCCACGACTTAAATGTTTTCAGAAACTCAATTTCCTCGGCGTTGGATGCAAAATCCTCAATAAAATCAAGCACGTCGCTTTTCGGAATGATGTCATCTGTATAGTCGCGAATGAAAACTCTCCAGTCGCGGTGTAATGTGTAGGGCCTGGACATTTCCTTCCAGAAATGTTCGTAGGCATATTGGCGGGCACGAGGAGACAGATGGAGTGTCGGCGTATAGAATCGCGCCTGTCCCAGTTCGCGTGCCGCCTGGGCAGTCATATTTTCCTTGCTAAACTGACAGAAGCGTGTGGAGAGTGTCGGATGCTGAAGGCAGAGGGTGTCAATCAATGCGTATTTAACTCTTAGAATGCTGTCGGTGGCATCCAGAAATTCGTCCAGGTCATTGCCTTTTTCCATCCGCCTGTCGAACCATTCGAGGGGATATTTAAGAAGCTCGTTCTGCAAGCGCACATCATCGCCCATGAAGAAGCGGCGCCCTTCCTTAAAGTCATAGAGGAGGAAATAGGTTTTTCCCGGCTCAAAGACCGTGCGGATGTAGCACCGGCCCCAATCGAAGAAAAACTCATAGCTGCTGGCAAGAGGAATCTTTATGGAGAAACGACCGAGCGAATCGAGTAGGGCGGTATGCTCCACCTGTTCGTCTTTAATAAAGTCGGAACAGTTCACCTGAATCTGTTTCTTGTCTTTCAGATAGTCAGGCATATCCTTTAGCCAACCGATGAACGTAACGGTATCGGACCGGTTGCCCAGATCAACAAAATCCGTACGCGTATCCTTCTCGGGATAGTCGGGCATAAAGCGGCCGGTAATCAATGAGAGGGTTCGTTTCTGCTTGCCGATCTGTATTGTGCGCCTGCCTTTCCGGTTCTTGTCTATCTGAACCGGGATCTTCTCGCCGTCATGTCTTAGGGTGATCTTTGCCTCTTTCCCCTTGTGAGTGATCTCAGCCTCCATATCCCAGATCTTGTTGTCATAGATGGCCCGGTTGCCGAGGAAGGCAATCACCCATTCTCCGGTCTGGTCGTCACGCCAATAAGACGGAAAGAGTTCTTTCCATCTTTCCTCCACCGGCTTGATGCCTTTTATCTGGAAGGCCCCCTTTCCATCCCCCTCGATGAAGTCGAACGTTTTTGTGTTCTTTGGCAAAGGGCGGAAGTGGAAGGTCACGTCGAGTCTGCCATTCTTTTCTGTCTGGCGGAACTTGTCGAACTCTATTCCTTCGGCCGACTGCACAGGATAGTGCTTGCCGTCAGCAAGGAGATAAGTGTCTTTTGAAAACCGGAACAACCCCATATTGGGATAGTCCGAGCGTTTCTTGATCGTAGCGCGAACGACGGTCTCGTCTTCTTTCAGCTCCACCTTGGTGATGTCCATGGCGATATTGAAGAATCCGTCAAAATAGACGTTTCCATACTCGGTGGTAGGATTGTCCCAGATCTGTATCTTTTGCGCCCGGCCCTTCGATAAGCCGAGTGCCATGAATATCAGGACAAGCAGTAGAGGTTGCGTTCTCATATAAAATATAAAATTTGGATGAACAGAATGGATAATCCCTGCAATCAGGCAGCCGTATCAGTGGGGCAGCTGCTACTTCAGAATGGCTTCCACCTCTTCGGGTTGTGGCAGTGTTTCATAGAGTGCGTCTCAGACGAAAGCTCTCAAATTTAGTAGATCTCAAATGACATCGCAAATATAGTATTTATTTTTTATGGTCTCGTAAAATGGAGAAGATTTTATAATATATTGGGAAGAGATGGCTGATTATACAGGGATGTACCCTGCAGGCGCTATGAGTCTTGCCACATGGATATGTCGTTCAATCGCAGCAGGTGCGTGGAAAACATCAGGCAGTCGGTGTGAAAAGGTAGGTAGATAAAATGCTACTACATTTCTTTACATGACACAGTCTCGCCTACATCAAGGGAGATACCATAAGATGAAAGGGACAACTTTAGGACGGATGCCATGTAAGGAAGAGGAATAGGATATAGGAGAGGACAAAATAAAAGCAGGAGATAAACGCTCTGGTGAGCTGTCTGTCTCCTGCTTGTGTGTTATCTTAAGAAAGGGTTCTTTCGGATGTCATCGGCAGAGTCAACCAGCGAGTGCAACATTACGAAATATTTTTGAAAAAGACCTCAGCCGGAGTCAAGAAATTGAGTTTTTCTCTCGGTCTGGCATTAATGCCACTCAAATCTACAAACTCAATCAGAAACGAAACATCCAAGTTTCTCAAATGGTTTCTAATCCATTAGAAACAGAATTGGTAAAGTCTGCCAATGATGCTTACCTTGCAGGCAATACAAATGAAGCACTCACCCTACTTAACAAAGAATTGAGCTTGAATCCACAAAATCATTTAGCCCTCTTTACAAAAGGAATGATTGAATACAATGCAGGACAAATTGAGTTGGCGTTAGGTAACTTAAATAAAGCCTGTGAACGAGGTAAAAACATATCTTACTACTACAAAATATTAGGAAGAATCTATCTACGCATATTTCTCAACACAGGTAATGCAGACTTTTGTGAAATGTCCTTAGCTACATTTGGCAAAGCATTGGAAATTACAAATTATGATGCAGAACTTCTTTTTTACATAGGAAACCTATACTATCAATATGCCATATTGGGTACTCCTAATCCATATTCAAGTGATAATCAAGAGTTATATGCAAGGTCATTACAGGCATTTAGCTATTCCATTGAACTATATCCAACAGCAGAGGCTTATGCTGCACGTGCAAATGTAAAGAAGATGATTCAAGACTATAACGGTGCTATCATAGATTGTGACAAAGCAATAGAACTTGCACCTGACTATTATCGTGGATATTTTACGAGAGGGGATATTAAAATATTTGACCTAAAAAGTTTTGATGGGATAGTGGATTTAGGAAGAGCATTGGCTTTGGTTACTGACCCTAAAGAAAAAGCGGATATTTTAGGAGTTAGAGCAACAGCTTACGAAACAAAGGCTTTTCAAGAATTAGGAAGTGATGCAGGAGAACTCGTAGCAAAAGCTATTCAAGATTATTCAGATGCTTATGAGTTGGACAGCAAGCCACTATATAAAAAATACCAAGAAGCCTTAATAGACAGACTGACAGAATATGTTAAAAATCATGGTACCTTTCCTTGTAACTACTCAGCACCCCTATAGAAAACTTCTCGTTAATAAAGCATAAACTTGATTTTGCTTATTTTCTTCATCATTACAAACTTTTTAATGATTGAGTCGATGAGGACATAGACTGTTTAAAACAGTTCATTTAACGAGTTCTTTTCCGATGATGCCTCCAACATGTCTCCTTTGTCTATTATCGCCCTTCAACAGATTATCTGCCAGGAGATGCGTTTTTGCATTCCCCGTAAGTCTAAAGTCTGCGTTAAGGGATGTAAATCGTGATTTTGCCATGTGGAGAAAAATGCTTATCTTTGCACCAAAAAATGGCAAGCGACTGTACTGACATAGATGTTGTTTTGCGCCAGATAAACCAGCGTCTGCGCAAACTTGAGAAGTCCGACTCCGAGAAGACTGAGGAGATCGGACGCCTCAATCGTGTCATTAACCAGAAGGACGTGGAGATACATAATCTAAAGACAGAACTTGCTTCCACAAAGGCAGAACTTGCCGTTGCTAAAGAGCGCATCAAGGAACTCGAGGAAACTGATGACGATACATCAAGTACACCAGGAAAGTCCGAGAAAAACAACAGTAACAGCAGTATCCCTCCATCCCAAGAAAGTATCGCTTCCCGTGAGCAGCGCAGGACAAAGTCTCTTCGCAAGCCAAGCGGAAAGCCGAGCGGTGGACAGCCTGGCCACAAGGGTCACACACTGCAGACTATAGCAGAACCAGACGTAATTGTAAAGCACGAACCAGTCTATTGTAAAAGCTGTGGTCGGCTCTTGATTGATATACCATGCCAGAAGATCCGTAAGACACAAATTGTTGATATCAAGGTGGTCGTAGAGACCTGCGAGGAACAGTATTACGAGAAGGTCTGTGAATGCGGTTGCGTAAACAACTGCGAAGCTCCCAACTGTCGTATCAAGTATGGTGACAACCTCCGTGCACTGGTGACATACCTCAATGTAGTGCAATGTATTCCGTTCAAAAGGATTGCAGAACTTATATCCGACCTGTCCGGCCAGAATATAAGTGAGGGAACAGTGCAGAACATACTCAAAGAGAATAGCGGCAAGGCTGATAGTGCATACGAGGAAATACGCAAGAGGCTGGAAACAGCGTCTGTCGTAGGAGCCGATGAAACAGGTGCTGCGGTAGGAAAGCATCTGCATTGGAACTGGATATTCCAGAACGACCTGCTTACATACGTGTTCCAGTCAGAATCGCGAGGTCAGAAGGCCATAGATTCCAAGTTTCCAAAGGGACTTCCCTATTCGACACTTGTGACAGACAGACACCAGAGCTACTTCAAGATGAATGTTAAGGATCATCAGGTCTGTCTGGCACATCTCCTTAGGAATGCAGAGTATCTGAACGAACTGGATTCAAACCAGAACTGGTCACGGAGATTCATCCAACTGATAGAACACTCTATAAATCTCAGAAGAGAGGGCAACATTACCTCTAGAAAGATAAAGGTACTGAAGACTAAGATGAAGAACCTCTTGGGTGAAAGCCTCACGCATTTAGATAACGAGTTTGAAAAATTCAAGAGAGGTATCCTTAAGGTCAAAGACTACCTGTTCACCTTTCTCTCCAATCCAAGTGTGCCATACGATAACAATGCCAGTGAGCGGGGAGTTAGGAAAATCAAGATAAAACAGAAAGTCTGTGGTTGCTTCCGAACAGACAGCGGTGCCGATGATTTTGCCAAGTTGCACTCCATTGCTGAAACTGCTATGAAGAACGGAAATTCTAAATTCAATGCAATTCTTGCTGTAGTACAACAGTAAGACGATTACTCATGCCCATAGGGGTGCTGAGTAGTTACCTTTCCTTGAATACGAAACAGATACCTGATATAATTACAAATTACCTCATAACAAGTTATGAAAACATTCTTTTTTGACACACTCAATAGATACAAGCGTTTCAGTGAAAAGCTGGATGCTAAGACAATACTGTGCAATAAATCGTGGTGGATTTTTAATGATAGTGGAGAGAAAGAGATTTATATATTTCAAGAGGATGGCTCTCTGATAATCTCTTTTAATGGGAAAGTAACTCATGCCACTTGGCAATATATTCCTGCAAATAAATCTTTGGTAATAAGCACATCCAAAGAATCTTATATGCTACATCCTGCATTTGTTGATGAGAATATATTTGCTTTGCAACAAGATGGAACGAATAAGTTTGCTTTTATGATTGATGAAAGTCAGAAATCAAACTTTGTCCCTAAGAGTTTAAGAGAGCTTACACATTACTTTGAAGAAAAGGAAGTCAAAAGAATACAAGAAGAAGAAAGACAGCAGCAACTTTATATAGAAGCCACACGTCAGCGAAAAATTGAACAAAAGGAAAATCAACGCATCGAATTATTAAAGGGAATAGCTGAAGAAAGTTGGGAAAGAAATAAGGATAAAATTTTAATAAATGATAAAGGATATATAAGAAGCCAGAAGTACAGCAAAGACACTTTCTATGGGACATTAGTTTGCGGTATAGCTGCAATTATTGGTGTCTGTTCAATACTAATCCTATGGTGGGGAAAATTATACACAGTTCCAACATGGGGCTATGTTTTGGGATTTTGTGCATTTACAGGACTTATCGGTTTTCCCATCTCCATTATATTATCATCTATAATTTGTAAAGGTTACTTTGCAAGTGATTATGATAAGAAGAAAAATCAATATATAAACGATTACATAGAAAAGAAACTAAGAGGAAACTAAATGTTTTTTATCAAGCGGTAAATCTGATATATCCACTTATAGTTGGAAAAGTCTATTACCTACACAAGTGAAAACAATTCAAAATAATTTCTTAATAACCTCATTCACTACTGTCCCGTTAAAAATGGGAATTGGTCT
>HF988571.1 GCA_000431975.1 Prevotella sp. CAG:924 | reverse complement strand
CAGCTGAGCAATCCTTATGTCCGCGCCGTCTACTCGCGTGAGATCTTCCCCAACCGCGACATCAACACTTACAACGGATCGACATCCACCCTCTCGGTACTCAACCTCGCCTACTATCCCTCGGAGCCGGGTCCTTACAACTTCAACCCCGACCTCACCATGACGGGCAAGCTCAATAACCCCACCCAGCACTGGGGCGGCATGATGCGCATGCTCGACACCAACGACTTCGAGACGGCCAACATCGAATATGTGGAGTTCTGGATGATGGATCCTTTCATGGACATCACCGACTATGGTTCACAGGACGTGGGACTCGGACCGGGCGCAGAGCGTAGCGGCGACCTCTACTTCAACCTCGGCGAGGTGAGCGAGGATGTCCTCCACGACGGCAAGAAATTCTATGAGAGCGGCCTGCCCGTCGACGGCTCGACATCGTATGTCACCACCCAATGGGGAAAGATCCCGACCCAGGCCACGACAACCTATGCCTTCGCCACCACCAGTGGCAGCCGTGCCCTGCAGGATGTGGGTCTCAACGGTCTCACCGA
>HF988570.1 GCA_000431975.1 Prevotella sp. CAG:924 | reverse complement strand
ATGCCATTTCCTTTTTTACCGGACAGCAATAGATTATCAAAACAGATAGAATGAATTAAACGCCATTCTCTAAATCTTATCCATACGGAACAATGGTCTTTCGTAGAGAGAAAGCCTTTTCGATTATGTTGCCGCATTTCTTAATTCATCGGAGACAAGGATTAATCATTCTAGAGCGACGATAAAGAGAAAGGGGAACGATAGTCCTTTTGGACAATCATTCCCCTTCAAGAAGTTATAGAGGCTGATTACTATTTCTCAGCTCCCATATTAGGCGTTGTGGGCCATCCCCATGTCTGGTACAATACGGAATTGTCAATAGACTCATCGGGAGAAAGCAACTCTATCTCACGGATGGGCAGCGGAGAATTGTAGTGGGCGTTCATCCATGTATAACCATTGAATAACGGATGATTACTCATAATTCTGTAGGGCCGGATATATTTGCTCTCTTGGCTGGAAGAAATATTAGCCTTCTTATCATTCGGTCCTTGGACATAAGTCACCTTATTCTCTTCTGTACGACCTACCTCATTATAGATAGCAGTCTGATACATGCTATCCCAGAAATTACAGCCCTCGGGAATGAACTTAGTGTTGACCAACTGATCCATGGATGACCAGCGTACGAGATCGTTCCAACGCATGCCTTCACCAATGAACTCACAACGGCGCTCTCGGCGAATGTTATACAACGTCGCGTCAACCAACTTACCTTGTGAATAAGCACCCCAGTCACCCTTAGCCTCCTGTGCCATATCCGTAGCTGCAATCGTCTTACTATAGTCGGGATCTACATGGGCACGTTTACGGATCGCCTTCCAATATTTATCAGATATAGAATTAATCTTCTTTTCAAGCATATACTGAGCCTCGATATAGTTCAGATATGCCTCAGCACCACGGAAAAGGATCTGACCGGTAGTAGACTGATTCTTACCATATACGTTCTGTGTCTTGTCGAAACTCTCACCCTTACGCAAACGATAACCAGTCATATCACCCATCTCACCGGCGCGCTGTGGAGCTAATACCGGAAGGAACTTGTACACTTCATTACCACCTGTAGACAAGGTCGGCAGATAATTGTTCTCACCAAATACGAACAATTGTAGGCGGCCGTCACGATTAGCCTTCACCTTATCGAGCGTCTCATCACCCTCATAGGGCTTGCTGGACGACGATGCATAAATAGGTAGTCCATCCTCCATCAGGAAACTCTCAATGTAACCTTTCAGCAGGCCGTTATAGCTTCCTGTTGCAATGTATGCAGGCACACCATGAGTGATATTGGAAGTGCCGACGGTTCCGTATGCTTTCCACATCAGTACCTCGCTGATGCCGGAAAGATCCTTGCTATTGTACATCTCAAAATACGGATTCCAACCTGTTGTCGGAGCCAGCGGATCCTGATCGAGCACACCGGTGTTCTCCGTCAGCGTCACACGGTCAGCCACAGCCTGTGCTGCATCCATAGCCTGTTTCAGCAGATTGTTGATATGGTCATCAACATTGAAGCTATAATTGGGATGCACCTTCGCTCCCGGCCAACCATTATCACCGGGCACACGTCCTGTGCCTCTGTGGTAGGTCTCGAACGAAGCCTCATACAAGGCCACACGCGATTTGACGAGCTGGGCCACCTGCTTATTGATGCGGTTGTTTGACGCAAAGCCCTGATCCTGCAACAATGAGATTGCCGAGTCCAGATCGCAGAGAATGAAATCAGCCACCTCGTTTCTTGGCATACGTGTGCCGTGGGCGATCAGGTCTTCCTTGTTGTCGGTAACCACATCCTTCACAATCGGATAGTCGCCATACGTCTTCAGACGAGAGAAGTAAACCCATGCCCGGATGAAATACATCTCACCGATGTAATGCTTGGCATTCACCAGATCACTGTTATAAGCACCAGCCTCATACTTGGGAAGCACCTTGTCGAAGAAATAGTTACAATAACGGATTAGGCTGAATCCCAGATCTCCAGACTGAGCCACCTTCCAATAATCCTTCGTAAAGTACGACTGGTTACCGTCTCCACTGACCATATTATCCGTGTTGCCGTCTCCATTCAAAATGGCACCTTGGCTCCATCCGCTTGGATAGGTAAAGATATTATTGTATTGCGAGATGCTGTACGCTCCCAGCTGATCAGCATTTTCGAAATAGACTTCCGGGGTCACCTCATCCTGCGGAGCCAGGTCCAGAAAGTCATTGCATGAAGTCATTGCCAACCCGGAGCCGGCCAATAAACATGCTGCGATGATACTTTTATATGTAGTCTTCATTGTATCTTTCTATTTAGAAATTAATATTCAATCCCACTGAAATTACACGCTGCAACGGATAGGTCTTACCGGCATCACTATATAACGAACCGATATTCTCGGGATCGAAGATGCTGCTCAGATGACTGAACGTCAGCAGGTTGTCTGCAGAGACATATACACGTACGCTTTCCATAGCCGCTTTCTGTGTCCACGCCTTTGGCAGGGTATAGCCCAAGGTGATATTCTTCAGACGGAGATAGGCACCATTCTGCAGATAGCGGGTCTGGGTCTGATGGTTACGTCCGGTCCAAGAAGGACGTGCATAATACGCATCCGTATTTTCAGGTGTCCAATAATCGAGGTGCTCCTCAAATACATTAGATTGCCACATACCTCCATTGGTTCCCCAGAAATAAGTACCCGGCAACCACAGATCGCGCTTGCCTGTGCCCTGGAAGAATATACGGAAGTCGAATCCCTTCCACGAGCCGTCCAGCGTCAAGCCGTAGTTGTAACGTGGCGTGGAATTACCAATGACGCGCAGATCACCGGGATCGTCTGTAGTATAAGAACCCGTATTCACATGGCTATCACCATCTAAGTCGGCGTACATAATGTCGCCGGCAGCCCATCCGCTTCCAAGAGCGCTTTGGTCGGCCTTAGCCAAATGATCCTGCATCTCTTTATCGGTCTGAGCGATGCCAAGAGTCGTATAACCCCAGATCTCATTCAGCATCATGCCTGTGTAATAGGTATTCAAAGAATTGGAAGGATTCGGATAACGGGTGATCTTCTGCTGGGCATCCGACATATTGAATGATACACCATACTTGAAGTCACCGATCTGGTCGCGCCATCCCAACTCAATCTCAAAGCCGTAGGACTTCATATCGCAATTGTTTACCCGTGGAACAGAGGCACCCAGTAAAGAAGACAACTCCGGAGCAGGACCTACCATATCCAATGTCTTACGTACGAAGTAGCCAACGCTACCGGTCAGACGGTTGTTCAGCAACGCGAAGTCCAGACCGAGATCCCATGACTGGATGGTCTCCCACGTCATAGACGAACTCACCAGACCCGGAGTGGTAGCGTAGCTGGGCAATACACCGTTTACGATCCATGAATAGTTCGTACCTACCGGCATCGACTGATAGAAAGGATACCAGTCTTCGGTATTGGCATTACCGAGCTGACCCCAAGATGCTCTCAACTTCAAGGTAGAGATCGTACTCATCTCACCGAACTTCTCAAAGAACGGTTCACGTGCGATATTCCAACCTGCAGAAAAAGAGGGGAAGAAGCCCCAGCGCTTGTCACCTACAAAGCGGGAAGAACCATCATAGCGGCCGTTCACCTCTACCATATAACGGTCCTTGTAGCTGTAGTTGATACGTCCGAAGAAACCGGCAACAGCATTGTGCGCATAACCACCCGTCGCAACATCAGCATCGGTAGCCGTGTTCAGAGTCGGCACATCGGGTGAGATCAGTCCGTCGCGCTGGCCTGTAATGCTACGGGTAGAATATTTCTCCGCATTGAAACCGAGCAACACCTTAAAGTAATGCCCGCTATCAAAAGTCTTGGAATAGTCTGTATAGATGTTGGTGGCAAAATAGTCTTCCTTATAGCCATACTCATTGACACGGCTTTGTCCGGGAGAATAAGTTCCGTCACCCATACCCCAGGCCATAGGCTGCTGATTGCCGTTGACGTCCCAATAGTAAACAGGCAATACATCCCAATGCTCAAAATCTGACTGAGTACGGATGGTTCCTTCCAAGTTGATATGCCAGTCCTTGATCGGCTCAAAGACGATAGCCAGCTGATTGGTGTAGAAGTCTTTATTCTTCGTCTGCTTACCACCGTTTTCCATCTGCTCCACCTCGCCTTCGTTCATCGGATAACCGTTCGGATCGTATGCGGGCTGGATAGGCCACTTACGGGCAACGTTGTGGAAGAAAAGACCACTCATATAAGAAGGACGGCCATAATCCTCACGCGTCCAACGGGTGGTATAGGTTAATTTTGCCCAGCTTGCAAGCTGCGTAGTAATCTTAGCGTTCAAGGTGTACCGGTTCATATAGTCTTTTCCGTGACGCAACAGACCGTTTTGTCCCAAGAAGTTTCCACTAACCAAGAACTGTGTCTTCTCGTTGCCTCCACTCACACTGACATTATGCTCCTGTGAGGGAACCCAGCTTTTATAGAACTCATGGAACCAGTCGGTATTGGCATACGCGCCCTCGTTCCATTTTGCCCAAACACTACCATTAGGAACAGTAGATTGTGTCAACTTACCGTCCATGTAGTCCTTGATGTTCTGCAGATAAGCGTCATTAAAGATAGGTGTACCACCATCATTGACATTGGCTGCATTGAACATCTTGGCAAACTCATAAGAATTGGCCATCTTGGGGATACCAATGCCATCGTTGAAACGTACGTTCCCGGAATAGTTGACACGCACCTTACCGGCCTTGCCGCTCTTGGTAGTAATCAGGATCACACCGAAGGCGGCACGTGCACCGTAGATAGAAGACGAAGATGCATCCTTCAAGACGGAGATGCTCTCAATATCGTTCGGGTTCAACGTATTCATATCACCCTCAACACCATCAATCAATACCAACGGAGAAGAGCTCGAACCGGAATTGATCGTACCGGCACCACGAATATTGAAATTCATCGTGGCATCCAGCTCACCACCGCTGTTACTTATTGACATGTTCAGTCCGGGGATCTGACCCTGCAATGCCTGTGACACATTTGACACAGGACGTGACTCTAATACGTCAGAATCGATCATGGATACCGCACCAGTCAAGTTCACCTTCTTCTGGGTACCGTAACCTACAACGACAACGTCATCGAGCAACTTCGTGTCATCTTTCAGAGTGACATCTAAAGACTGGCCATTCCAGACAAGCCTCTCAGTCTGATAACCAACATAAGAAATAACAATGGTAGCACCCTTGCTGACATTAGGAAGCTCAAAATTACCATCAAGATCAGTAACGGTGGCTGTTTTCGTTCCTTCGACAACGATAGAAGCGCCGATGATCGTTTCACCTGCGGCATCTTTCACTACACCCCTACAAACACTGCCTTGCTGCACAATGTTCGTTCCCGATGCACCGCTGACGGGCACCGCATAGGCTGTCCCTGACGAGGATATTCCACCCAAGAGCAGCAACATACTGACAGATTTAAAGTTTTTGAACATAGATATTTAGTTTAGATTAATAAAATATAACACTAAGGGACTAACGGCCCCGTCCTTTCCAGACTCATGCTATACCAGTAAGAAAAACCATTTTATTTTTTATTCATGAGATGCCTTGCCTGTTGGGTGAATCCATATAAGGACCAATATGCCTCTTTACAATTCTTGTATTGAAGTAGGATGCCGTTTTTTTGCCATACTGCTGCCATTCTGTACTCCCTGAAACTTTCCTATAAAAGTAAAGGTAAACTAGAAAATAAGGATATATTATCCTTTTATCAGCAAGTATTGATTAATAGATTTTACTATCTCTCGGTAAGAGATGTTAGGTCTGTCTGCAAATATAGTCAAAGATTTGATATAAAAGTTATAATTATCGATTTTTTTTTCATTTGAGGCTAAAAAAGATAGAAAATGCCTCGTTTCCTATTATCTTTATCCCTGATGATCCTATTATTGGCTTCTATAGTATGTCTTTTATAAAATGACAGAAGGTTTTGTCTTTGTTTTCGTTTTTCCGATATAGTTTTTGTTGCCTATCTCATTTCATGGCTATGTGTTTAATAGTCTATATGAGGGAATAGCAAATAGGTACGATGGTTTAAAGTAAACATTTCGGGAGGTTGACAATGAAGAGGTGCGTGACTTTTACCGGTGAAAATATCAATGTTTGGGTATTGTAAATTAGAGGAATAAAAATGCCCGTCGTTATTACGCGACGGGCATATAGATGGGTTATTTTAATAACTCGTGTTAGGAAGTCGGGTTATTACTTTACGATCACCTTAAGAGTCTTGCCGTTTGACATCTTCACGAGGTTGATGCCCTTAACAGGCTTGTTGATCTTACGGCCGTCTACAGTGTAGCGGGCTACTTCCGTAGCATTGGCGTCACTGCTGATGGTAGCACCGTCGATGCCGGTCGATGCGCCGAGTTTCACCATGTTGGTGTTGTTCACCCATACATCGTCAATAGTAGAGTTCTTGATTACAGGACGACCGATGAAAGCGACAACCTGCATGTTGTCAGAATTCCACTCGCTGTCCAGTGTTACGTTGAACTCATTCTGGTAAGTAGTAGCGCTGGTCCAGTTGATAGGATCGCCGAATACATTGTCTGTTACAACATCGCGCAGTACGTGGTCATGAACGTAGTTGTTGCTGGCACCAGTCTGAGGTGCTACGAGTCCGTCTTCCAGCAGATACACGGTTACGACAGCATCGTCACCAACATACTGCTTAAAGTCGTCAACGGCGTCACCGGATACCTTGATGTTCAAGTTATTGCCGTCGAGCTTGGTGGCGATGTCTACAGATGCGAATGAAGGCATTTCGGCATCGAACTCATCGAGCATGTCGTCAAACTGCTGGGCAGCTTGTTGTGCATATTCGGGATAGTAGCCGATGCTTACAGCCAATGTACCATAACTGTTGAGATTCTGGTCATCAATGTACATACGGTTGAAAGATGCCGACGGATAGCCACTGCACTGGAAGTTAGAAATGTCGTCTGATTCATCCGTTACAAACTTATCTGGACCCATACCGGAAGCATGAACGGCTACCCATGCGATGTTGGGGCGTATCTCGCTAAGTGCCTCAAGGACATTGTGGCCATAGGGGCAGTAAGTGCATTTTACAGAGGTCATATTCTCAACGAGATCCATCTGTCTTGGCATAGAGGCCGTGTAACATGCAAAAGAAGTTTCGAGAGCATCGTCATCTGTGCCTTCTGTCGGTGTCTTTCCATTGATAGAGGTAACGGTGACGCTCAGCTTGTGCTGACCGGATGTCAGATCACTGGGAAGAGCTAGCTTGCCGTTTACAGTTTGATAGCTGTTGGTCAGGGTGATAGGGGTATTCAGCGTCTCTACTTCCGTACCGTCAAGGGCTAAGCTCAATGCGTAGGATGAAGGCATGTTGTCACCCGTATTCTTGATGCTGAAAGAATAGTTGATATCCTGACCCTTTTGTGCCATCTTAGTAACACTGAGATTTTTAATGGCGATATCTTCAGGAAGGAAGCTTCCGCCTTCGACAATGGCCTGAATCATGAAGTTACCTGCACCGGTAGACATGAGATACCAAGTTTCTGTTCCTTCACCTAAATCTCCATATATCAGTGCACCGTAGCCATTGGGATCCTCTGCTCCGGGATTTACGTCACCATCAACAGCGAGAGGCCATTGATTGGCTTTCTGCTGGTAGGTGTAGCACAAGATATAGCCATAATTCTTTTTAATCTCTACAGGCTTGTCTAGTGTCACCTCGTTCCATGTTCCGCTTACGGCTGATACAGAGCCTTCAGCTGAGGGTGTAGAGGAAATATTACCTTGAGGATCCATCTCATACACTTCAAAGGGGGTGTCACCGAGATTCTGCCATACAGCGAAACGAGCCTTAACGATCTGTCCACCTACAAAATTGCCGATCAGCTCCGGGGTAAACATAACACCGGCCTTGAAAGTTCCATTCGCATTCAGGCCCCTAGCATAGTCTTTGGAACCAAGCTCGTCACCCGTGTAGAATCCCATGATTCTCTGGTTGTCTGCGAGGTCAGCTTTCTGGATCTTCTTTGCCTTGTTAGGTGTGAGAAGTGTTGTCTTGGGAGCCTTGGCCCACATGTTCTCTCCCTGCCATTTCTGGATCTGGGCATTTGTTGTGGTCGCAGTCAGTAATAACGCGGCCAAAGCAAGTAAAGCTTTTCTCATAATAAAAACAAATTTAAATTATTGAATAGTAATTTTGGCACTCTTGCCGTTAGCATATTTTACGATGTGAATACCTTTTTGGAGCTCGTTGGTCTTTCTGCTCAAGGTATAGATCTCTATGATAGCTTAGTCCTTTGTGGTCTCAGACAAAAAATAGGCATTTGTGAGGGCCACAGGATCATAGTGCTTGTGTTATTTTTAAAAGTTATAGGCAATTTGTTGCCTTTTGGTCGAACACATTATTCCACAGACAGAAGTAATACATAATGTTTTTTCACTTTGTTGCGCTGTATTCTTTAATTATTGGCAAAACTAATAATAATTTTGTAACAAACCAATTTTTTTATTAAGAAAATGTTATAAATTAGCGGGATTATAGTGAAAACTTAAAGATGTTGAGTATAAACGTTAGTATTTGATAAAATACGAATTTATCGAATAGGGAAATTTATAGGTTGTGGGAATCAGCAGTATTTAAAATGTAGAAAACTGACTGTAAATGGGTTATTAGAAACTAACCAATTTATCTCTCATGATGACTTTGGATAAACCCAAATCGGTCATTAGAAGCTAATTTTTCATGGTGTGAGTTGTAACTATTAGATATACAGCAATTTATGATTGCTATTTTCTAATGGCGGTCATTAGAAAATTGCTTTTCCAAAGTATTGAATATTAATGAATAACAAACGAGACCACGAAAATACACATATCCCAATGACCGATTTGGGATAAAAAGCCCCCGAACCTTTGAGCAGATGCAGGTCCGGGGGCATATTTATGAAAGATAATTCATATCACACTATTAAGTAAAAGGTATGTAAGGAGGGATGTGCTCTGTTGTTACTTCACCACCACCTTTTTACCGTTCATGATATAAATGCCCTTCTTTACATGGGTAAGGACATCGTTGGCAGGAGCCTTTTTAACGAGCGTGCCGTCAATCGTATAGAGGCTGACAGCAGAGTTGGTGTCTCCGCCAAGAACAGAATCGATACCGGTGGCGTTTTGATTGAACGTGCCGGTAATCTCCACACTGTCTCCATTGCTGAGCATGGCATCTTCAACAACGAGGGTGAGTTCGCGGTCTTTGCTAACACCCGTAAGAGGAATGTGGCTTACATATCCGGCATAGCTTGCATCATAAGCAAACGGAACATCTTCCGGCATGAAATCCTTTGTCTGGAGGGTACCGCGGTTGTTGAGCCACTGAAGTTGTACCTTGCTGAATGTGATGGTGCCGACTTCCTCAGGCAGCCAGATCAAGATCTCATCGTAATCCTCGAGGGAGCTTCCTTCTGTAGGCATAAAGTCATAATAGAAGTTGATCTCCTGCTTCTGCATAGGATAAATGACGATAATGGCATCTGAACCAGCGGATGTATTGTTCGTGATGACGCTACGTCCATCGGCAGTGGTAAGACCGGCTATGGAGATGGTGATAGACGTGTTGGTAGCTTCGCCTCTCGATGTGTCGACCGTTTCGGGGAACCGGTGTCCGCGGAGATCTACCACAACAGTATTGCCCTCGATGGAGAAGTCAGGATTGTAAGATGTGAAAGACCCGGCTTCGGTGTCTCCGTAAGATACAGTAACGTTGACTTTGCTTTTGTCAGTATTAAGCTCGTCACTGAATGTAAATGTGATGAGGCCGTCTTCCTCGCTTGTCGGATAGTATGTGTAAAGAGTGGTTCCTTCTTGAGGATCGACAGAAACCAGCGATCCGGGTATCTTACCTAATTTAAGAGTAACAGCGTAATTTCCGTCCTCTCCATAGATGACGGAAGGATCATTGGCATCGCTGATGCCTTCGAGCGTTATCTTGAAGTTATCGTTTTCCTTCAGCTTACCTGCATCATACAGCTCCCGGATATATTTGCTTAGTTCAATATTGTAGTAATACTGGGTAGTGAGAATTCCGTTGATGTATCCGGAGGGGATTTCTTCTTTCACATTGAAGGTTCCATCTGTATTCTCACCATATTCAATCCAGTTATGTTGAACAGACACTATACGGTCAAAGGCAAATTCAAGATTGGTTCCGGAAAGGTAATAGGTGTCACCGTCCGATAGGTTTGAGGTCACAGAAATAGGAATAGACTCCTCTCCGTTGCCGTAATAGACAAGGACATCGATAGATGTCTCTGTGAGACTGCTTGTAGAGAAATAATAGGTCTTCCCTTCTTCTATCTCACAACTGAAGATTTTTTTGCCTTCCTGATCATAGGTCATAGAAAGCAGATCGCCCTGTTCGCCTTTCGGATTACTTTCATACATCATCAAGCCGTAGTAGCCTACATTGAAATGGAGCGTGTTGTTTTCAACTGCTTTTATCTGTAGATAGTTTGTTCCACTGACTAGGGTAACTGTCGCAGACTGTGAGGGATCCGTGATGTTAATTGGAGTGAATGATATGGCATGTACACTTGTGATGTACAAGACCAGACTAAGAAAAGTAAAAATCAGTCGTTTCATATTCTTAATACTTTTGTTTGTGATAGAAAAAGCTAAAGGCCCAAGTCTGGGCCGTTGCCTTGGGGCGACGGACAGGCCAAAGTCTTTAGCTTTTCTGTTAGATATAGAATGTCATATTAGCGGATGACCACTTTCTGACCATTGATAATGTAAATGCCTTGCTTGAGGCTCTTTACAACGTCATTCTTCTTGCCTTTGGCAACGAAAGTGCCGTCGATGCCATATACCTCGACATCTGCGTTTTCTGCTTCAATGCCGTTGATGCCTGTGGTGCCATCGTTAACATAGAATGTATATGTTAGCTCAGGATTGTACAGGTTGTCGTCAGAGCTATAGAAAGTGCCTTCAGGGATGGTAACGGTGTAAGTGCCGTTTTCTGTTATCTCTGAGCTCAGCTTCAGCTCAAGCTGGTTCCAGGTGTCCGGTACGTAATCGAAAGATACAGAGATGTTGCTATCTGTGCCATCCTTCTTGACAGTTACCACATTGTCAGTATTCAATCGACCTACACCGTAGTTCGGGTCAACGGTGAGAACAATAGAAGCGAGTGATGTGACGGTGCTGCCATCGGCAGGTGTCACCTCTGTAGGAACGAGAATGTTCTTAGACATCTGATAAACGAGCTGGATAATGCCGTTGCCCTGATAGCTGATCGGGGTTTCGTTTGCATTGACAGCAGAAACAGCGATGCTGATACTGTTCTCAGAGAGAACGTTCTCAGGCAGTGTCAGGGTGATGACATTTCCTTCCACCTTAGAGTCAAGAAGGATGCGTGAGTTCATGCCGTATGTAGCCATGGCTGAGCGAACGGTTGCACCTTCTCCGCTCAGAGTGATCTTGATCTCAGAAGGAATCTCGGTGCTGTATTCGCCACCTTCTACGTAAGGAGCCGGATCAACGGATACTACAGACAGGGAAGTAGCGTCGACATTGAAGGGGATCTCATAATCAGGGTTGCAGATGCCGTGTCCCTGCAGACCGTCTGACCAGGGAGCAAGTTCGTCAAAGTATTCGTTGGCGATAGACTGTGAGTCTACCTTGAGGATGTAAGCACCGTACTCGTTGATTTCCTTCGGTGTCTGGGTTCCGATTTCAACAAACTTAGCAATGATCTTATTCTCGTCGGTATTTGCTGACAAGAGGGCGTCGGCCACCTTCACGTCGTCTTTGTACAGAGCAGCAGAGGCCGTTGAGGTAAGCATGACAAATGAGCTGTAATTCAGTTCAACCTGGCTCAGGCTTGGATTATAGGAGTTGGCGGCAGGGGTCGTAGAGTCGTACATCAGAGAGGCATCAGCGAAACGGCCGTCAAGCACACCGTATGAGAATTCATAACCGCTGTTGAAGTAGCAGTTGCCATATTTGCCTTCACCACCGTCAATAACTTCATTGCCATCCATGTCGGTCATGGTAATCTGAAGGATGATGTCGGTTGTCAGCTTATAGTTGGGATCATACATGTTAGACTCATCAAGAACGGCGGTAATGATGGACTGTCCGTTCTCATATTTCACGTCATAGGTACCCCAGTCTTTAGTACCATACATGCCCATAGGAACAACAGTGCTTTTCACTTTCACCTCTTTGTCTACTACGATGGTGACGGTTCTTCTGTTATCCTTGAAGCTAAGACACTGCTCTGCTGTCGGCGAATAAAGATTCGGCTCCGGATCTACACTGATGATATTGACAGGTGTCTGTATAGCTTTCTTGGCGGCTCCTTCAAAAGTCAGCGTAGCGACCTCAGGCGTCTCTGTGCCTTGATCTAATCCTTCTTGTGTCTTATAAGCTTCAATCTTGATCTCGTAGGTAGAGCCATCGTACATGTACCATGCATTGTCGAGCACTTGGCCAGCTTGTTCTATCTTGGAAGGACCGATATAGATCACATCCTCTCCATCTGCTTCGGGTGAGGTGTAATACTCATGCTGGATACCCTCGTCGCCATAGAAAGCATAGTGTAAGTATTTAACCTTTTTGTTCAGGGTTACTTTCACTGGTGTATCCCAATCGATCTTTTCCAGTTTCGTGCCTTGCTCCGGCTCTGAACTGACAACAGTCAGTGCGTTGGCGTCGGCAGGAACGAAGCTGACAGAAATTTCTTGATCTACACCATAAATAAAGCTGTGATTGTAGATCAGATAGGTCTTGCCTTTTTCTACTGTTAAAGAAGAAACGTTCGCATCCATTCCCATTTCAACGTTCAGTACGTTGCCGTCAACCATGAAGGTGGGGTAACACCAGCCATGAGAGAGCTTCAACGTACCGTTGGAAGGAGCCGTGAAGCTCGCATAAACGGTAGTTTCTACGGGAAGGAGATAAGTGTCTCCATCCGCGATTACGTACGGGTCTTCCTGTGTGCCCGTACCACTTGGAGTGGCATAGACGCTCAAGGCACATAGGAATGCCACTAAACTAATGAGTAAAGACTTCATAATACTTTAAGTTTTTAATTAGTTAAATATATATAGTAAGGGTCGGAGGAAAACCTCCAACCCTTTTGCTATATCAAATTGATGAGAGAGTCGCATCTTCTGCCTTGCTATGTGTAGTGGATCCGCTGACTTAAGTAGATATGCAAGGCAGGATGGTTTTACTTAACCATTACTTTCTTGACAACGTTGGTGTTGTCGTTAGTAGCTTTCACGATGAACAGGCCCTTTTTGCCGCCTGTGCTGACCTTTACAGATCCGGTGGTCGAATTGGCCTGGTTGATTGCGCTTCCGCTAATATCGTAAACGGTTACATGAAGCTCGTTTCCGCCATTGACGTATATCATGCCATCCTCGGTTGAGATACTGATAGCGTCGTTGGAGCTCGTTGCATTCTCAATACCTGTCGTTCCTGCGGAGAATTTCAATCTGGCAGCGTTGATCACACGCTCTGTGTTGGCATCGAGCAGCATGACAACGATCTTGGCGTTATCCCAGTTGGTGACATTCTCAGGCATACTGAACACCTTATTGAAGGCGACAGGCTGGCCGGCGGTGACGCTTACGGGAATGATGCCGGATTCACCGGCGAAGTTGTCGTTAGCGACTTTGCGGGCAACATCATTGAATGTAATTACAACGATGCTTGATCCATATTTACCACCCTTTCCGAAATCGCCCAGTATGGACTGGTCAAATGCGTAGAGATTGTTCTTCTGAGGACCTGTAAGTCCGTCTTCCAGGACAACGAATGCAATGTTATGATTCAGAGAGGTCATGTTCATGGCATAGTTCACATTACCAGCGATCTGAACATTTCCACTATTCTTGTCATATACAGCCTTATCGATCGTGACATCAGCGATGGCAAAGTTGTTCAACTCGCGCTGGGTGATGTCATAGAATGTATTGTTGCCCTCGGGAGAGTCGAAACGATACTGCTGGTTTGCGTCCACGTACATCGGCGCATAGAGAGAGTCGATACGGTTGACTACTCCCGTAGGCTGGGCGGTGATGCCGAAGTAGCTGTTGTAGTCCTCGTATGCGAACTGGTCGGTACCGATGACCGAGCTGTGAATAGCCACTGGTATAATCTGGTCACCATACAGATTCTCGAGGTTTTCTATTGCAAGAATACCCTGCGGACAGTTGGGGCACTGCTGACCTGTACTTTCCTCAATCACGACATGCTTGGTGGTCTCGAATGCGAGGTTGCTGATAGTACCGTTCTGGCTATAGACCGTACCGCCAAGATCGATGCTGATGGTGTATTGGTTCTCTTCACCGACGGTCAGAGGCAGTTTGTCAGGGAAGGTGAACGAGTAGGTGTTGGCACTTGTGATGGGCTGGCTCGGAGTATCTGTATAGGTGCTCTTGAATGTGCCATCGGCAGAGGTCAGCGTAGCGCTGATGGAGTTGTAGGATTTGTCGCTTGTCACCTGGACGACGGCTCCCACAGTGGTAGACGTCTGGTTGACCTGCATCGTCTGAACATTGGGCACGAAGTTGAAGTCACCCTTGTAGTAGACCTTCACGTTATCAATGAAGACGATGCTCTGATCATTGTTCTCATTGACGAAGGCAATATAAACGTTCTTACCTGCGTAATCGTGAAGCGACTTTTCTACGTGGGTCCAGTCTCCTGACAGGCCCTCCTCAGAGGCACCAGGAGTGAGCTGCTCGTCATAGATCACTTTACCATTAGCCTTAAACTTGTTGTAAAGCTCTTTGGTGAAGTTGCTGTAAACAGCGTCATCCTCAAGAATCATCACCTTAAGCCGGTCAGACTTCACTGTACGATAGGACTGGGCATCGAAGCTGAGATAATAATCGCCATTCTCAATAGACAGGCGAGGCAGTGACATCCAATCGTCGGATTGGCCGGCTGGATTATACATAGATGTTGAGGCAGCACAGTAGTCTGAGCTGTTCTCATCTTCACGAATTACGAAGTTCCAGGGAGTATTATCAGTATCAAAGCCAAGATTCTGCATGGCGCTTGTCGGCTTGTTATGGTCGCCCTCATACAAGAGGTATCTGACCATGGAATTGCTGGGATCGTTGAAGTCGTCAGCGAAAAGGCTTCCGTCTGAACTGATCTCAGGTTCGTATGCACCATTATAGTTTATTGTGATCTCATCGTTCGGGCAGAAGCCCATGATGTCTGTAACAGAACCGGCATTAACCACAACCTTATATTTCTCGTCTTTTTCAAGATAGCGTTTCAAGCTGGGGTATAATGAGATCACGGTCTCTGCACTTTGTACGATGTTAAGATCGCAGACGGGAGAGGTCTGGCCTTCCTTGTAGAGATATGCTTTGGCATTGTCGGCAACGGCAATGGAGAGGTCGAAGGCGATCTGTACAGGATGATCAGAACTGATCTCCGAGACATTAGCCTGGTCGGCCGGTGCCACCTGCAGTGCCTTGGCCGGAGCTTCTTCGCGTCCTACATATTTAACATTGATTTCGTCACTTTTGATTGACTCGTCATTCAACAAGTAGAATGCGCCGGCCGGAACCTTTATGGTGTACTCTTCATTTGCATTTAATGATTGAGGAATACCACCGATGGCAAAGGTCTTGTTTCCGGTCTGGGCAGTGATAGCATATTCACGGACAGTCTTGCCGGTCTGATCCAGCAACTGAGCCTTGACACCTGATGTAATACCAGCAGATTTGGAGAAGGCTAAGGTCATCTGCCTAAATTTGGCGAACTTGGATCCTGAAACCGGAGAGGTAGCATAAGCACTCAGCGGATTGACGTGGCTTGCGGCCTCACTGATGGTTTCCGGCAGACGGATGATATATCCTTTGGTCTTTGCCTCGGCCATACCAACGATTACTTTCTCATCGTCCGAAACGTCCTGAATCGTTCCGGTGTAGTCATAACCGGTGCGCTCATAGAAGTTCATATTATAGCGGCCGGAAAGGATTTCGTCAATGCCATACCAAAGGCTGCCTACACGCACATACGAATAACGTACGGGATTGACAGCAGGGCTACATGCAAACACCACACCTGTGTTGGATACGGTACTTCCGCCGCGGTCCTGCTCCTCGCTGTCTTGGTTGTAAAGGGTGCAGGTGTTGTCAGTGGTGTTATAAAGATAGCTGGATATGTACTCACCGCCACCTACCTGAACCATTCCTGTGAGATATCTACCATTGTTGCTCATGGTAGATTCGTCCACGAAAGTCTGGCTGGGAACATTGCCAAGAGCGTTGTCTACATATTTACATTCTTGAGTTGTCTTATTGTAGACATAGTAGCATACTGTTGCCGGTGTGATGAAGTTGATGATTCCGGCGATAATATTGCCGTCGGCGCTGATATTGTCAATACGAACCTGATTGGTGTTGTAGCCCAATTTTGTCGTTTTGGGGAAGTTGGGCAGCTCAGCGTAAACATCGATTGACTTGTATGTGCCGTCCGACTGTTTCTCCCACAGAAGGGGGATTTCTATATATCCCTCAGCACCGTCTGTAAAGCTGTCTGTATTGCCCCATCCGGCGATATATTTTCCGTCAGGAGTTACAGTGGTTGCCTTGCCCGCATACGTAGAGGGCAGGGAAATCCATTGCTTCTGGTCCAGATCATAGTAAGCCGGTTTATTGTCGTAGCATCCGACAATAGTCTTACCGTCATTGGTGACATCCTGGGCCTGGACGGATTTCATCAAGTCGGCCTCTACCCACAATTCCGTAAGATCACCCGTCTCTGTATTGATCAGATAGGGATAGGCGTAGCGGCTTTGGTCGTCCTCATTGGTACCTTCCGCCGTGGCCCAAAGGCCATTGTCTGAAAGAGATGTGAATCCTGCCGGCTTGGGAAAGCTCACAGCTTTCAACTGGGCTTCCTGCGCAGAGGACGGAATGGCCCATAATAAACTGCAAACCAGCAGAATACATAGATATAGATTTTTCTTTATCATAAAATGGAATTACAAATATGGTATTTATATTACTTTTTACTTTACAATGACCTTCTCTGTCCGGCCGTCGGCATATTTCAGAATGTTGATGCCTTTCTGGGGAGCATTGAGAAGCTGGCCGTCGATAGAGTAGCGGGCAACGACCTTATGGCTGGCGTTGTTCTGTACACCGGTTATGCCTGTTGTTCCGTCATAGACAAAGTTGACGGTGATTTCGGAATCTGTGGTCATGGAATTCTCACCCTTGACCGATAACTTTACGACACATGTGCCGGGCTCTGTTCCACAGATCCACTCTGTCTGGGAAGAGATGTCGATGGTGCTTCCTGCGGTGGCAGAGGTATTCTTTTCCATGGAGCCTACCGACTGTGCGCTGGTGCAGTTTCCTGCACAGCAGGCGTCAAAAGAGGTGCCGCTGGGTAAGGTGGTAACGTCAAAGGTGATCTTACAGTTCGCTTTTTTGGAAGACATATTCTTGACATAGACATCCTTTAACGGAATGACGGGGACCTGTATGATCTCATAGCTGCCATCAGGATTAAATGTGAAGTCCTTTTTGTAATCGACTTCATCCATTGTCAGTGTGGAACCATTCTCGATGATGTTTCCGTCGCCATCAACGAAAGAGAACGACTGTGCATGAATGGATAGGCATCCCATGACTAATAAAACACAAAAAGTAAAGATCTTTTTCATCTTGTTTTAAATTGTAATATTAAACTTGTTTTTTATAGTAAAAGAGTCAAAAATAGTAATTGGGAGGTCCTTTAGGATATATAGAACCTCCCAATCCGTCTTATTCTTTGTTAGATGTACCGTCACCGGTAGGAATCACAGGGACCTTGATCACCTGCTGTACTCCGTTGTTGTTATAGACGAAAACAACGATAGACATATTCTCAGCTTTCCATGCTTCATCCAGGACAGCAGAGTATGTTACGGTCTTCTCTTCGTCCCAATGAATGCTGATATCCTCCCCGTCACGCCCGTTAACGGCTGTACGGAATACATGGTTATGCACATAATTAGGGTTGATGTGGCCGTCGCCCATGGTTTGAATATTTATTATGCTGTCTTCCGTGAGCCATACTTGCAGCTTGCCGGTGATATCCTGTTCTACGCCCTTTGCCTGGACATTGATGGTCGCGGTGCGTGTGGCTTCGTCGTACGAGGTCGTCGCATCCAGTTTGATAGGAGCTGTACCCTGTAAGGCGTCACGGACGATCGTACCCCATGACTGATAGGTACTGGAGACGGTCTGTCTGTCAATAACGCCGGTAGGCTGTGACTCGATGTTCCAGGAGTCATAATAATAATCGCCGGTCTCTGTCCATAAGGGATAGTGTTGTCCGGAGAAGGTCTTTGAGAACGGACCGCTATGGATACCGACTGCGATCACATTGTCTGCACCGTATTGTTCTTGCAAGGCCTCAATGGCTACCGTGGCGTCAGGACAGTGGACACATCCCTGTCCGGTGAAGTCCTCAATGAGCACGTGCTTCGAAACTTGAATAGGCTCAACATAGATCAGACGGTCGTCCTCTGCAATATCGCTGCATGAAGCCAGTGAAAGTGTGGCTGCACAAATGGCAAACGTTTTGTATATGTTGTTTTTTAGCTTCATTGTTATTTAGAAGTTATAGTTGTATGAAAGTGTTACACCCTTGCTGGCCGGAACATATCGGCAGACACCACCGGAACAGTTGAAGCCGGCTCGCGTGCGGCCATAGCCGAGCTGTAAGCGGTGTGATCCCTTGTTGAAAGTGATGTAGCCTTGGTAATAGTGCAGGTTGGTGACACCGCTGTTATATTCGTCGGAGATGGTAAACATCCAATTGGGAAGTACCGAGAGCTCCAACAGACCGTACCACCAGTCTCCAAGATCGTCGTCGGTTGACAGGTATTGGAGCTCGCCGCGCAGCGTAAACTTATTGTTGAATTGGTATTTGCCGTCAGCTACGAAGATGTCGGAGTGGATCATTCCGCCTTCACCTTCAACGATCGTCTTATTGTAGAACTGGTTCATGTACATAAGATTGAGTTTGAACTGACGTGTTATCTTCTTCTCAATCTGTACATTAAGATCCTGATAGAATGTCTCGTCTCCCATTTTCCAGAAAGCCGATCCATACCCGTCGGTACCTGCTCCACCGATATAGTTGGTGTCGATGCCACGGACATGAGAGAAATTGAGCTTGACATTGGTGCCATACTTACCGCCTAAGGCTGTATGGCGCTTGAATTTATAGCCAAATTCGCCCTGGAAAGCCCATTCACCGTCAGGATTGGTGGCATAAGGATACATTGCCGCCAACGCATAGGTATGTTCCATAGTGAAGGCCGGCATGTGGTTGATGAACGATGATGTGCCGGTGATGGTTCTACGGCTGCGGAACGACATGTTGTCACTGCGTTTGGCCTGCAGCAGGATGCTCATGCCTCTTTTTGAATAGGAGGCGGACAACATGGCGACGTTTCCCTTGCGGTAGATATACCCGTTGTCAAATGATGGGTCTTGCGTTTTCCAGGCATATTCGGCGAGCAGGTTGAAATCACCCTTTTGCAGGTTGGCCCTTATGTCGAAGGCGTTGACGTAAGTAGGGAGGTTGAGCTTATGGGTGGCATCGGTCATGATGTCCTCCTCAGACTCATATTTATTTACCCATGATGCGCCGAGGGTCAAATAAGTGTTATGCTCGGACATTGTCTTGAACCATTGGTCGAGCCCCAACTCAATGTCGCCACCGCTCACCCATGCGTCGTTGTACGACCAATAGCGTCTTTGTTTTCCGCTCAGCGCCTTGATGGTCACTCCCGGCAGCGGATTGATGACGAGGCGTCCTCCTAAGAGGGAGTTGTCCACTCCCAGGCTTCTCTCCTCGTATGTACGCAAGATGAAGCCTGAGCCAAACTGCTCGTAGAAGTTTCCTAATGTAAGGTTCCAATTCTTGAAGTGAGCTTTCAGATAGATGTTGGGGACACCCCATCCTTTAAAATCGTTCTCGAAACCGGGCAGCGGATGTTTTAGAAATTCAAAACGTGCGCCTGCGTCGATATGTTTGCTCATCACGCTTACATCGGCATAGGTGTTGGTCAATGCCCAGTCGTTGGTCTTTTCTGTTCCGATCTTGTCGTCATCCTGAGGAATGAGGATGTCGCTTTGGATACTTCCGCTTACTGTTATCTTTTTGCCGTTCTCTTCCTGGGCGAAACAATAAGCAGAAGATACTGATAGTAAAGCCAGGCAAAAAAGTCGGTTGATGGTTATCATTTCTTTATAGCATCAATTGTAATTAAAAGTAAGCAGCCGGGCTGGAAGCCTGGCTGCCGTCTTTGCTTATTGGTTTACTAATTCTTTCACCTTTTCAAAGATCTCCTGTTCAGCGCCTTCGGTGTATCCGTTATGCTTGTAGACGATATTGCCCTTACCGTCGACGATGAGCGTGTAAGGGATCATCTGTATGCCCAGTGCGCGCTTGAAGTCGCCATTCGGGTCAAGAAGTACATCGTAAGGCCATTCATGACTGTCAACCAACGGTTTCACCTTATTAATGTTCTGTGCCTGGTCGATGGAGATGGCGATGAGCTTGACACCGGTCTCTTCCTGCCAGTCCTCATACACCTCACTGATGGCGGTCAACTCGCGGTTGCAGGGCTTGCACCATGTGGCAAAAAAATCGATGATAAGAGGCTTGCCGTTGTTTGAAAGGGTGTCTGTCCTTACAGTCTTTCCATTAATGTCCTTAAGAGTAATAGATGGTAATTGCGCATGAGCGGAACAGAACATTCCGAGCGCTAAAGCAATGAATAATAATTTTTTTTTCATTATGTTACGCAACATTATGTATTTATTGTCGGCAAAACTAATAATAATTTTGTAATAAACCAACTTTTTTATTAGAAAAATGTCATAATGTCGTGGGTTTATACTAAAAGACTAGAAGAAATTCAGTAGAAGACGCAAACATATAATAAAAATACAGCCCTTATCCAATATTTTATTTCTTTTAGGAAAAGTGTAGTAAATATTTAAATGGCGATATGCTTATATTTATTATTATAATGTGCGGATATTTGAATAAAAAAGCCGGCCCATAAATATTTTAGGGCCGGCTGTATAATTATAATTCAGGGCTTATTTTACAATGATCTTGTCAGTAGTCAGGCTTCCGTCATTCAGTTTTGTACGGAGCAGATACATACCGCTCTTAGTAGGAGCAGCGATGATTCCGTTCTGAACTCTTCCGCTGAATACTACGGCACCACTCATGTCATAAATCATTGCACTTGCAGCATCGGCAACATATTCGATGGTGCCATCCTCGATGACGTTGGCGCGGAGCACCTTCTCTGTACCCTTCACAGCAGCAGAGTGGATACCGGTCGTGCTACCTCCGTTGATGGCCCATGATGAGAACATGAACGTTGAAGGATTGGTGCTGAAGCCCATCGCATTCATGCCATCGGCAGACAGCAGGGCAGAGCCGACGAGAACAGAGTCGGTTACCTCGGTAGGCTCACCTGTTGAATAATCAGTCCAAGAATAAGCCATACCTGCGTCAACGAAGGTCTGGCGGTTCACCTTGCCGCCTGTCTTATCTGATAGGTAAGTATAGAACATCTCTGGCTGATCTTTACCGGCAGGAACTACATAAGAATTGCGGGGATCGTAGATACTGGCCATTGCCGGGTTAGAGATGACAAGGTCACCGGCATCGGTGATATGTCCGGCCATACCAGTGTTCTTATACTGATCCTTCTCTAGCTTGTAGCACTTATTATTATCATTCAGATCGTAATAGAGAGGATATGTTATGGTCGTGGGGAAATAGTCAGACATATCGACTGTTTGCAGTGTGCAACCTACATAGCGGCCATTGAAGCTGCTTGACATCGAGTAGAGATCAAGCGAGTAGCCTGTCATGCGCTGATAATATACCTCATTGAAAGCATCAGAAGCTTTCCTATATTCGTCTAGAGCGGCATTATAGGCTGTTAGAGCCTCGAGATACTGGGCTTTTCTGGTTTCGTCGGTGATGAAGTCTTCGCGTTTGGGGCTTTCACCAACATACCCATTGTTAGCCCACTCTTGGAAAGCTTCATTATAGGCAGCGATCTCATCTTCTGTCATATACTGGGTGTAGTCAATAGACTCGGGCTCATCGGGATATTCTGGAAAATCAGGTCCGTCTTTCCAGATCAGATCTTCACCCAGCAAAGTGTAGTTCCATGGTTCACCGGGTGCGGTGCGTTGCCATACTACGATAGCGCCGGCCATACCGGAATAGTCAATCTGACGTCCCAAAATACGGTTCTTGTCAGCCGATACGAAGAGGGGATGATAGCCCTGCGGATAACGGCCGGTAAAGTCTTTCTCCGGATAAGGCAATGCTGTACAGGTGATCTGGTCACCGTTGATTTCCCATACATAAGGGAGAGTAAAAGTTGCGTTACCCATGATGTTTACATCTCCTCGTGTAAGGAGACCGCATACCATTGTACCATCAGGGGAAATACCGCGTCCTGATCCGTAGCTCCATGTGATATCTGACGGCATAGGCAGGTTGGTTATTTTATCGCCAGAGATGATGACAGGCTTCTCCTGTCCGGTTACTCCGATAGAACCGGCTACAGTTCCATCATCGCTAATGGCATCTCCATAATAATAGTCATCGTTGAACGTCGTTAAGGCGTTGTCTTCTTCTGTATTCCAAATTACGACAGTACCTTCGATTGATGAGCAGGCATATTTACCATTTGAAGAAATGTTAAGCATAGCTACATTGTCGGCCTTTTTGATCGTTTGACCCATTGAGGGGACAAAGGGGATAGCCAAGAGTGAAACTAAAAGTAAATGTTTTACCATAATAAAATATATTAAATTAATACTTGTTTGTCTTTATATATTACAGGGTGTTACACATGCTGGACGCGGGCCCAGATTTAAGATAGGGGCAAAGGTAATATTTTTTTGTAAAATGACAAAAGTCGGAAAGTCTTTTATTGTTAAATATGTCATTTTGTTGCGTTTGTATAGGTTTTCGTATTCGGCTTGTTGCGTTTTAAAAGTTTTATGGGGCATCTTGTAGTCTTTTATGTGTTGGATATGATTATGAGAGTATTGAGAATATCAGATATTTGAAAGTTATATATTGAGAAATTGTGAGAAAAAGGTCTTATAACTGACAGGTCGAAATTAATCTCTGATCTCTACTTTATATCTGTTAGAAAGGTTGTTAGCTCGCGAATTGTAAGGATTATGGAATAGACGGTTTTGATAATTGATAAAAACATGCCGGATAATATGCTTGCGGATAATTACAATATGAGGAATAATCCGTAATAGTGGTTAGAGAGGCAGGGCATAAACCGTAATCTGTCTACATGGATTGCTAGGGGGATACACTATCTTTGCAGTGTAAAAGCGATAATTTAATAAGGTTGTTTATGAAAAGATTATTTTTCAATTTGTGCGTGCTTTCCCTCGCACTTTGTACGTCGGGCACTCTTTATGCAGGCAACCCTCTGACAAAGACTATCAATCATAATACACAAATTATGGAAAAAGAAATGAATCTGACCCAGGAATGGGACAAGGTGTTCCCCAAGAGCGATCGTGTGGATCATGGCAAGATCGTTTTTCACAATCGTTACGGCATTACGCTGGCAGCCGATCTCTATAAGCCCAAACAGGTGGAAGGTAAGTTGGCCGCAATTGCTGTGTGTGGACCGTTTGGCGCTGTCAAGGAACAGTCGTCAGGACTCTATGCTCAGATTTTGGCTGAGCGTGGATTTCTTACCATAGCTTTTGATCCTTCTTTTACCGGTGAGAGTGGAGGAGAGCCGCGCAATGTCGCTTCTCCGGACATCAATACCGAGGATTTCTGTGCGGCAGTGGATTATCTCTGTTCGCGTGAGGATGTCGATCCGGAGCGTATCGGCATCATTGGCATTTGTGGTTGGGGTGGTTTCGCTCTTAATGCGGCAGCCATTGACACCCGTATCAAGGCAACGGTGACCAGTACGATGTATGACATGAGTAGGGTGACAGCCAACGGCTATTTTGATACGATGGACAGTGATGCACGCTATGAACTGCGAAAGCAGTTGAACGCTCAGCGCACGGAGGACTATATTAATGGCTCCTATGCACTGGCCGGTGGCGTGGTGGATCCGCTCCCCGATGATGCGCCCCAGTTCGTGAAGGATTACCATGCTTATTACAAGACGGCGAGGGGTTATCACAAACGTTCACTAAATTCTAATGGCGGATGGAATAAGACCTCGGCGCTTTCATTCATCAATATGCTGATATTGAGTTATAGTAGTGAGATCAGGAGCGCGGTGCTGATGCTTCATGGCGAGAAGGCTCACTCCCGCTATTTCAGCGAGGATGCTTTCAAGAAGCTTCAAGGAGATAACAAGGAGCTTGTGATTATTCCGGGTGCCAGCCACGTAGATTTGTATGATAATCTAAAAATGATTCCCTTCGATAAGATCGAGCAGTTTATGCGTACTTATCTCAAGTAGGTCTTGAGAGCTTATTTGACAGGGAATCCGTCAGGTGGAGTGCTCCGTATGATACTTTTTTCAGGTGTGGCAAGGAATACTTGATGTTAATACAACAGGCACACACTGCGTAGTTTGAAAGACGATAGCAGTGTGTGCCTGTTTTTCTATTGTGCGACAAAAAACATAAAACTTAATATGTCTTCAAGTATCCATTCCATATGCTCGTTGGCTAAGTAGCCATATACTCCTTGCCTAAGTAACCATATTGACTTTGTTTGAGTTTATTAGACACTATTTCTTTTATAGACAGAAACAGTAGACATCTTGCAGAAGGCCATCCTAAAAACGTAGACTGTCAGTCAAAAGTCGTATCGTCTTTCTTGCAGTCAGCAACGACTTTCTCTGGACAACGAAGTCCGTATCATTCTTTATGGGCAGTCCCTCTTTTCCGCGGCGGATCAAGTGTGAGCTTATATGTTGGGTAAGCCGGCCCTGCGTTATCAGTGGTCTTACAGCTCCAATCCTTTGAGCAGTGCCGGATAGACGTCCATGGCCTGTTCCATCTCACTGAGGCAGATATACTCATCGGCCGTATGGGAGCGTGCCGACTCGCCGGGACCGAGCTTAAAGGAGTCAAAACGCATGAGGGCCTGGTCGCTGAGAGTGGGGGAGCCATAGGGCTTTAGGCCCATCGAGATGCAGCGTCTCACGAGTGGATGGTCGAGCGCGATGCCGGAAGAGTGGAGACGGAAAGAGTGGGCCTTTACCTCGCTTTTGACATGATTGCATATAATGTCGTAGACTTCCTCGTTGGTGTAGAGCTCATTGGTGCGCACGTCAATAAGCATGGTGCAGCGGTCGGGCACGACGTTGTGCTGTGTACCGGCGTGTATGACGGTGAGCGTCATCTTGGTAGGACCGAGTAGGGGGCTTACTTTTTCGAAACGGTAGTCACGTATCCATCGCATGTCATCGAGCGCCTCGTAGATGGCGTTCACGCCTTCGTCGCGTGCAGCATGTCCGCTCTTACCGTATGCGATCATGTCGAGCACCATCAGTCCTTTCTCCGCCACGGCGGGCTGCATACCTGTCGGTTCTCCTACAATGGCGACATCGATCTTAGGCAGCTCGGGCAGGGCAAGGACGATGCCCGCCTGCCCCGACACTTCCTCCTCGCAGGAGGCCAGGTAGATGAGATTGTATGTGCGCGGCTCATTCACCATGATGCGGTAGGTCTGCAGCAGCGTGACGAGTCCTCCGCCACAGTCGTTGCTGCCCAGACCGTATAGGCGGTCGCCCTCAATGGTCGGCGTGAACGGATCGCGGGTCCACGATGGGGCAGGCTTGACCGTGTCGATATGGGCATTGAGTAGTACGGTAGGCCGCGAGGCATCATAATGCGGATCGGTGGTCCATACATTGTTGCCTTTGCGCTGTGGAAGAAAACCATATTCACGGATGGCGGCTTCCATGCAGTCGGCTGCTTTGTCCTCCTCACGGCTTACTGATGGCAGCTCTATGAGGGAGCAGAGCAGCCGGCGGGCGGCCGTGAGATAATTGGGATTCGTCATGTCTGCTTTCTCTTCATTAATTCTATTGTTTGCAAATTTAAGAAAAAACGGGAAATTTCTTTTTGTTTTGTTCAGAATTATTTATCTTTGCAATATATAATAGGATAGAAGCGCATGAGCGTTCCGGAAGGCGAGTATTACGACTCCGGAAATCCGCCTTGTCGTTTAATCGGCTAATAAAGAAACAATTTATGCTGAACCCCAGTCATCTTTCTGTTCTCATCCATGAGCAGGCCAAACGGTACGGCGACCGCCCCGTACTCAATTATCGCAGATTCGGCAGTCTGGAATGGAAGACAGCTTCGTGGAATCAGTTTTCCAAAGGCGTAAAGATGGTGAGTAATGCACTGCTTGAGCTTGGTGTGAAACCACAAGATGCCATAGCCGTGTTCTCGCAGAACTGTATTCACTATCTGCTTACCGACTTTGGCGCTTACGGCGTCCGTGCCATCTCGATCCCATTCTATGCCACGAGCAGTGAGCAGCAGATTCAGTATATGATCAATGATGCGCAAGTACGCTTTGTCTTTGTAGGGGAGCAGGAGCAGTATAACAAGACACATCGTATCTTTGCCCTCTGCCCTTCCTTGGAACGCATAATCATCTTCGACCGTTCTGTCCGTATCTCTACGCACGATCCCCATGCCCTCTATTTCAGCGATTTCATGAAGATGGGTGACGGTTTCCCTCATCAGGCAGAACTGGAAAAATGCTACCGAGAAGCTAGTGATGACGACATCTGTAATATCCTTTATACCAGTGGTACGACGGGCGAGAGCAAAGGCGTGATCCTTACCTACGGCCAATACAACGCGGGCATACGAGCCAATGACAAGTGCGTACCCGTGGGCGAGGACGACCGCGTCATCAATTTTCTTCCTTTCACGCATATCTTTGAGCGTGCGTGGTCGTACCTCGCACTTTCCGAAGGTGCACAGCTGATTATCAACACTTATCCGAAGGAGATACAGGACTCCATGCGTGAAACACATCCCACCTGTATGTCGTCGGTGCCCCGTTTCTGGGAGAAAGTGTATCAGGCGGTAAAAGATAAGATCGACCATGCCAGTCCCATGCAGCGCTCACTTATGTTGCGGGCACTGCATATCGGCCATCAGTATAATGTAGAATGTCTGGGGCAAGGCAAACGTCCGTCACTTGCGCTTGCCTTCCAATATAAACTGGTGAATTCAACGATATTGGCATTTGTGCGTAAACAGCTCGGATTGGAGCGCCCCCATCTTTTCCCTACGGCAGGTGCATACGTGTCACCGGTGGTTGAGGACTTCGTTCACTCCCTTGGCATCGGTATGGTTGTCGGTTATGGACTGACTGAGAGCCTGGCCACCGTGTCATGCGACCATTTGGGAAAGCCGTTCACCGTCGGTAGCGTAGGTCGTCCCCTCGAGGGCCTTCAGATCAAGATAGGTGAGAATAATGAGATCTTGTTGAAAGGACCGACTATCACCCGAGGCTATTATAAGCGTGACCAGATCAATGCGGTGTCTTTCGATGCCGACGGATATTTTCACACAGGTGATGCCGGCTATATGAAAGACGGGGAACTTTATCTTACCGAGCGCATTAAGGACCTCTTTAAGACATCCAACGGCAAATATATAGCTCCCCAGATGATGGAATCGCTGCTGCTCGTCGATAAATATATTGACCAAGTAGTGGTCATTGCCGATCAGCGTAAATTTGTCTCTGCTCTTATCGTACCCGAGTTCCGTCTGGTGGAGGAGTGGGCCCGTGACCATCAACTTAGGTTTGCCACACGTGAAGAGCTTTGCCGCAATGAGAAATTGTACAAGATGCTTGCCGACCGGATAGACACGCTGCAGCAATCGCTGGCCAGTTATGAGAAGATCAGACGGTTTACCATTATACCTCATCATTTCTCTGTAGAGAGCGGTGAGCTTACCGACACGCTGAAAATACGTCGTCCCATTATTTATAAGAATTATCAGGAGATCATCGACAAGATGTACGATGATGCAGAAAATAATAGAATATGATCACAGCAGACCAATTAAAAGATGTGATGGACAGAGTTGAGAAGCTCCATCATTATTTGAATATCGATCAGAAGAAAGTAGAACTGGAGGAAGAGACCTTGCGTACGCAGGCGCCGGATTTCTGGGATGATCCCAAGCGGGCGCAGGAGCAGATGAAGAAAGTAAAAGGCATTGAGCGCTGGGTCACCGGTTATAAGAATGTGCGTCAGTTGGCTGAGGAGCTTCAGTTGGCTTTCGATTTCTATAAGGATGAGATGGTCAGTGAGGAGGAAGTGGATGCCGATTATGCGAAGGCTATAGCTGCCATTGAGGATCTGGAGCTGAAAAACATGCTGCGCCAGGAGGAGGATCCGATGGATGCAGTGATGAAGATCAACTCTGGTGCCGGTGGTACGGAAAGTCAGGACTGGGCCTCGATGCTCATGCGTATGTATCAGCGTTGGGCAGAGGCACACGGCTACAAGGTGACGGTCAACGACTTGCAGGAAGGTGATGAGGCCGGCATCAAGTCGGTTACGATGACGATCGAGGGTGGAGAATATGCCTATGGCTATCTGAAGAGTGAGAATGGTGTACACCGTCTCGTCCGTGTGTCACCTTATAATGCACAGGGCAAGCGTATGACGAGTTTCGCCTCTGTCTTTGTCACACCTCTTGTGGACGATTCCATCGATGTCTACATCGATCCTGCCCGTCTGAGCTTTGACACCTTCCGTTCGGGAGGCGCCGGTGGTCAGAATGTGAACAAGGTGGAGTCGGGTGTGCGTGTGCGCTATCTCTATCAGGACCCTGATACAGGTGAGGAAGAGGAAATCCTTATTGCCAATACGGAGACGCGCGACCAGCCGAAGAACCGTGCGAAGGCTCTCCTTCTGTTGAAGTCACAGCTTTACGACCGTGCGATGAAAAAACGGATGGAAGCCCAGGCTAAGATTGAGGCAGGCAAGAAGAAGATAGAGTGGGGCTCGCAGATCAGAAGCTATGTGTTTGATGACCGTCGTGTGAAAGATCATCGTACGAACTATCAGACTTCTGATGTGGATGGTGTGATGGACGGTAAGATCGATGGTTTCATCAAAGCCTATCTCATGGAGTTCGCCGCCTCTGATGCTGAGCAAGAATAACTAAAACATAAACCTTTAAATTATTACCACTATGAATGGAGCAAAGAAGACAAAACGCGAACGGCGTGAGGAATTGCAGCAGAAGCAAGGCGACAAGATAGTCAAGTGGATCTTTGTGTGTCTGATTCTGCTGGCCATTATCTATATGATCTATACTTTTACGATGGTGGCATGAGCGGAATGGAAATAGAAAGGAAATTCCTTGTGAGGAAAGGCAGTGCTTACAGAAGCGCCGCCTTTTCTTTTTCCCATATTCAGCAAGGGTATATCAAGGCCGAGGGTGCTACGGTGCGCGTGCGCGTGCGTGACGATAAGGCCTATCTGACAATTAAGTCGAAGAGTGTTGACGGAGGGCTTTCTCGTTATGAGTTCGAGAAAGAGATCACCCTTGATGAGGCCCGTCAACTGATGAAGCTCTGTCGGGGAGGTGTGATCGACAAGCACCGTTATCTGGTGAAGAGCGGCACACACACTTTTGAAGTGGATGAGTTTCATGGCGATAATGACGGGCTGGTCTTCGCCGAGGTTGAGTTGGGATCACCGGATGAGCCTTTCATCAAGCCCGATTTTATCGGACCGGAGGTAACCGGTGATGCTCATTTCTATAATTCTAATTTGCTCACTGAGCCTTATTCCACTTGGAGGCAACTCGTGCCAGAGGAATACCGATGAGCTGCCCCAGCACTACGCCCACCGCATCGGCGGCCCAGTCCATGATGTCACCGGAGCGGTGGCCGCCTGTGCAGGTGGCTTGTACGATCTCTATCAGTCCCCCCATAATAATAGGTAATAAAAACAGCCAGAGAAAAGTCCATCGTCGTGGTTGTTGCGGTGACCGCCATCCATATTCGAGCCATGCAACCGTGCATAACCCGCCGTACATCACAAAGTGGGTCCATTTGTCCATGAAAGGCACATCATCGAGGGGCGTCTCAGGAAAAAACGGCACCAGACATAGCACCCAGATCACTAGAATGATAAGCAACGTAAACCGGTAGATGCTTAATATTTTCTTCATATTGTATATATTTGCTTTGATTTTTGTGCAAAAGTAAGCATTATTTTTATAATTTTGCAGTCTGAAAACAAAATTATTATCAGTATGTCAGAAGAAAGAGTCAATTTCGGTAGTAAAATAGGAATGATTCTCGCCACAGCCGGCGGTGCCGTCGGATTGGGTAATGTGTGGCGGTTTCCTTATATGACAGGTGAGAATGGTGGGGCTGCTTTCATTTTCATCTATTTGCTTTGTGTCATTCTGCTGGGAGTACCTTGTATGGTATCAGAGTTCATCATCGGCCGCCATGGTGCAGCCAACACTTATCGTGCTTATTCGAAGATGTCTGGTGGACACGCATGGAAATATGTCGGACTGCTTGGTGTGCTGACCGGTTTTCTCATTACGGGCTATTATGCCGTTGTGTCGGGATGGTGCGTTCAGTATATCTATGCCTCTGCAGTCGGACAATTGCATGGCGATCCGACTTATATACAGCAATATTTCCAGACCTTCTCCAGTGATGCCCTGCGTCCGGTATTCTGGTTGGCCGTTATCATTCTGCTTGCCCATTTCATCATCATTCATGGTGTCCGGGGAGGTATAGAGCGGGCTTCCAAGCTAATGATGCCCACCTTGTTCATCTTGTTGCTGGTCATTGTGGTGGCTTCTTGCTTGCTCCCGGGTGGTTATAAAGGCATAGAGTTTCTTTTCAAGCCAGACTTTGAGAAGCTTGATCAGAACGTTTTTCTGGGGGCACTGGGACAGTCATTCTATTCGTTGAGTATCGCCATGGGCTGCATCAGCACTTATGCCAGCTATTACAGCCGTCAGACCAACCTTTTCAACTCGGCAGTCCAAGTGGCCTTGGTCGATACGATGGTGGCCATTCTGGCTGGTCTGATGATCTTCCCTGCAGCCTTTTCCGTGGGTGTGAACCCTGATTCGGGCCCCTCCTTGATTTTCATCACGTTGCCTAATGTGTTCAATCAAGCCTTTGCGGGGATGCCTATTCTGGGATGGATCGTATCGCTGATGTTCTATGCCCTGCTCTCGTTGGCGGCTCTGACATCGCTGATATCGCTCCATGAGGTGAGCACGGCTTTCTTCGTAGAGGAGTTGCACATCTCGCGGAAGAAAGGCGCATGGATTGTCACATTGTCGACGATGGTGATTGGTGCTGTTTGTTCACTCTCTTTAGGAGCTGGACGGGGACTGGTGTTTGGTGGAAAGTCACTTTTCGACTGGTTTGACTTCATCACCGGACAGATATTCCTGCCTGTCGGCGGTTTTCTTACTTGTATCTTCTTGGGTTGGATCGTACCGCGTAAGATCGTCAAGGATGAGTTTACCAACTGGGGCACATTACGGGGCCGATTTTTCGGTGTTTATCTTTTCCTGATGCGCTTCATCTGCCCGTTGGCTATTTTAGCTATTTTCTTGCATCAACTGGGTGCCTTCTAAAATATTAGTATGACAGAACGTGGAAATTTCGGAACCAAAATAGGTGTCATCCTTGCTACAGCCGGTTCGGCTGTCGGCTTGGGTAACATCTGGCGTTTCCCCTATATGACGGGGCAGGATGGAGGCGCTGCCTTCATCGTGATTTATATAGTGTGTGTCCTCATGCTTGGCATTCCCGGCATGGTGGCCGAATTTATTGTAGGCCGGCATGGCGCATCGAATGCCATGCGGGCCTATGGCCGCGTAGGCGGCAAGCCATGGGCATTTCTCGGTGTGCTGGGCGCACTGACAGCCTTGATCATTCTCGGTTTTTACTCAGTCATTGCGGGATGGTGTCTGCAGTATCTTTTTGCATCGATGATGGGACAGCTGAAGGGTGATCCGCAGTATATCCGGCAATATTTCACCGAATTCACTACGGGTACATGGACGCCGATCATCTGGTCGGTAGTTTTTATTCTCATCACTCATCTGGTGGTGATCCGTGGCGTACGGCGTGGAATAGAGAAGTTCAGCAATGTGCTCATGCCCCTGCTCTTCATTCTGCTTATCGTCATTGTCATCGCTTCTTGTACGCTTTCCGGTGCGATGGACGGCATCCGTTTCCTGTTTCACCCTGACTTTTCTAAGATCAACCGGAGTGTCTTCCTCGATGCGTTGGGCCAGTCGTTCTTCTCCCTCTCACTGGGAACGGCCTGTCTCTGTACCTATTCAAGCTATTTCTCTCGACGGACAAAGCTGTTCAACTCGGCGGCCCAGATAGCCGGACTGGACTCGTTGATTGCCATCCTGGCCGGGCTGATGATCTTTCCTGCGGCCTTCTCGGTGGGCGTGCAACCTGACAGTGGTCCTTCGTTGATCTTCATCACGCTGCCCAACGTGTTCCAACAGGCTTTCACACCAACGATAGGCTATCTGATAGCGATCCTTTTCTATGCTCTTCTGGCCTTGGCGGCTTTGACATCTACCATTTCCATGCACGAGATCGGCACGGCTTTGTTTTATGAGGAGCTGCATATCTCGCGTCGCCATGGAGCGATTATCGAGACCTGCCTGGCCTGTATCATCGGCGTACTTTGCTCATTGTCGTGCGGTGCTGTTGATCTTACCATCTTTGGCAAGAGCTTCCTTGATTTCTGCGATTACCTCACGTCGAATGTCCTGCTGGTGGGTGGCTCTTTCCTTACCTGTATCCTTGTAGGTTGGCTGGTACCTCTGCAGACGGTGAAGGATGAGTTCACCAACTGGGGCACGATTTCGGGTCGTCTCTTTGCGGTGTGGCTTTTCGTCATCCGCTTTGTATCGCCCCTTTGCATTCTTGCTGTGTTCCTCCATCAGTTAGGTATCGTATAAGGACATCCGAAAATGGACTTAAACTGTCTTGCCCCTATATAGATGCGGATGTCCAAGAATTAAGGAATACGTGTTGAAGCGATAAGGAGTCGGAGGAGGGTACGATAGACGAACGATAAGGGGAAATCCCTCTATGGGGTCTTATATCTGATAGATGAAGGCTGAACAGAGGGATTTTCGTGTTGCCTGATTAAGATATAAGGTGGTCTGCATGCTCGTTTTTTAGCAGGGTTGATCTAATGGTCAAGACACACTTTGACATATTCGTTTTTCAATCGTGCCGACATTCATGGATATTCGGTTGCCGTCATCCTATTGCTGGGCATATTATGGCTCACCCGATAAATACAGGGGAGATATGCTGC
>HF988569.1 GCA_000431975.1 Prevotella sp. CAG:924 | reverse complement strand
CTTTTATGATTAGCATTTACCTCCTACCCGATTTCTTAGGCATGGGTATTGCTTCTATGCCTAATGCAAACGGAGTCCGAAAGGGCAAAGAGAGTACGGACAGCCGGTCGGGTTGAAAGGCTTGACAGACATCCGTTGTCGAGCAGAGCAGAAATGTGAAGCGAGATGAATCCAATGATAAATAATTTAACAAATAAGCAGGAGGTTTTTATTATGTTGTATCCAGTTTTGAATTCTAACAATTGGTTGAGCAATGCATTTGATGATTTCTTCCACACCGATTGGATGCCGAAGATGAACGCCACTGCCCCCGCCGTAAATGTGAAAGAGAGCGACAAGGCTTATACGATGGAGATTGCTGCTCCCGGACTCAAGAAAGAGTATTGCCGAATCAATATTGACAAGGACGGATATCTGAGTGTCAAGATCGAGAATAAGTTCGAGAATAAGGAGGAAGACAAGAAGGAAGGCAAGAAAGAGCACTATCTACGTCGTGAGTTCTCTTATTCAAACTATGAGCAGAGCTATACCCTGCCTGACGATGTCGATCGTGAGCACATATCTGCAAAAGTTGAGAATGGCATTCTTTCTATCGAATTGCCTAAATTGCCGAAACAGGAGGCTCCGGAAGCTGGTCGTAAGATCGAGATAGGCTAATGATTCCCTGTAGAAATAATGAATCTGAAAGATCTGCCTATGCCTGTAGTGGTAGAAGTTGATCATTTAAAAATAAAACGGCTCATACGTCAAGCAGAATGGCGTATGAG
>HF988568.1:3838-22115 GCA_000431975.1 Prevotella sp. CAG:924 | reverse complement strand
ACTCGTCCCAATTTTAACGGGACACTAATGATATACCTTTATTATATAGGCTACCATCGCGACTTATATCACCTTCCCCCCTATTTTATATCTTTTATACATCTTAACGGAAAAGATAACCCAACTTGCCACATAATTCGTACTTTTGTCTGATAAACAATATAAATATTGATAGCTTTATGAAACAGTCGCATCTTCCCCTACTGACGATGGCTGCCTTATCGACCGGACTCTCTCTGCCGATAACGGCCCGGGCTGCTGACCGAACAGCCTCCACCTCCCAACGTCCCAATATCATCCTCTTCCTTGTCGATGACATGGGATGGCAGGAGACCTCCGTTCCTTTCTGGCGCGAGCCCTCCCTCCTCAACCAACGCTACCGCACACCCAATATGGAACGGCTCGCACAACGGGGAGTCAAGTTCATGCAAGCGTATGCCTGTGCCGTAAGCTCACCCAGCCGCTGCTCACTCATGTCGGGTATGAACGCTGCCCGGCACCGTGTCACCAACTGGACCCTCAACTACGACCAAAGCACCGACAGTCCCGACACTGTTCTCACCCTTCCCCGTTGGAACTGGAACGGCATACAACCGGCCGACAAAGCTACAGAACGCGACCGCAAACAAGCCACATTGATCACCTCGCTGCCGCAGCTCCTTCATGATGCCGGCTATTACACCATCCACTGCGGTAAGGCACACTTCGCCGCGCGCGGTACGGTAGGCGAGATGCCCGAGCGTTTCGGATTCGACGTGAACATCGCCGGAGCAGCCAACGGAGCACCGGCCAGCTATCTGGCCGAGAACGAATACGGTGCGGGAGAGTTCCATGTACAGGGACTGGAAAAATATTATAAGACGGGTACCTTCCTCTCCGAGGCACTCACGCTGGAGGCTATCGAAGCGATGAAGAAACCCATCAGTCAAGGACAGCCTTTCTACCTATATATGTCGCACTACGCCATTCATATTCCCTATGATGCCGACAAACGCTTCACCGGGCACTATCAGGGCGTATGGGATCCACAACTGAAAGATACGCTCAATACCATGGAGGTGAACCACGCCGCCCTTGTAGAAGGCATGGACAAGAGTCTCGGCGACATTCTGAACTTCATCGACTCTCAGCCCGATGTGGCCCGCAACACGATCATCATCTTCATGAGCGACAATGGCGGGCAGAGCGTCAGCGTGCGGCAGGGACGATGGAACCACGACCAGAACACACCGGCAAGAGGCGGCAAGGGATCGGCCTATGAAGGCGGCGTACACGAACCGATGATCGTCAGCTGGCCAGGCGTGACCCAGGGAGGAACAGAGAATCAGAATCCGGTCATCATCGAGGATTTCTTCCCGTCCATTCTCGAGATGGCCCAGGTAAAAGACTACCATACCGTACAGCATGTTGACGGACACAGCTTCGTACCACTCCTGCTTCATCCCGACAAGAAACGTGACCGCACCCTCATCTGGCACTTCCCGAACTTATGGGGAGAGGATCAGGACACAAAGGAGGGCTTCGGAGCTTATTCGGCCATCCGCGACAACGGCTATCACCTCATCTACTTCTGGGCTACCCGCGAGCTACGGCTATACAACCTCGCAGAGGACATCGGTGAAGAGCACGACCTGGCACAGGAGCAACCGGAACTGACACGCAAACTGGCCCGCAAGCTGACAAAGGAACTGAAACAGATGGATGCACAACGGCCGGCTATCGCCAAGACCGGCAAGATCATACCCTGGCCCGACGGATCGCTGTAAACAGACTGCACCCGTTCTTGAAACACCCCCATACGATACTTTATAAACGCCGCCTTTCCGTGACAGGAAGAGGTGGCGTTTACATTTTATCCTCAATCCATCATTAGAAGTCCAAAGGATTCACTACTAAAGAGAGAATCGGATTCGTAAATAGTCATGGAAATAGGGCATGTCAAGACCATCCGGACACCCTACCCCGTTATCGACATCGTCTATAAGCAACCCATCATAGAGAAAACAGCCTGTCAAGACGGTTACGGCACCATTTTACGACATGACTCACTAAAAATCAAGTACAAGGCTTGGAAATCTGCAAAGAATATCTTATGTTTGCATTAACTAACCATGCAAGTCATGAAATTGAGAGATCTTACATACTTTAACCGCTCCGACCGTATCGTGCTCATCACCTTTCTGACAGTCACCATCCTCGCCCTTGTCGTTCTCCTTCTCCGCGATGGAAAGGAAGAGGAGCTGCAAACTCAGACAGCCTCCACAGAAACGAGCGTCCGCAACGGCTATCAGAAGAAGTCCTTACGTTCTACGCAGCGACGCGATTATTACGCGCAGCCCGCAGTGGCACCAACGCTCTTTCCCTTCGACCCCAACACATCCGACAGCACCCGCCCCCAACCCAGCCGACAGCACGGCACTGCTCCGTCTGGGACTGAGTCCCTGGCAGGTGCGGGCCATCTACAGATACCGGGCCAAAGGCGGCATATTCCGTCACAAGCGCGACTTCGCGCGCCTCTACGGACTCACCGTAAAACAATACCGGCAACTCGAGCCTTATATCCGTATCAGCAGCGACTATCAGCCGGCCGGCGACCTGTTTGCCGACAACCGCTACGATGCCGCCGCACCGCGCAAGAGAGATGCCTTCAGACCCGCAGCCGCTACAACCGCTGACGCAACGGCCAACAGCCCATACCAACCGGCCATACGCCACAAGCTCCTCCCCGGCGAACAGATCAGCATCAATGCCGCAGACACGACCGCCTTGCAACGTGTGCCGGGCATCGGCAGCTATTTCGCACGACGTATAGCCCAATACCGCAAACGCCTCGGCGGATATGCCTCCGTCAGCCAGTTGCGCGAGATCGACGATTTCCCGGAAGATGCCCTGCCCTATTTCCAACTGTCGGGCAAGATAAAGAAGCTGCCCATCAACCGACTCTCACTCCAACAATTGAAACGACATCCCTATATCAACTATTATCAGGCAAAGGCCATCTGCGACTACCGCCGACTGCACGGACCGCTCCACAGCCTCAACGACCTGAAGCTACTGCCCGACTTCAGTGATGCCGATTTCCGACGGCTGGCTCCCTATCTCGACTTTAGCGAAAAATAAAAAAATATATGAACTCCGGAGAACACAAGAACTAGAACTTAAACGGTGTCATCTTCGCCGTCATCTCCCGGAAGAATGTGTCCTCGACGCGGATTCCCCGTGCACTCTGCACTCGCGGCTTATTGGCAAACCACGGATCGCGCGTGACATACCAGGCGATGCTCTTCACTGCGGACGATGCCTGTAAGGTCGATGCTATCTGTCGTGCATAGTGAGGATTGACGGCCGACAGCAGCTTCTGACCATTATGCAGCATGATGGCTACAACCAGACGAGGCGACTGGACAGCCTTAGCCGGTGAGACAGCCGGCTGCAACTGCTGACCGTGATGGGAAATGCGGATATTCCACCCCTCACGGTTGAGACGTGCCATCATGCCACGAAAGATCACACCATGAGGCGAAGTGTCCTTCAGTCGCGTATAGTCGATGACATAATGAATCATCTCATGGAGCAGCACGTTCTTATATTCCTGCTCACTAAGATCATAATAGCGCGACAAGGTGATAGTCTGGTCCTCTTTCACCAGCCGGCCCCATTTCCGAACGCTCTTATACGAATAACAGCCAAGCCGTGTCTTCGACCTGCCCACCTTCAACAGCGGACAGGGCAGCTTCCCGTCGAAATATTGCCGGTTGAACTTTCCGAACCATTCTTCCATCCATTGTACGTTTATCTGCATCGTCTGTATGATTTAATGCGTGCAAAGATACGCAATTTTTTTCATCACAGTCCATCCGGCTCTAGAATATCTCACAGATCTACGAAGACGCCACCGGTACGTCAATCCACCATTTTTACCGATTTTGAACATCTCTTATTCTTTTCCGGCAACCTCTTCTCCATAGACAGCAATGACCTTATACATCATCAGCCTATCTTGCACAAACATAATGATTTGTGCCAAAAGTCTGTTATTTTCTGTTATTCTTTTTTGTTAAACAGCAAATTGTTTGTATTTTTGCGCCAAGCATCATTATGTCTGCACCCCTAACATATAAATGTGACTATTATTATTTTAACAAACCAATATGAAGTTGAACATTGTTGTACTTGCCAAGCAAGTACCCGACACAAGAAACGTGGGCAAGGACGCCATGACAGAGCAAGGCACTGTGAACCGTGCAGCCCTTCCCGCCATCTTCAACCCTGAAGACTTGAACGCTCTTGAACAGGCACTCCGTCTGAAAGAGCAGAACCCCGGCAGTACCGTGGGTGTGCTCACAATGGGTCCTCCCCGCGCTGGTGAGATCATCCGCCAGGGCCTCTATCGCGGTGCCGACACGGGCTGGTTGCTCACCGACCGTCTCTTTGCAGGCGCTGACACCCTCGCCACCTCCTATGCACTGGCCACAGCCATTAAGAAGATCGGCCATGTCGACATCGTTATCGGCGGCCGTCAGGCCATCGACGGCGATACCGCCCAGGTAGGTCCCCAGGTGGCCCAGAAGCTCGGCCTCAACCAGGTGACCTATGCCGAGGAGATCCTGAAGATCGAAGACGGCAAGGCTACTATCCGCCGTCACATCGACGGAGGTGTAGAGACCGTTGAGGCTCCCCTGCCTGTAGTGATCACCGTGAACGGCTCGGCAGCTCCCTGCCGTCCCTGCAACGCCAAGCTCGTGATGAAATACAAGTACGCTTCCTGCCCCATGGAGCGCAAGGGCGACGAGCCCTGGACCGCCCTCTACGCCGAGCGTCCTTACCTGACACTCAACCAGTGGAGCGTGGCCGATGTCGATGGTGACGCCTCACAGTGCGGTCTCTCCGGATCGCCCACCAAGGTGAAGGCTGTGAAGAACATCGTCTTCCAGGCTAAGGAAAGCAAGACGCTCACCGCAAGCGATGCCGACATCGAAGGCATGGTGAAGGAACTGTTAGCAGAAAGTATCATCGGATAAAAAGGAAACAATGAACAACGTTTTTGTATATTGCGAGGTAGAAGGCACGAAAGTGGCCGAAGTATCTCAGGAGCTGCTCACCAAAGGCCGTAAGCTGGCCAATGAGAAGGGTGTGGAGCTTCATGCCGTAGTGGCCGGAACGGGCATCAAGGGGCAGGTGGAGCAGCAGATCCTGCCTTACGGCGTCGACAAGCTGTTTGTATTCGACGCAGAGGGACTCTTCCCCTACACGTCGGCTCCCCATACGGATATTCTTGTAAACCTCTTCAAGGAAGAGCAGCCGCAAATCGCCCTGATGGGTGCCACGGTGATCGGCCGTGACCTCGGACCGCGTGTCAGCTCATCGCTCACCAGCGGTCTGACGGCAGACTGCACAGAGCTGGAGATCGGCGACTATGACGACAAGAAGACCGGCAAGCACTACGACGGTCTGCTCTATCAGATCCGTCCTGCCTTCGGTGGCAACATCGTGGCCACCATCGTCAACCCCGAGCATCGTCCCCAGATGGCTACCGTACGTTCCGGCGTGATGCAGAAGGCCCTCTATGAAGGTCAGGCCAAAGGCGAGGTTGTCTATCCCGAGGTAAGCAAATATGTAAGCCCTGAGGCCTTCGTCGTAAAGGTGCTCGATCACCACGTGGAAGAGGCCAAGCACAACTTGAAAGGCTCACCCATCGTAGTGAGCGGTGGATACGGTGTCGGTTCGAAGGAAGGCTTCGACAAGCTCTTTGAGCTGGCTCATCTGCTCCACGGCGAGGTGGGTGCCTCACGTGCCGCTGTCGATGCAGGATGGGTTGACCACGACCGTCAGATCGGTCAGACGGGTATCACCGTACATCCTAAGGTGTATATCGCCTGCGGTATTTCCGGTCAGATACAGCATATCGCCGGCATGCAGGATGCCGGTATCATCATCTCCATCAACACCGATCCCGATGCACCGATCAACAAGATCGCCGACTACGTGATCGTTGGCAGCGTGGAGGAGGTCATCCCCAAGTTCATCAAGTATTACAAGCAGAATAGTAAATAAAGAATATCATGGCTAATTATTATACAGACCATCCCGAAATCGGCTTCTATCTGAACGATCCTCAGATGAAGCGCATTGTTGAATTGCGGGAGAAGAACTATGCCGACGCTAAAGAGTATGCCGATGCGCCCGTCAACTACGAGGATGCCATCGAGAACTACAAGCGCCTGCTCGATATCGTTGGCGACGTTGCTGCCAACACCCTCGCAGAGAATGCGGAGGCTGTCGACCTCGAAGGCCCGCATCTGGAGAATGGACGCATGCTCTACGCATCCAAGACCAAGGAGAATATGGACGTGACACGCAAGGCCGGCCTTTGGGGACTCTCGATGCCCCGTCGCTACGGTGGCCTGAACCTCCCCAACACCGTATTCTCCATGGCTAGCGAGCTGGTCAGCGCCGCTGATGCCGGCTTCCAGAACATCTGGAGTCTCCAGTCGTGCATCGACACGCTCTATGAGTTCGGCTCTGAGGAACAGCGCCAGAAATATATCCCCCGTGTATGCGCCGGAGAGACGATGAGTATGGACCTTACCGAGCCGGATGCCGGTAGCGACCTGCAGCACGTGATGCTCAAGGCCACACAGGATCCCGACGGCACATGGCGTCTGAATGGTGTGAAGCGTTTCATCACCAATGGTGATTCCGACATCCACCTCGTTCTGGCACGCTCTGAGGAGGGCACGAAGGACGGCCGCGGACTGTCAATGTTCATCTACGACAAGAGAAACGGCGGCGTCACCGTTCGCCATATCGAGAACAAGCTCGGTATCCACGGCTCGCCCACCTGTGAGTTGGTTTATAAGAACGCTCCCTGTGAGCTGTGCGGTTCGACCCGTATGGGACTGATCAAGTATGTGATGGCCCTGATGAACGGTGCCCGCCTGGGTATCGCAGCCCAGTCGGTCGGTCTGTCACAGGAGGCATACAACGCGGCGCTGGCCTATGCCAAGGAGCGCGCTCAGTTCGGCAAGAAGATCATCACCTTCCCCGCCGTCTACGACATGCTCACCCGCATGAAGGCCAAGCTCGATGCCGGACGTTCGATGCTCTACCAGACAGCCCGCTACGTTGACTTCTACAAGTGTCTCGAGGATATCGCACGCGACCGTGCCCTCACACCTGACGAGCGCAAGGAGATGAAGAAATACAATCGCCTGGCCGATGCCTTCACGCCGTTGGCCAAGGGCATGAACTCTGAGTATGCCAACCAGAACGCCTACGACTGTATCTCCATCCACGGCGGTTCAGGCTTCATCATGGAGTACAAGGCACAGCGCCTCTACCGCGATGCCCGTATCTTCTCTATCTATGAGGGTACGACACAGCTGCAGGTGGTGGCCGCTATCCGCTATATCACCAACGGCACCTACCTGGGCATCATCAAGGAGATGCTTCAGGAAGAAGTATGCGACTGCATGAAGCCGCTGCTCCAGCGCGTTGCCGACCTCATTCCTCTCTACGAAGAGGCTGTGGAAAAGGTTAAGGCTGATGCCAACCAGGAGGAGCACGACTTCCTCGCACGCCGTCTGTACGACATGACCTGCGACCTGGTGATGTCTCTGCTCATCATCCGCGACGCTTCGCGCGACAAGGAGCTCTTCGCCAAGTCCGCCAACGTATATGTACGCATGGCAGAGGAAGAGGTTCGTGGACATGCCGCCTACGTGAAGAACTTCCACGCCGACGAGCTGAAATATTTCCGCGCTCAGGAGGCTGAAGAGACTGAGGCCGAGGCCTGATCACAATAAAAAAAATAAAAGCGCACCGCCCGCTGCCATACGAGGCGGTGCGCTTATATATTATTCTCATACGAACGCTTGCCATATATATCAGCTACCTGCATCATCCGGATGGCTGAATATATAGCATGCCTTTGTATAGCATGTATATATCATCCATCTATAAATATATAGGTATGCGATTTCTATCTCTTTCTTCCCTCAGATGGCTGCCGGCCGTTAGCATTGCTACCCTCACGATCACTGCACTAACCACTACCGGTTGCCGGTTTGCACCGAAAGACGATCCCGGCGACACCGTCGCCGCTTCCGAGTTTACGCCAGTCGACACATCGTCGGCCGCCTATAAGGCCCGTCATAAGAAAATACTGGCTGCCGGGAAAGACAGCACCGACATTTTCTACATTGGCGAAGGCTCCAACCGACGCACGCTCCGGCTCATCAGTTATCCCTCGAAGAAAGATACCATCGAGATGAAACGGAAACGCCATATCGATGTTTACGGACGCACCGACGCAGGACACATCGTAAAAGTCATCTGGGAAGTGACCGCTCAGGGCGATACCGTTGTTACACAATTGATGGAACTGAATCCTAAGAAATGAATTATGTCTATTAAGAGTTTTGACGAACTGTTCGCCCATCTGCGGGCCAAGAAGATTTGCAAACGTGTAGCTGTAATATGTCCTGACGATGCCTGCACCCAGGAAAGTCTGCGACGTGCCAAGGAGGAGGGCTTCATCGAGCCCCTGCCTTTCCACGATGCCGATCCAGCTACGGCTGCGGCCCGTGCGGTGGAAGCGGTACGTGAAGGACGTGCGGACATCCTGATGAAAGGTTTCATCAACTCGGCTCCTTTCCTGCACGCCATCATCGACAAGGAGAAAGGCATCCTGCCTGCAGGACGTGTGCTGACCCACATCGCCGTTGCCGAGATTCAAGGCTACCCCCGCCTGCTCTTCTTCTCCGACCCTGCCGTCATCCCTTTCCCCACACAGGAACAGCGTGAGACACAAGTAGACTATCTTGCACATACCTGCCGCCGTTTCGGCATTGAGGAGCCCCGCATCGCTCTGATCCACTGTCAGGAAAAAGCCGATACACGCCACTTCCCCTACACCGCAGGGTATGCCGACATCATCTCCAAGGCACAGGCAGGAGAGTACGGACGCTGCATCGTCGACGGACCACTCGATGTAAAGACCGCCTGCTCACCTGAGGCACTGGCAGAAAAACACATACCTAGCCCCATTGCAGGAAAAGCCGATGCCCTGGTGATGCCTGACATCGAAGCGGGCAATGTCTTCTATAAGACCCTCACCCTTTTCACACAAACACGTACTGCCGGCCTGCTCCAAGGTACCGATGTACCCGTCGTCATGACGTCACGCGCCGATACAGTAGACTCCAAATATCTTAGTTTATGTACAGCCTGCTTATTATAAACCCCGGTTCTCTCTCTACAAAGATCTCCGTCTTCCATGACACGACAGAGATCTTCACTTCCAACATACAGCACACCATGCAGGAACTGAGCCGCTTCCCCAGCGTGATGGATCAGTATGCTTTCCGCAAGCAGCTCGTCCTCAATGAACTGGAGGCTCATCGCACTCCCTTGCAATTTGATGCCGTCGTAGGACGCGGGCCGCTGACACGTGCCGTGAAAAGCGGCACCTATGCCGTCACCCATGCCATGAGCGAGGCCACACGCACCTGCCGTGACCAGCACGCCTGCAACCTGGGATGTATCATCGCCCGCGACATCGCCGACCAAATCCCCGGCTGCCGCGCCTACTTCGCCGACCCGGGCACCACGGACGAGATGATGCCTGAGGCACGCATCTCCGGTGTGCCGCAGATTCCCCACCGTTCGGTATGGCACGCGCTCAACCAGAAAGAGGTGGCACGCATCTACTGCCGCGAGCACGGGGTACGCTACGAGGACCTCAATCTCATCGTCTGCCACATGGGAGGCGGCATCTCCATCGCTGCCCACCGCAAGGGGCAGGCCGTCGATGTGAACAATGCCCTGAACGGTGACGGACCATTCACCCCCAACCGGGCCGGTACCCTGCCCACGGCTGATCTGGTACGCCTCTGCTATAGCGGACAGTACACCGAACAGCAACTGCTCAAGATACTCAACCATCACTCCGGACTCCTCGCCCATCTGGGCACGAACGACCCGCGTGAGGTGAAACAGATGATCGATGCCGGCGACGACCATGCACGGGTAGTATTCGACGCCATGATCCTACGCATCGCACAGGGCATCGTTGCCGAGGCCGCCGTATTCTGTGCGCCGCCCGATGCCATCATTCTCACGGGTGGACTTGCCCATAGCGACTACCTCGTCTCCCATCTCAAACAACGTGTCGGCTGGCTGGCTCCTGTCGCCGTCTATGCCGGACAGAAAGAGATGCTGGCACTGGCGGAGAATGCCATCCAGAAGATGAAAGAAGAGGACGCTGCCGCCAACAAACAATAAAAAGACTTACTCTTCCCCGACAAACTTACACCCATAACGGAAGAGACAAAAAAGAGGCCACTATCCTATATCTGTATGGCCTCCAATATAATATAACGCAAGAAGAGGACGCTCATGGGCGTCCTCTTCTTGCGTTGTTTCTTCCTTCCTATTATCTCCAGCAATATTGTTCTACACGAACTTATTTCTGCTCTTTCTTCGCCTTATCATACTCCACGACAAGCCGGATATCCACATATTCTATATTCTCGGGACAGAGCTGTTTGATCTCCGACAGCTTCGCCTGCGCTCCCGCCTGACGCATAGCCTCACGGATGATAGCCTGGCGGGCCGGACGGATAAGCTTCGACAACTCTATCTGGCCGCTGACGACATAAGGCAGGAGATGGCCGGCTACCGTCGAGACCGACAGGCGTCGGGCCCGTGCGATCTCTTCCATCGACTTGCCCTGCTCGAAGAGCTGAAGGGACACCTTCCCCGACTCCTCCTTCGACAGTCTTCCCTGGCCGCTCTTCGCTGTCGGCGGTGCAGCCTGCCGGGTCTTCGCCTCCCGCGACAGCTGACTGGCAGACAGCCGGGCCTCCGGTCGTGTGGCGGTGGCTTTTCTGTCAAACGGATCATCACTGCCCTTCTTTCTCTTTCTCGTACGACTCACACTTCCCGGCTGTACGATATCCATCGCGTCGAGCAGCGTCTCCTGGCGGGCACCGAGATATCCCGCTACCGAGAACTCCTCATCCTCCATGCGCCTCAACAACTTCGTCTTGCAGAGATAGAGCAGCCACAGATTCTTATAGAGCTCGTTCATGCGCTTCATGGCTTCCTTGTTGCCTGAAGAGGCATCTTTCGTCTGCTCGATCAGACGACCCATCTTCTCTACCAGCAGATGGTGGAAGTAAGCCGCCGAACGCTTCACACGGTCGAGAAAGGCTTGACCGTGAAGCTGGTCTATCGACATGGAGCGGATCTGGCTCTGCCACTTGTAAGCCACCTGCATCAGCTCTTTCTCCAACTGCTGTATCGTCTCTCCGTGAAGGAGCGTCAGACGGTGGTAGTCGCGGAAGAACTCCAGCAGATGGCGGTAGACCATCTGCTCGGCGCTCATCAGCGATTGGAAGTCAAACAGGTCGAGCAGCTGCCGGCAATAATATTCTTCCTTCAGCGAGGGCAGCTGCCGTATGCTCTCCTCAGCCGCCTCCTGCTGGCCTGCGATATATGCCGAGACACGCTGGTCGTGGATGATGGCAGTCTGAGAGATCGGCGTGGAGAGCACCATGCCCTCAAGGGTCTTGCAGCGGCTCAGCGCCACATATACCTGACCCGGTGCGAATGAGCGGCCGGCGTCAATGATGGCATGCTCGAAGGTCAGTCCCTGGCTCTTGTGGATCGTGATGGCCCAGGCCAGACGCAGGGGATACTGCGTGAAGGTGCCCAGCACCTGCGGCTCGATCTCATGGGTCTCCGGATTGAGGGTGTAGGTGGTGTTCTCCCAAGTCTGTTTCTCTACCTTGATGGGACGGGGCTTACCGGCACACTCCACCTCGATGTTCTCATCATCGATGTGTGTGATGCGGCCGATCAGTCCGTTATAATACTCTCCGTTCACATCATTGCGCGCGAACATCACCTGCGCTCCCTGTTTCAGCTCAAGACTGGCCTCCACAGGATAGTCGCTCGCAGGGAACTTGTCCTTTATCTCGGCCTGATAGACGAAGCGGGCACCCGGCAGCTTCCTCAGCTCTGTCTCATTGATGACGTCGGCCGTCCGGTTATGGGTGGTCAGCCGGATATAGCCTTCCTCCGGCCTCGGCAGGAAGGCGGGCTTGTAGCGGGCGTTGAGCATCCTGAAGTCCTCGTCCGTCATCCGGTTCTCACGGATATGGTTCAGGATCGTGATGAAACGGTCATCCTGCTGACGATACACATGGGTGAGCTGTATCGTCACATAAGAGATCTGCTGCAAGGCCCGGCTGCCGAAGAAATAGGGCGTCGTATAATAGCGCGACAAGACCGGTTCCTCGGTGCCTGTCACGACAGGAGTGAGCTGCTGCAGATCACCGATCATCACCAGTTGTACGCCTCCAAAAGGCTGCAGGGGATTGCGGAAGCGGCGGAGCACGCTGTCAACGGCGTCGAGCAGGTCGGCACGCACCATCGAGATCTCATCGATCACCACCATGTCGATCGTCCGCATGATGTGGCGCTTCATACTGCTGATCTTGTATTGCTCCTTCACCTGTGCTCCGGGAATGTAGATCGAGGGCGGTATCTGGAAAAAGGAGTGAATCGTCACACCTCCGGCATTGATGGCTGCCACACCCGTAGGAGCCACGACGATCATCCGCTTCCGCGAATGTTCCTTCATGGCTTTCAGGAAGGTGGTCTTTCCCGTTCCGGCCTTTCCCGTAAGAAAGACGCTGATGCCCGTATGCTCAATAAAATCCCACGCTGTGCGCAGTTCGTTGTTTGCTTCCATGTGTTTCGTCTTGTTGACAGACAAAATTAATAAAAAATCCACAATATTCTATATCATCTCATTGATATTTTTCCTAACTTCGCATCTGTATGGATACCCATCCGCTTCTGCGTATCGCCTTGGCCCTGATCGTCGGCATCCTCCTTGCCACGACCGATCTGCAGTCCTCCCTGCTGCCTTTGCAGGGATGGATAGGGGCCGCTGCGGGCTTCCTGCTCCTCACGCTCTGCTGCCGCCGCTGGCCGCGCCTGCAAAGCATCGGCATCCTGCTCACCACCGTATGTATGGGAGGCGGTCTGGGCACCCGCCAACTGCAACAGACCGTGCGCCATCTGCCGGCCGGCAACATCAGCTACCGGGCTGTCTGCCTCAGCGAGCCGCAGGCTAAGGGTAAGGTGGCACGCATCGACCTGCTGGTCACCGCCGTCGACGGCCGGCAGCTCCAACAGCCGATGAAGATCAAGGCAGCCCTGCTGCGCGACACGGTGGACAACCGATGGCTGTCGCTCCACACCGGCTCGTGGCTGCAGGCCACCTCCCTGCTGCAACCGCCCACCAACTATCCCGGCTCAAGGTTCAACTATGTGCGCTATCTCTATAGTCACGGCTTCGCGGCCCAGACCTTCATCTACTACAAGGACTGGACGGCATTGCAGACCGACGGCTCACCGGCGGCAGACTTCCACCTGCCCGTCCTCACGCGCCTGCGTCTCCATGCCCTCACGCTCCGCCGCCAGCTGCTGGCCAGCTACCGGCTCCCCGGCAACGACGAGCAGGCCTACGGTGTCGTGGCAGCCATGACACTGGGCGACAAGAGCAGTGTCTCCCAGTCACTGACCGATGACTATTCGATAGCAGGCGGCAGCCACATCCTGGCACTCTCCGGACTGCATCTTGGCATCATCTATGGCCTGCTGACGATGCTGCTCAACTTCCGCGGCCGCCTGCGGTGGCTCACCCAGCCTCTAATCCTCCTGGCCGTCTGGTCGTTCGTCACACTCGTCGGCCTGCCGGCCAGTGCCATCCGGTCGGCCCTCCTCATCACGCTCTACTCCATCTGCCTGCTCGCCCGCCGCAAGAAGATCTCGGTCAATGCACTGGCACTGGCCGCCATCATCATGCTGACCGTACAGCCTCTGGAGCTATGGGATGTCGGGTTCCAGCTGTCCTTCCTGGCTGTCCTCGCCATCCTCGTGTTCTACCCCACCTTCTTCCATCTGCTCACGCTCAGCCATCCCGTCAGCCGCTGGATATGGGGCATGGCCTGCGTCAGCTTGGCTGCTCAACTGGGTACGGCACCGCTCGTGGCCTACTACTTCGGACGGTTCTCCTGCTACTTCCTCCTCACCAACTTCATCGTCATTCCCCTGGCCACCTTCATCCTCTATAGTGCCGTCCTGTTCTTTCTCTGCTCACCCCTGCCCTTCCTGCAGCAGCTGCCGGCCACCCTCCTGACCGTCCTGTCCCAACTGATGAACGACTTCCTCGGCCGCATCGCACGTCTGCCGGGAGCCAGCATCGAAGGACTGCAGCCCTCCGTGCTCCAGCTCTCCCTGCTCTACCTCCTCATAGCGAGCGTCTCCGTCATCGTCTACACTCTGCAGAAGGTGAGCAGGCTGCACAAACTCGACGCCTTCCATCACGAAGAGGAGAGACGCATCACGGAATATGATCCTTAATGCCTCAATGTACCGGCACGACTATCTAGAATCGAATCCCAAGACTATTTCATGCTACATCAATACACTATAACGATATGAAAGAAAACAACAGAAAACTTCTCTACACCACCCTTCTCATGACCTCTGCCCTCACGGCACAGGCCGGCGAGAAGCCTAACATCATCTTCATTCTCTGCGATGACATGGGCTATGGCGACCTCGCCTGCTACGGCCAGCCCTATATCCACACGCCGAACATCGACCGTCTGGCGAGTGAGGGCATGCGCTTCACGCAGGCCTATGCCGGCAGTCCGGTGAGTGCGCCTTCCCGTGCGGCCCTCATGACGGGACAGCACACGGGGCACACCCTCGTACGCGGCAATAAGGAGTTCTGGTCCGGACGCGTCCGCTATGGACGCAACGATGAATATGCCGTCACAGGACAGCAACCCTACGATCCCAACCATGTCATCCTGCCCGAGATCATGAAAGACCAGGGCTACACCACCGCCCTCTTCGGCAAGTGGGCCGGCGGCTACGAGGGATCGGTCTCCACACCTGAGAAGCGCGGCATCGATGAGTTCTACGGATATATCTGCCAGTACATGGCCCACCTCTATTATCCCAACTTCCTCAACCGGTACAGCAAGCAGGAAGGCGACACCAGCGTCATCAGGGAGGTGCTTGAGCAGAACATCCAGCATCCGATGTGGGGAGCAGGATATGGACGCCGCCAGCAATACTCCGCCGACATGATCCATCAGCACGCCATGCAATGGCTCGACCGACAGACCGGCACACAGCCCTTCTGCGCGTTCCTCACCTATACGCTGCCCCATGCCGAGCTGGTGCAGCCCGACGACTCCATCGTCAACGGATATATCGACCAGTTCAAGAACGACCACGACTTCTGCGGGGCCGACCGCTACAACTCCGTAGCCCATGTGCACGCACAATTCGCCGCCATGATCACCCGCCTCGACACCTATGTCGGCCAGATCATGAAGAAGCTCCACGAAAAGGGACTCGACGACAACACCATCGTCATCTTCACCTCCGACAACGGCCCTCACGAGGAAGGAGGTGCCGACCCGACCTTCTTCGGACGCGACGGCAAGCTGCGGGGCCTGAAGCGGTCATGCCTTGAAGGCGGCATCCGCATACCCTTCATCGTACGCTGGCCGGGCCATGTGAAAGCCGGAACGGTGAACAGCCATCAGCTGGCCTTCTGGGATGTCATGCCTACCTTCTGCGACATCCTCGGCATTAAGAACTACACGCGCAAGTATGCCTGCCGCTCACCGCGCACGTATGAAGGCATCCCACAGGCGAAGAAAGAATATTGGGACGGCATTTCCTTCCTTCCCACCCTGCTCGGTAAGGACAAGCAGCAGAAGCAGCACGACTATCTGTATTGGGAGCTCAACGAGAGCGGCCAGATAGGCGTCAGACAGGGCGACTGGAAACTCGTCGTCGATCATGGCAAATGCCATCTCTACAACCTGGCCACCGACATCCATGAGGATCATGATCTCGCCGACTCCCAGCCCGAGCAGCTCCGTCACATGGTACAGCTCGTCCATCAGGCACATGTCGACGATCCCCTCTTCCCCATCACCCTGCCGCAATGATCCACCCCTGGCTCTCCATTGCCCATAAACCCGATGGGCAATCCTGACGCTGCCAGCCGAACCATCCAGACAGAGGCATCTCACGAACCGAGACCTTCTATCCTAGGATCTTGGCTGTATCACCAGGCTCTCGGTGACCTTCATCGTATGATCATGACGGCACCGCCGTATAATCCCGATATCACTTCAGGACCCGCGCACTGCCATCAACCTTTTTGCTCTCGCCCTGCCGCCTCCGGTATTCCGGCCCGCGGCAGGGCGGTCTGCTGGTGTTCAGGACCTGTCCCAAGTCTGGCTACCTCCGCCCCACCTCCGCTCTACCTCCGTTCTATCTCCCGTCTCCATCAGGTGCGATCCAATTCGCAAAAGGAATGGTCGGCACACGTAGGACCGTATGCCCGGGAAAGAGGAAGAGCTGGCATGTCCGGCGACGAAAATTTTGTCTTCTTCCGCTTGCGGGTATGGCTTTTTTCCCTTATCTTTGCAGTATGAACGAACAGAAGCAAGACAACATACAGCTTAGCGAGAACTTCATTATTGCCGACGCAGACTATCTTGACAAGGTAGCCTTCAATCTGACGGTGAATTTCGAGCGCATGCTGGGACGTAAGATCCCGCGTGCCGACATGGCGCAATGGGCTGTCGACATCACGCTCGACGGCGGCCTGCGTCCTGACGGCCAGCAGCATGAGACCCAACTGATGCTACTCTACAACGAGAACCGTCCGCTCATGGACTGCTTCCAGCCCGCCGATCTCAAGACTGGGCTCAACGGACAGGCCTTCAAGGATGAGCGGCTGGGCGAGTACATCATCAATGCCTACGCCACCGGCAAGCTCGTCGACAAGGACGAATATCTCCTGCAGACCCTCCTCACCCTCACGGAGCACGAAGAGGTGAGGCGCGTGATGATCATCTGCAACACGGAGGAGGGCGACGTGCTCGACCGTGTACGCGAGGTGCTCGGCCGTTCGCACAACGACAGCCAGCGTGTCACCGTCTTTGCCATGGGCAACATCGCCGGAGGCAATTACCGCACTGAGAATCTAGGCTTCTCCCTTACCGATGCCCTCGGAGTGCGGTCAGAAGAGTTCAACAAATAAGATAACCGTAAAATCTAAATAGCACAATGAGTAGAATATTGATGATCGGTGCCGGTGGCGTGGCCACTGTTGCTGCTTTCAAGATGGCTGAAAACCCCGATGTCTTCAGCGAGTTGATCATTGCCAGTCATCACCGCGCGAAATGCGACCGCCTGATGGAGTCCATCCGCGCCAAAGGTTACAACGACATAAAGATCTCTACGGCCGAGGTGGACGCCGATGAGGTGGACCAGTTATGCGCCCTCATCAACAGCTGCAAGCCCGACCTGGTAGTCAATCTGGCCCTTCCCTATCAGGACCTGACGATCATGGACGCCTGCCTCGCTTGTGGCGTGAGCTACCTCGACACGGCCAACTATGAGCCGAAGGACGAGGCTCACTTCGAATACAGCTGGCAGTGGGCCTACAGAGACCGCTTCCGTGAGGCCGGCCTGACAGCGATCCTCGGCTGCGGCTTCGACCCGGGTGTGAGCGGCATCTATACCGCCTACGCTGCCAAGCACGAGTTCGACGAGATTCAATACCTCGACATCGTCGACTGCAACGCCGGCAACCACCACAAGGCCTTCGCCACCAACTTCAACCCGGAGATCAATATCCGTGAGATCACGCAGAAAGGCCTCTACTATGAGGACGGCAAGTGGATCGAGACCGAGCCGCTGGCCGTGCACAAGGATCTCACTTATCCGAATATCGGAAAGCGCGACAGCTACCTCATGCACCACGAGGAGCTCGAGTCGCTGGTGAAGAACTATCCTACCATCAAGCGTGCCCGCTTCTGGATGACCTTCGGACAGCAGTATCTCACCTATCTCGACTGCATCCAGAACCTCGGCATGAGCCGTATCGACGAGGTGACCTATGAGGCACCGTTGGCCGACGATCCCGAGAAGAAGGTACAGGTGAAGATCGTGCCCCTGCAGTTCCTCAAGGCCGTATTGCCCAACCCACAGGATCTGGGTGCCGACTACGACGGCGAGACCTCCATCGGCTGCCGCATCCGTGGCCTGCGCGACGGCAAGGAGCACACTTACTATATCTACAACAACTGCAAGCATCAGGACGCCTACAAGGAGACAGGCATGCAGGGCGTGAGCTACACGACGGGCGTGCCCACCATGA
>HF988568.1:0-3830 GCA_000431975.1 Prevotella sp. CAG:924 | reverse complement strand
TACACGACGGGCGTGCCCGCCATGATCGGTGCCATGATGTATTGCAAGGGACTGTGGAAGAAGCCGGGCGTATGGAACGTGGAGGAGTTCGATCCCGATCCCTTCATGGAGCAGCTCAACAAGCAGGGACTGCCCTGGCATGAGGTACGCGACGAGGATCTTGAGCTGTAGTCTCCCGACTGTCAGGAAGAGGCCAAGGACGGCGGGCATCCGTGTGTCCCGCTGTTCTTATGTATGCCCTTCCCTCACATCCTTCCCGTTAATTTTCCAAATCAGACAAAATCAATGGCAAAAACAGAAGAAGAACTGGCTGCCGAGCAGGCAGCAAAGATAAAGGCAGAGCGCGAGGGCAAGCTGAAAGCCCTCCAGGCTGCCATGTCCAAGATAGAGAAAGACTTCGGCAAGGGGTCCATCATGCGCATGGGCGACGAACAAGTTGAGAACGTCGATGTCATCCCCACGGGATCCATCGGCCTTGATGTGGCCCTGGGCGTAGGCGGCTATCCGCGCGGACGCATCATCGAGATCTACGGTCCGGAGTCGTCGGGTAAGACGACGCTGGCCATCCATGCCATCGCCGAGGCACAGAAGAAGGGCGGCATCGCCGCCTTCATCGATGCGGAGCACGCCTTCGACCGCTTCTACGCCGCCAAGCTCGGCGTGGACGTGGACAACCTGTGGATCTCACAGCCCGACAATGGCGAGCAGGCTCTTCAGATCGCCGACCAGCTCATCAGCTCATCGGCCATCGACATCCTCGTCGTCGACTCCGTGGCTGCCCTGACACCAAAGAAAGAGATCGAAGGCGAGATGGGCGACTCCGTTGTGGGCCTGCAGGCCCGACTGATGTCACAGGCACTGCGCAAGCTCACCGCCACCATCTCCAAGACCAACACCTGCTGTATCTTCATCAACCAGTTGCGCGAGAAGATCGGCGTGATGTTCGGCAACCCCGAGACGACGACCGGTGGTAATGCCTTGAAGTTCTACGCCTCCGTACGTCTGGACATCCGGCGTGTCACCACCATCAAGAATGGTGACGAGGTGCTGGGCAACCATGTCCGCGTCAAGGTGGTAAAGAACAAGGTGGCGCCTCCTTTCCGCAAGTGCGAGTTCGACATCATGTTCGGATCGGGCATCAACAAGCTGGGCGAGATCATTGATCTCGGCGTAGAGCACAACATCGTACAGAAGAGTGGCAGCTGGTTCAGCTACAACGGCTCGAAACTGGCACAGGGACGTGACGGCACGCTGAAGGTACTGGCCGACAACCCTGAGCTTTGCGAGGAGCTCGAGTCACTGATCATGCAGGCCATCAAACAAGACGAATAAGACAAATGACAGAGTACGGCAGACAAGCATCCGTGCTCTGTCATTTTTTATGTTTACCCTTTAAGGAATTGGCAATATGCGAGACGAGAAAGAAATGAGATGGCGTACCCTCTCCTCCGAGACACTGATCGCCCGTCCCTGGCTGACGGCCCGACGTGACAAGGTGGAGTTGCCCGATGGCAGCATATACGATGAATACTATGTGCTCCACTATCCCACATGGATCAACGTCATCGCCGAGACCGAGGACGGCAGGCTCATTCTGGAACGCCAGTACCGCCATGCCCTCGATGTGGTCTCCATGGAGATCTGCGCCGGCGTGGTAGAGAAAGGGGAGACACCGCTCGAAGGTGCCCGACGTGAGCTGCAGGAAGAGACCGGATACATCGGCGGCGAATGGACCGAGCTGATGACGATCGCACCCAATCCCTCGACGATGGACAATCTCTGCCATTGCTTCCTCGCCAGAGGCGTACGGCCGACAGGCCACCGGCATCTGGATGCCACAGAAGACATCGAGGTGTTCTGCCGAACCAGGGCCGAAGTGTACGACATGCTCCGAAATGGTGAGTTCCTGCAAGCCATGATGGTGGCTCCACTATGGAAATATTTCTCGTTGTACCCTCTTTAGCCTGCATCCCCTTCCCAATCCGCCATCACTCGGGGCTCGCATAAGCGGCTGCCTCGCCACACGGAAGGACAGTCCATCGGCGACACGGCCCTTGCACTTTCTCCTCTCCTCATAGCAGCAGTACCCTCAAAGGCGTTTCGCAGGAGGAGTACGAGTTATGGTCATCTAGTCCATGGCTCTCAGGCTACAACCTTAAATTTAATGGGACTCACTAAAGGGTATCAAACGAATAATGCGTCCGGTAGATCACAAGACAATCCTTTTACCCTATGATACCAGATGCCTGCCCGTGCAAGCACCCTGCGCTACCGGCTGATGAGACTTCTACTTCTTCCGTCCTGCAGGCCGGGGATCGGCTGAGGTATGCGGCCCGATTATTTTTTCCATCCACACCATGTCATACCATCTTCCGAACTTACGGCCACACTGGTAGAATGTTCCTACGAGGCGATAGCCGTGGTGCAGATGGAAATGATAGCTGTCGAGCGTGAGGTGCTCATCCTCCGGATTGACGGTCGCGATCGACGCATACAGATTGAGGAAGCCACGCTGACGGCACTCCTCCTCCAATGCTTTCAGCAACACGTCGCCTACACCCTGATGACGGATGGTACGGTCAAGATAGATGGAGGTCTCCACACACCACTGAAAGGCAGGGCGCACACGCAGCGTACCCACATAGGCATAGCCCGCTATCCGTCTCGACACCGGTTCCGGACCGTCGCCCGTCTCTACTATCTCCGCCACCAGATAGGGAAACTTCTCCAGCGTATGCACGATGCGCTGCCGAAACTCCTCCACGGTAGGTGCCTCGTATTCAAAGGTGATGGCCGTGTCTGTGACATAAGGGGCATAGATAGCCTGCAGGGCTGCCGCATCGTCAGGCGTGGCAGGCCGTATGATGATATCTTTCATTTTCCGCATTCTTTATTTCAAGGGCAAAGTTAGTCACATTTCCCGATCTGCAGAAGCATCTGGCGTGCCTGCTGCGTGAATAATACTTAAAACTTACAGTCACCGACTTTCCTGTCCTCTCGTCCTCCGCTTCCCTCTTTCCGCCATCGTCTTTCCTTATCTTTCTTCTCATTTACGGTCTTGCCCCCTTCCCCGTCTTACGGCCACATCTGCCGTGCGCTCTCCTCCAGCGCCTCGACGAAGAGGGTGACGGCTCGCCGCTGGTATCGGTCGGCAGGCACCAGGATTGAGGTCTCGATCTGTCCCTCCTCGCCCTGGATGGGAAGCGTCACCAATCCGTTGTAGGCAAGCGTAGCCACATCGGGCAACACCGTTATCCAATGTCCGCGCTGCACCATGTAAAGCAGCTGTGAGTTGACGTTGATCTCTATCGTCGGCTCGAACACCACTCCCTGCCGGGCAGCCATCCCGTCCAGCTCCTGCCGCACATACCAGCTCTTGCCGGGCAGTACGAGAGGATGCCTCTGCAACTGCTCGAGGGTGATCGAGGAGGCCGAGGCCAGCGGATGACGCTCACCGACGATGGCCTTCAGGCGCGTGGTGAAGATCGGACGCACCTCTATCGCATCATTGGCCTGACGCGGAGTAAACATCATCGCCAAGTCGATCTTATGATCGAGCAGCCGTTGTTCCAGCACATCGACGATATCCTCTTCTATGTGCACATGCACACGGGGATGCTGGCGGTTGAACTCTGTCAGGGCATCAATGAGGATGGCCGACAGACCGATGCCCGTACAGACACCGATATACAGATCGCCGCCTTCCACCGCACGCAGGTCGGCCATGCGCTGCCGGCCCTTCTCCGCATAGAGCAGGATGCGCTCGGCATCGGGCAGGAAGGCACGGCCCTCGACCGTCAGCGTCACGTGACGGCCCACACGATGGAAGA
>HF988567.1 GCA_000431975.1 Prevotella sp. CAG:924 | reverse complement strand
AGAGGTGTAACTTATTGAGTTACACCTCTTTTCTTATGGATATTTATCGTTGTTTATCGATACTTATTTCACTTCCTCAAAGTCGGCATCCTGGATATTGTCATCCTTTGAACCGGCATTGTTCTGTGCACCGCCCTGAGCACCAGCGCCACCGTTGAAGCCCTGTGCACCAGCACCCGGCTGAGGACCAGCCTGGCCGTACATCTGTGCGCTGGCAGCCTGTACTGCAGTGTTGAGTGCAGCCGTAGCGCTGTCGATGGCTGCGAGGTCCTGATTCTTGTGGGCATCCTTAAGCTGCTGGAGAGCCTGCTCAATGGCCGGCCTCTTATCAGCTGCGATCTTGTCACCGTTGTCCTTCAGGAAGTTCTCGGTGGTGAAGATCATAGAGTCAGCCTGATTGAGCTTGTCGATCTTCTCACGCTCAGCCTTATCGGCAGCGGCATTGCTCTCTGCCTCAGCCTTCATACGGTCGATCTCCTCCTTGCTCAGACCTGAAGAAGCCTCGATGCGGATCTTCTGCTCCTTACCCGTAGCCTTATCCTTAGCGCTCACATTCAGAATACCGTTGGCATCGATATCGAAAGTCACCTCGATCTGAGGAACGCCTCGACGTGCGGGAGCGATACCCTCCAGGTTGAACTGGCCGATGCTCTTGTTCTGAGCAGCCATAGGACGCTCGCCCTGAAGGACGTGGATCGTCACAGCGGTCTGGTTATCAGCAGCGGTAGAGAACACCTCGCTCTTCTTGCAAGGAATGGTCGTGTTGGCATCGATCAGCTTTGTCATCACGCCACCCATTGTCTCGATACCCAGAGTCAGAGGAGTAACGTCGAGCAGGACGATGTCACCGGTACCACCTTCGTTGTTCAGGATGGCGCCCTGGATAGCGGCACCAACAGCTACCACCTCATCAGGGTTAACACCCTTGGAAGGCTCCTTGCCGAAATAGTTCTTCACCAGTGTCTGCACGGCAGGAATACGGCTAGAACCACCTACGAGGATCACCTCATCAATGTCGCTTACGCTCAGCTTAGCATCGCGGATAGCATTCTGGCAAGGTACGAGGCAAGCCTGGATCAGGCTGTGAGCCAGCTGCTCGAACTGTGCACGGGTGAGGGTCTTCACCAAGTGCTTAGGCACGCCACCTTCTGCAGAGATATAGGGAAGGTTGATCTCCGTGCTGGTAGAAGAAGACAGCTCAATCTTGGCCTTCTCGGCAGCCTCTTTCAGACGCTGCATAGCCATAGGATCCTTTGTCAGATCGATGCCCTCATCGGCCTTGAAGCCATCAGCCAACCAGTCGATGATCACCTGGTCGAAGTCATCACCACCCAGGTGAGTATCACCATTGGTAGAGAGCACCTCGAACACACCACCACCAAACTCAAGGATGGAGATATCGAATGTACCACCACCAAGGTCGAACACGGCGATCTTCATATCCTTATTGGCCTTGTCCACGCCATAAGCGAGAGCGGCGGCAGTAGGCTCATTGACGATACGACGAACATTGAGACCTGCAATCTGACCAGCCTCCTTGGTTGCCTGACGCTGAGAGTCAGAGAAGTAGGCAGGTACAGTGATCACGGCGTCGGTCACTTCCTGACCGATGTAATCCTCAGCAGTCTTCTTCATCTTCTGCAGAATCATTGCAGAGATCTCCTGCGGAGTATAAGGATGTGCTGCACCCTCAATCTGTACCTTGGGATAACCGTTATCGTTGATCACGGCGTAAGGTACACGTTCTGCCTCCTTGCGGCTCTGCTCATAGGTCTCACCCATGAAACGCTTGATAGAGTATACGGTGTTCTTCGGGTTGGTAATGGCCTGACGCTTGGCAGGATCACCGATCTTACGCTCACCGTCCTTTACGAAGCCCACCACTGAAGGAGTGGTACGCTTGCCTTCGCTGTTAGCGATAACTACCGGCTCGTTGCCCTCGAATACGGCAACACAGCTGTTTGTGGTTCCTAAGTCGATTCCAATAATCTTTCCCATAGTTGTATATCTTTTATTTTATTTGTTATCTGTTGTTCTTGGATGTCGATACCCGTCGGTGGGCATCGTCGTCCGCACTATCTATAACAAAGGGCGTGCCAAAAGCATTTTCACGGACAATATTTCTGCCATTGTGGCAGACTCCGCCATTTATTCCACTGTCGTCTTCTGACTTTTCGTCTTATGATAGTCGCTTTTATCAGTTATATGCCTAATCCCTATGTCTTTATGGACAACTTAAAGAATAAGACAACCGACGGTAAAATTACGGCAAGACCATTCCATTATGCCAGAATATGCCAAATCCTCAAGGCATCTCTCTGCAATATATATAATAAGGTGTAGGAACCATTGTACTTTTCCGGTATTTAATCCTGCGACCTAATGAAAACAAGCCTATGAACCTCTCGGCTACTCCATCATTCCCGGCACATTTGCCACGACCTCAAATCCGTGACCATCCCTCCTCCATCATCGCCAAATGTAGATCCGCTTATTACAATACGTTGACATTTCTATCGTTTAATAACGATATTTTGTTTTTTACACGACTATCTTAAGATTTTATTGTAAATTTGCCTTTGATTTTTCCACTGCCGCCCAAACGGCTCTAAATATGAGATTTCAATTAAAGCATAGAAAGCAATGTCAACATTAACTATTGCAATTATCATCATGTTTTGCGTGGGCTACCTTTTCATCGCCCTCGAAAGCGTGACGAAGATCAACAAGGCGGCCATTGCCTTGTTCATGTTTGTGATCTGCTGGACACTGTTCATGATCGATCCAGCCAGTTACATCCCCGGCCTCAGCGGCATGGCACTGACCAATGAGGTGAGCAGTGCCATAGAGAAGCACCTCGGCTCAACGTCGACGACACTCTTCTTCCTTATGGGTGCCATGACGATTGTGGAAATCGTCGACCAAAACGGCGGTTTCAATTGGGTGCGCAACGTGATGAAGACCAAGAGTAAGCGTGCCCTACTATGGCGCATCGCCTTCATCACCTTTATCCTCTCAGCCATCCTCGACAACCTGACCACCTCCATTGTGATGATCATGATCCTGCGCAAACTGGTACACGACCATAAGGACCGCATCATCTATGCCTCACTCGTGATCATCGCTGCCAACTCCGGAGGAGCCTTCTCGCCCATCGGCGACGTGACGACCATCATGCTTTGGAACAAAGGCTGCATCACTGCCGCCGGAGTGCTGAGCGAGATCACGATCCCTTCGCTTATCTCCATGGCCATTCCTGCCGCCATCCTGCAATTCTCTCTGAAAGGCGAGTTGAGCCAGGACGACAATATCAAGATGAAGGCCGACTATGAGGTACTCGACTTCTCCCGCCATCAGCGCAATGCCATCTTCGTGCTCGGCGTAGGCGGTCTGATGTTAGTTCCCGTATTCAAGGCACTTACCGGCCTGCCTCCTTTCGTAGGCATTCTGCTTGTGCTGAGCATACTGTGGATCACCACCGAGGTGTTCTACCGCCACCTTCATCGTGGGCATGACGCAGAAGGCACGGGCAAGCGCGTAGTAGCCCTGCTCCACAACATCGACATGTCGACCATCCTCTTCTTCCTCGGTATCCTCATGGCCGTAGCCTGCCTGGAGCAGGTGGGCGTACTGTCCTCACTCGGTCAGGCTCTCAATGTAGCCTTTGACGGCAACCACTATGCCGTGACAGGTATCATTGGCATACTCTCCAGCATCGTCGATAATGTCCCCCTCGTGGCAGGTTGCATGGGAATGTATCCTATCAGCCCGACCGGCGACATGGCCGTGGACGGTATCTTCTGGCAGCTGCTTGCCTATTGCGCAGGAGTCGGCGGCTCAATGCTGATCATCGGAAGTGCCGCAGGCGTTGTCGTGATGGGTCTGGAAAAGATCACCTTCGGCTGGTATATGAAGCACGTAAGCTGGATTGCTGCCGTCGGTTATTTTGCCGGTATCCTGTCCTACTGGGTCATCCGTACATTTATCATGGTCACCCCGGCATAGCATAACAAAGCGAAAGAAACATAATCGGGTAGGAGGTAAATGCTA
>HF988566.1 GCA_000431975.1 Prevotella sp. CAG:924 | reverse complement strand
TTTATTTCTAACAATATGTGTTGCGGAATTAAGGAAGTACTAATATTACAGTTCTAGATGATAATGGAAATGAAAGATTTATTAATATGACATCTACAGATTATGAAAGTGATGGAGGTGATAGTGGTGGTATTGTTTATACTTTAATAAAAAGTTCGAATACCAGATATACAGTTGGTGTTCACCATGGTCGTAGTAAAGATGGTAAATTGGCAATATATTCGAAAGCAGACAATGTTCTTAATACTTTAGGTGTTGAACGGTATTAAATGGATAAGACATGCGTATGATTTTATTTATGTATAATATCTTTTGTATTCTAATTATGTTTGGTTGTATTCATAAGAATGATTCTATGTCTTTACAAAAAGTGAATATAAGCTATTCAAATGACAGTGCAAAAAAAAACGATAAGTCAATTGTATTGCAATTTATTAATGGTGATACAATAGCATTACCTGCTGGGAAAGTAGATGTGGTAATGATTAATAATACAGATAGTGTATATACAACAGGTGCATATTATAGAATAGAAAGATTTGAAGATAAAAAATGGATTGAAATACCAAGGAAGTACGGTTCTATTGAGGATATTGGATATGTTATTAAACCCAATGGAGGGAAACGAACTTTTACAATTAATTTACAAAATGTAGAATCTACTTACCGGAAAGGAGTATATCGGATCTGCAAAATAGTAAGTAAAGGAAAAAATAAATATTATATATATTGTACTTTTTATATTCAGTAAAGGAGGTATATATAATAAATAGAGAGTCTAAGTGTTATATAAAGATTGCACTTAGACTCTTTTTAATAGTTCCGTCTTTACTCTTATTCTCCTTATTGTTATTTGTAAGCGAGAAGAAGACCAACGCTTGAAGAGTCGTATTTCCTAGGTTCCGGAACTCAACTAGGCAACGCAGCGGAAGAATTAACAGAAGGAAAAACTCAATCAGCTGAAGGAAAAGTATAGGATATGTGATTTTAAATAAACCTAGGCCATATGTAAGCGGTAGAAAAGCCTATACCAAGGAGTTCTAAACTGTCTATTTGAACATGAATTGGTTATTAGATCGGCATAGCGGACAAAAGGGAGACCTCGGCTTGTGAGTTCCTTGTCCAACTCGTTGAGCATGATGTTGCTCAAAAGCGGACTTA
>HF988565.1 GCA_000431975.1 Prevotella sp. CAG:924 | reverse complement strand
ATGCAAAGGTAAGAATTTTAAAGCAAATCACAACCGAAGCAGTTCGCGAGATGCGTCTGCGGCAGATGTTTGTTATTATGCAAAGGTAAGAATTTTAAAGCAAATCACAACGGCAAACCGCCGATATTCAAGTGAATGGTGATGTTTATCGTCACGCAAGGGTAAGAATCCCATGGCAAGTCACGGCAATGCCCCCGGAAGCAGCCACGAGGCGGGGACATTCGTTGCCGTGCCGGGGCAGGAATCTTAAGGCCAGTCACGATAGGGATTGTCCTGTCGTGAGAACATTCCAGCCGGCCCTTGGCCTTGGAGGTCGGGTCGGCCTCCTTCATTCTTGTCTGACAGCCGTCAGCAGGGAGACAGGAGAAGGGTCGTTTTCTGGATTTTCAGTTGCCGTATTTAGAATTCATTATGAATTGGCGTCCGTTTTTACGTTTCAATAGATTGTTTAATCAGTATTAATGAAAATGACAGTCGTCGTAATCTTTTTTAAGTCAGTCGTTTACGCCAGATTTCGTACCTTTGCAGCCCGCTTTTTTCATACAAGGATTGATAAACGACACTGGGAGTGTCTGCAGGCGCCGAGGGCGACGGCTTGTCAAGGCCGTGATGCGGTTCCGGCCGGATGCTCCCCCCTACACAAACACAGAGAGAATATGAGACTGATAATGAGTGACCGACCACTGAACATCACCCTTCGGGGTGCCGAAACGAGATACTTCGACCTGTCGTCGCTTCGGATCGCTCCCTGCATGGGATGCTTCAGATGCTGGACCAAGACGCCGGGGCAGTGCGTGATCCGCGATGACGCCACGACCGTCTATCCGTGCATCGCGCAGAGCGATCGGGTGATCTATGTCAGCCGGCTGAGATATGGCGGCTACGACAGCGTGATGAAGACGATGCTTGAGCGTGCCATCCCCATACAGCAGGCGTTCATACGCATCCACAAGGGCGAGACCCACCATGTGCAGCGTGCGGTGAGGCCGAAGAAGGCGACGATCGTGGCCTACGGAGACACCGGCGAGGAGGAACGCGACCTGTTCAGGAGGCTGGTGGCACGCAATGCCACAAACATGAGTTTTGAGCACTACGACATCATCTTCACGACGGAGGCCATGGTCGACGACGTGGTAAACAAAATCTTGGAGATATGGGAAGAATCATGATCATCAACGGGAGCCCGCGGGCTCCCCGGTCCAACTCAAGACGCTATGCGGAGATCTTCGCGCGCCACTGCGGTGCGACGACCATTAGCCGCCACATCACGCGCACGAACCACCTGGAGCTGTGTGCGGAGGCAGGAACGGTGGACGACCTGTTGCTGGTGTTTCCGCTCTATGCCGACGCGCTGCCCGTGACGCTGCTCGACTTCCTTAAGACTCTGGAGACGTATCCGCCGGCGCGGAAGCCGACGATGTCGGTGCTCATCAACTGCGGCTTCCTGGAACATGGGCAGAACGAGGTGGCCGTGGACATGGTGCGCCTTTTCTGTCGCCGCAACGGCTATGCCATGGGATCGGTGCTGATGCTGGGCAGTGGAGAGGCCATCCTGAAGACACCTTTCAGCTACATAGCCACCCGGAGCATCCGGAAGCTGGCACGCTCGATGGAACGGGGCCAGTACGCCACGATAAGGGCCACGATGCCGCTCACGAAGCGACTGTTTGTCGTGGCGGCCGACATCTACTGGCGGCTCTATGGCCGGAAGTTCGGCACGGGCAAGCGGCAGATGCAGACCCTGCTGATCGAGGGGCGCTGACATCCCCGGGGATGGGAGAGAAGACCGTACAGCCGGCTGACAGGCCGGTCTCGCCGGAGCACGATGGTGCTCCGGCTTTTTTCGTGCCCGTCGTGGCGGTCGCCTGTCTCCGACCGTGGGAGATGTCCGGGGCAAGTCGTAAGCGGACTGCGTCCTCAAGGATGGATGGCGGGCTGCTCGCTCAACCCTGACCATGAGGATCTGTGTGGGCAAATGTGGGCGAAAGCACATTTGCAACTGAGTTGCATTTACTTTATATTATATTTGCAAACTGAAAATAAGTAAAAATCCATATAGCGACCTAACACAGAATATGAAGAAAGGTATTTTCATGGTATCGGCACTGGGCTTGCTGCTGCTGGCATCGTGCCAACACAAGGATGCGCACGGCGAGGAGGCCGACGCGCACGACGCGGAGAAGAAGGCTCATTCTACCGAGATCGTCATAAGCACGGAGCAGGCCCGCGAGGCCGGCATCGTGGTCGAGCGCATCGTGCCGGGAGGCTTTAGCGGCGTCATCCCGGCCGGAGGAAAGATATTGGCCGCATCGGGCAACGAGGCCACGATCGTGGCGACGGTGCCCGGCATCGTCAAGTTGCGTCAGGGCATCACCGAGGGCACGCCCGTCGGCAAGGGAAGCACGGTGTTCACCATCTCGGCCGACAAGCTGCAGGACAATCCTGCCAAGCAAGCCGCCGTCGCCTATCAGACGGCGAAGGCCGAATATGAGCGGGCGGCGAAGCTGGTGAAGGACAACATCGTCACACGCAAGGAGTTCAACGGCATCCGGGCCAACTACGAGTCGGCCAAGATCGCCTATGAGGCCCTCGCCGGCAGCAGGAGCGGCAACGGCGTCGCCGTGAGCTCGCCGATCAGCGGCTATGTGAAGACGTGCCTCGTGAGGGAGGGCGACTATGTGAGCGTGGGGCAGCCGATGATGAACGTGACGCAGACGCGCAAGCTCTATCTCAAGGCCAACGTGCCCGAGCGCTACTACTCGATACTCGGCACGGTGCGGTCGGCCAAGTTCAAGACGGCATACAGCGACAGGATCTATGACATCGGTACGATGAGCGGACGGCTCGTGGCCACCGGCAAGTCGACGGGCGACGGCTCGCCATACATCCCCGTGACGTTCGAGTTCAACAATCAGGCCGACGTGATGCCCGGCGCCTTCGTGGAGACCTACCTGCTGACGGCTAAGCGCGCGAACGTGATCAGCGTGCCGGTATCGGCCCTGACCGACGAGAACGGCGTGAACTTCGTCTATGTCCAGACCGATCCCACCTGCTATGAGCGCCGTGAGGTGACGATCGGCGAGACCGACGGCGAGCGGGTGGAGATCACCAGCGGCCTGAGAGGAGGCGAGAAGGTAGTGACCAGGGGAGCGACGCAGGTACGGCTGGCAGGAGCCAGCACAAGCATCCCCGCCCATTCACATGAACACTAAACGAGAAAGGCAATGCTGAACAAAATCATAAGATTCTCACTGCAAAACCGGTTGCTGATACTTGTCGCGGCGGTACTGCTGGTGGTCGGTGGCATCTACACCACGACGCGGACGGAGGTGGATGTGTTTCCCGACCTTAACGCTCCTACGGTGGTCGTGATGACCGAGGCCAACGGTATGGCGGCCGAGGAAGTGGAGCAGCTGGTCACATTCCCCATTGAGACGGCGGTCAACGGCGCCACGCACGTGCGCCGCGTACGGTCGTCGTCGACAACCGGATTCTCCGTGGTGTGGGTGGAGTTTGACTGGGACACGGACATCTACCTGGCACGGCAGATCGTGTCGGAGAAGCTTGCCGCCGTCAATGCCACGCTGCCCGACAACGTAGGACAGCCGACGCTCGGTCCGCAGTCGTCGATCCTCGGCGAGGTGCTGATCGTCGGCCTCACGGCCGACAGCACGTCGATGACCGACCTGCGCACGCTGGCCGACTGGACGGTGCGTCCGCGCCTGCTGTCGACAGGCGGCGTGTCGCAGGTGTCGGTGCTCGGCGGCGACGTCAAGGAGTATCAGATCCTGCTGCACCCCGGCCGGATGAGCCATTACGGCGTGACGCTGGGCGAGGTGCTCGCGGCGACCAACCAGATGAACCGCAACACCAACGGAGGCGTGATCTATGAATACGGCAACGAGTATATCGTGCGCGGCGTGGTGTCGACGGACGATGTGAGGGAGATGGCCAATACGGTCGTGAAGACCGTCAACGGTGACGCGGTGACCCTTGGCGACGTGGCCGACGTGAAGACGGGCCCGCAGGTGCCGAAGCTCGGCACGGCATCGGAGAAGGGCAAGCCGGCCGTGCTGCTCACCGTCACCAAGCAGCCCGGCACGGGCACGATAGACCTGACCGAGAGGTTGGAGTCGGTGCTGAAAGACCTGAAGAAGAACATGCCGGCCGACGTGCACGTGTCGACCGACATCTTCCGCCAGTCGCGCTTCATCGAGAGCTCGATCAACAACGTGAAGCAGTCGCTCTATGAGGGCGCGATCTTCGTGGTGCTCGTCCTCTTCCTCTTCCTCGCCAACGTGCGTACCACCGTCATCTCGCTGGTCACGCTGCCCGTGTCGCTGCTGATGTCACTGATGGTACTGCACTACTTCAACATGAGTGTCAATACGATGAGTCTCGGCGGACTGGCGATCGCCATCGGCTCGCTGGTCGACGATGCCATCGTCGACGTGGAGAATGTGTGGAAACATCTGCGGGAGAACAGGGCGTTGCCCGACGACCAGCGGCTGCCGGTGCTGAAGGTGGTGTTCAACGCCTCACGCGAGGTGCGCATGCCGATTCTCAACTCGACGGTGATCATCATCGTGAGCTTCATCCCGCTGTTCTATCTCAGCGGCATGGAGGGCCGCATGCTGATCCCCCTCGGCGTCGCCTTCATCGTGGCCCTGCTGGCCTCTACCATCGTGGCCCTGACGCTCACGCCGGTGCTCTGCAGCTACCTGCTGGGAGGCAGCGCTAAGGGCGGCATACCCAAGGAGGCATTCGTCACCGTATGGCTCAAGAAGCACTATGAGCGCTGGCTCACATGGGCCCTCGGACATAAGCGGCCGGTGGTCGTGTCGACAGTCGTGCTCTTCCTCGTGGCCCTGGGCCTCTTCTTCACCCTTGGCCACAGTTTCCTGCCCAAGTTCAACGAGGGCTCACTGACGATCAACATCAGCTCGCTGCCCGGCATATCGCTGGAGGAATCGAACAGGATCGGCGAGCGGGCGGAGAAGATCCTGATGTCGATACCGGAGATCAAGACCGTGGCACGAAAGACCGGACGTGCGGAACTGGACGAGCATGCGCTGGGCGTGAACGTGTCGGAGATAGAGGCGCCCTTCGAGCTGAAGGACCGCTCCCACGAGGAGATGCTCAACGACGTGCGCAAGAAGCTGTCGGTGATAACGGGCGCGAACATCGAGATCGGACAGCCGATCAGCCACCGCATCGACGCGATGCTCAGCGGCACGCAGGCCAGCATCGCCATCAAGCTGTTCGGTGATGACCTGAACAAGATGTTCGAGATCGGCAATCAGATTAAGGATGCCATCAGTACCGTCGACGGCATCGCCGACCTCAACGTGGAGCAGCAGATCGAACGTCCGGAGCTGGAGATCAAGCCCAAGCGCGACATGCTGAAGCTCTACGGCATATCCATCGCCGACTTCAATACCTTCGTGCGTGTCAACATGGCGGGCGAGACGGTGTCGCAGGTGTACGACAAGGGCAGCAGCTTCGACCTGGTGGTGCGTGCCGCCGAGCACGACCGCTGTGACATGGAGCGCATACGCGACCTGATGATCGACACGCCCGACGGACGCAAGGTGCCGCTGGCCAATGTCGCCGAGGTGAAGTCGGCGATGGGGCCCAACACCATCAACCGCGAGAACGTGAAGCGCAAGATCGTGATATCGGCCAATGCGAGCGAACGTGACTTGCGGAGCGTCGTCAACGACATACAGAAGCGGATCAACACGGAGATCACCCTGCCCGAGGGCTATCACGTGGAATATGGCGGACAGTTCGAGAGCGAGCAGAGCGCCAGCCGCGTACTGTTGCTGGCCTCGCTGCTGAGCATCGTCGTGATCTTCCTGCTGCTCTACATGCAGTTCAGAAACGCGCTCGAGAGCGGCGTGATCCTGCTCAACCTGCCCCTGGCACTCATCGGAGGCGTGTTCGCACTGGTGTTCACGACAGGCGAGGTGAGCATCCCGGCCATCATCGGCTTCATCTCCCTCTTCGGCATTGCCACCCGCAACGGCATGCTGCTGATCAACCGCTACAATACGTTGCGCGAGGAAGAGCACCTGCCACTGAGAGAATGTATCATGAGAGGATCGCTCGACCGTCTCAACCCCATCCTGATGACGGCGTTGTGCTCCGCCCTCGCCCTCATACCGCTGGCCCTGCGCGGCAGCTTGCCCGGCAATGAGATCCAGAGCCCCATGGCGAAGGTCATACTCGGAGGACTCCTGACGTCGACCTTCCTCAACGCCTTCATCATTCCCATCGTATATGAATGGATGAACCGAAAGAACATCATCAAGACAGACAACCAAAATCAGCAACAATGAGAACTATCATACTGACTGCCCTGATCCTCGCCGCAACGGCGAGCGCTGATGCCCAAGACATCGACGCCGTACTGAAAAGCGTCGAGCAGAACAATGTGGAGCTGAAGGCGATGCAGAAGGGCAACGAGGCCACCGGCCTTGAGATCAAGTCGGCGAACACGCTGGAGGATCTCTCGATAGAATACAGTCCGTTCTACCAGAGTGGCGTGAGGGGAATGGCCAGCTCCGAGCTCGTCGTGACGCAGGGCTTCGACTTCCCCACGCTCTACGGAGCACGCAAGAAGGCGGGGGAGCTGCGTCGCAACGTCCTCGACATGCAATACCGGGCGGCACGGCGCGACATCCTGCTCGCCGCCAAGAAGCTCTGCCTCGACATCGTGGGCTACAACAAGCAGAAGCAGCTGCTGAAGGAACGGCGCAAGAATGCGGATGAGCTGCTGGACATGTTCAAGGTGAAATTCGACAATGGCGACGCCACGTCGCTCGAGTTGAACAAGATCAAGCTCGACCGCATGAACCTGGAGACCGAGCTGGTGCAGGCCGATACGAAGCACGCCACGGCCCTGCGGCAGCTGCAGGCACTCAACGGCGGAGAGCCGGTGACGCTCGACATGACGGAATATCCCGCACCGCCGACCGACGACGAGGCGACGATGTATGAGAAGGCCGTGGCCTCCGACTGGACGGTCCGCACGGCACAGGCAGCGGTGCTCGCCGCCGAGCAGGACGTGAAGGTGAACAAGCAAGGCTGGATACCCAAGCTGGAGGTCGGATACCGGCGCAACACCGACGGCAGCAGTGCCAGCAACGGCTTCCTGGTAGGCGGCTCCATCCCCCTGTTCTCAAGCAGGAATAAGGTGAAGATAGCGAAGGCGCGACAGACGGAGGCTGCCATGCAGCAGGCCAACGCCCGCATCAATGCGGAGAGCTCCGCCCGTGCGCTGATCAACCAGATGAGACAGCTGAAGGCATCGGCCGATGCCTACGATGTGCCGCTGATGCGCCAGACGCTGAGGCTGCTGCGCACTGCGGTGGAAAATGGGGAGATATCCATCACGGACTATTACGTGGAGGCTGAGAACATCTATAAGAACATGACGGCATACATGGACATAGAACGCCAGTATCAGGATGTCGTCACCGAGATATACAAGAACGATCTGTAAAGGTAAAGGCCGTCTTTCATGTTGGGAAAGACGGCCTTTACGCGTATTTGGAATAGGGGAAAGTCGGAACCTGACATGGGACGACATTCAGATATATGATTTTATCTTTTCAAAATTGAGATACCGGTCCCTGAATCTCTCATATACGGCAATGTACCGATCGGGAAGGTACTGGATCATCGCATCGGTGAAATCCTCCAGGGTGACGGAAGCGAGCTTATAGGCATATTCGGGTTTCAGATAATCTGTGACGGATGTGATTTCGCGACTTGTCGACGGATGGTCCTTGGGCGACAACACGATGGAGTAGGAGTCGTTGAGTCCTTCGACCATCCTGTATCGCTCGGTAAGCAGGATGTTCCTGTAAATCTGTGTAAGCTTAATCTTACCCTCCTTGAGCAATCCGCTGAACTCGTCTTTAAATAGTCGCGTGTCGATGAGCAATTGCTTTTGCTCCTCACAGTGGCGTGCCTCATTGATTCCTAATGTGTCGGTATATTTGGTTTCAATCGCAATGATATTCAGTCCTCCCTCGTGGTCGATGAACTTGACATAGGCATCCATCGCTGACTTGTCCTTGGTATATTTATCGATGGGAGTCGGTATGAATTCAAGACCGATATCCGTCACCTTATATATGGGAAGATTCTTGAATGCCGACTGAATGGCAAGGGTCACTTTTCCGGCATCCTGCTTCAACAATAGCATGAGTGGATAGAAAAGATTGAAGGCCATGGGCATACTTGAGAGCAGATTGTTGAATAGCCTGAATCCGTCGATCGTCTCATGAGACTTTTTGTGACTTACTCTTTCCTTAGCATATTCGAAAGTTTCCGGCATTAGAAAATTTGCGCCGGAGACATCGCCGCCACAGATCATGTTGCCATAATATCTGTGGGAATTCTTAGTCGGTCCTGTACCCTCCTTTTCTCCCATTTCCACGCGGTAAATGGATTGCAGCAGGCGCGCTTTTTGGGTAAAGGAGAAGTCGCTGTCGCATTGATGGCCGAACCGCTCCGTTATAATCCGTTTATGTTCTGTTTCTTTGGTCATAGGATGATGTTTTTGAATAGATGGCAAATATAATGATTATTATTTGAATATACTACTGCACTACTGTCCCGTTAAAGTGGACTAATC
>HF988564.1 GCA_000431975.1 Prevotella sp. CAG:924 | reverse complement strand
GTCCGGTCAGTGTTGCAAGGATACAATGTCTTTTCGAGCTCAGGCTAAACAATCCCCCATATTTCTTGGGTGAGCCCACAACTCCCCTTAGGTTTATCGGGTGAGCCGTGATACTCTTGTGACAATGTTATAAGTAAATGGCGACAAATAAAGGAAAAGGCGCTGGGCAGGATTTGATTCCTGTACAGCGCCTTTTGTTATAGGAGTATACCCCTTTGGGGTGTCTGTTTTCTTTTAGTTGTCGCGTCCGAAGATACGGAGAATATAGAGGAAGAGGTTGATAAAGTCGAGATAGAGGTTGAGAGCGCCGAGAAGAGCGATCTTTTGTGCCGTCTCGCCCATATCGGGGGCCATGGCAAGTGTACGCTTGATCTGCTGGCTGTCCCATGCGGTCAGGCCAATAAAGACAGCTACACCGATGTAGGAAACGATGAGGTCGAACATGGCACTACGCAGGAACACGTTAACCAACGAAGCGATGATCAGTCCTATAAGAGCCATGAAGAGGATGTTGCCCCATTTGCTTAAGTCGGTCTTTGTCACACTGCCGTAGACAGCCATGACTCCGAATGTGCCGGCTGTGATGAAGAAGGTCTTGGCGATGACCATCGGCGAATAGACGAGGAAGATGCTTGAGAGCATTACGCCCATCAAGGCCGAATAGATGACGAAGAGGGTCGTGGCCGTGCTGAGGCTCAGCTTGCGGATGCGGGCTGAGGTGTAGATCACCAGACCGAAGGTGGCGATGATGAGCACGATGGGCATCACACGGTTGCCGTAGACCATACTCAGGATGGCAGGTGAGGTAGCGGTACCATAGGCACAGATACCCGTGATGGCCAGGGCCAGCGTCATCCATGTATACACTTTACGCATCAGCGCGGGCATAGCCGAAGAGATCGACTGAGAACGCTGGTTGACGAGTTTTTCCAAATCTTGTACTTCCATAATTGATTAAGTTTTAATTCGCTTTTGTGGAATGCCCAAGGGCTTCCTGATTATTGATTTCCACCTTTATTAGTGGATATATTGCTGTATAGACAAAAGACGTGCCACGAGAAAGGAAAGTTGCTGCCTTTAGATTTCTTTAGCAGATTTCCTGCTTTTCTGGCGTATCCCTTGTCAAGGTTGGCTTTCTCCTTCGATATATTGCTCGAGGAAGAGGTGCTCGCCGTCGTAGACGGCATAGGTGAACTGCCAGATCCAGTCACCGAGGATCAGCATGCGTACATGACGGTCGAGTTTGAGATCAAGCTCTATGTGACGATGTCCGTATATATAGTATTCTACATTAGAATGGTTTTTCATATAGGCTTTGGTCCATTGCACAAGGTATTCCTTGTCCTCGCCCATATAGGGTTCTTCCTTTCCGTCGGCACGTTTTAGACGGCTGTGCTTAGCCCAGTTAAGTCCAAGCTTCATGCCCCAATAGGGATGCATGAAGTTGAGCAGATGCTGGCATGTCGTGCTGTGAAACAGCTTACGCAGGAACCGAAATTTGGGATCGGGGTCTCCCAGTCCGTCGCCATGTGCGAGATAGAACTCATGTCCCATGATCTCCGTGGTGAAGGGCTTGCGGTGCAGAATCACACCGCACTCCTCCTCCAGATAGCCGTAGGTCCATAGGTCGTGGTTACCTGTGAAGAAATGCACCTCCACTCCGTTGTCGGTCAGTTCAGAGAGCTTTCCCAGGAAGCGCGTATATCCCTTGGGCACCACATAGCGGTACTCATCCCAGAAGTCGAACATATCGCCTAAAAGGTAGATGGCGCTAGCCTTCTCCTTGATCGAATCGAGGAAGCGCACCAGC
>HF988563.1 GCA_000431975.1 Prevotella sp. CAG:924 | reverse complement strand
GTCTTGCAAGGATAGGATGTCTTTTTCGGGCCCAGGCTAAACAATCCCCCATATTCATCGGGTGAGCCCTGCGTACTCTCACGTACTCTGTGGCTACAGTAAATTTAGAAATCCGTTTTCTGTAGCCAAAACCGATGCTTTTGGGAGTACATGCGTACTCTGTGGCGATGTGTACCGAATAAACAAAAATTGCCACAACTCGCTGTGAGTGTGGCAATTAAGATAATCAAAAGTCGGTGGAAACTCTGTTCGGAGAACTTGCAGAGTACCTATGTGATCCGCATGGGGCTCGAACCCATGACCCCAACATTAAAAGTGTTGTGCTCTACCAGCTGAGCTAGCGGATCTACACCGATTGTAATCGAGTGCTATCTTACGAAAGCGAATGCAAAGGTAAGGAGTTTTTTTGAGACTGCCAAATTTTTCCTAGGTTTTTTACAAATTCATAGAACAAGCCCATCTATTTAACCTGAGTTCGACAATTTGGAATTAATCATTCCACGACAGTTACTACCATCGCAGATTCAAATAATAGTTATAAATATCATCGAATCTCACGTTAGTTACAGGACGATCCCCTACTCTCTGAAAATTCCAACTGTTTCTGTTAGACTATCATTCCCGGCTTTCACTCGTTGGGAACTATGCCTTATCAGAATCTTCTGACGAGGATACGTCACTACCCTTCTGCGATGGCGTCGCCGCCTTATCAACTGGCAACGGCGCTTCCTTTGTGACGTAGCGCTCCCAATAAGCGATGATAAGCGTAGTAAGTGGTAAGGCGACAATAAGTCCGATAAATCCAAGGATAGCACCCCAGACAGAAAGACTTAATAGAAGGATAGCTGGATTAAGTCCCATGGCCTTGCCCATAATCTTCGGCGTGACTACCATATCCGTGATCACCTGCACGACGCAAAACACCAAAACGGCAAGTCCGAAAATCACCCAGAAGTTCTGTCCCGTATCTGCAGCCTTTAGCATAGCCAGGAAAGCTGTCGGTATGAGGGCAAAGGTATGAAGATAAGGCACAAGGTCCATAATACCTATCAGGATGCCGAGACCGATAGCCATCGGAAAATCGATAATCGTGAAACCAATACAGAACATAATACCCAGACAGAGAGCCACCAATCCCTGACCGCGTACATAATTGTTCATCTCGCGCTCCACATCGTTGGCCAGATCCTGCCAGAAGGGACGTTGCTTCTTCGGAAATATGCGTACCCAGTTGTTCATGATCACCTCATAATCCATGAGAATGAAGAACATATAAAGCAGCGTGATCAGCGAAGCAACAATACTGATAATGATCGACGCTGTCTGACCGACAAAGTTAAACACCTTCGGCATAGCCGACTTCACTGCATCCGAGAAGTCCGGACTCTTCAAGAAATGATGTATCTGTGTCTGATTATCGATAAACCACTGTGAGAGCAAAGCTGACAGGTCATTGGTATGTGCCGCATTATGCACCCAGTTTGACAAGATCTCCAACAACTTCTGGAACTGCTCTATCATCGGCGGAATGATCAGATAGATGATGAGCGAGATGACAGCAAGCACCAGCACTAACGTCAGGATGATTGAAACAGCCCGGACACGGATATGCAACTTTGTCTCCATGAACTTCACAATAGGATAAAGCAGGTAGGCAAAGAACATAGCTACGAAGAAAGGCAGCAATACACTGCTCAGTGCATTGACTATATAAAGCACCAGCAGCACCAGGGCGATGGTACCTGACCATCGGATAAACCTGTCAAATGTGATTTCTTTACGCATCTTCAAAGATATTTTTAGATAAGGCATTACGCCTGTCCTCTTCCACAGCCTTCTGATAGCACTCACGGCAAAGAGGCTCATACTCCATCTTCTCACCGAGCATCACCTGCTGATCATTGCGCACAAGGCGATGGGAAGCATAGGCAAGGGCACCGCAACGCACACAGATGGCATGCACTTTCGTCACTTCATCGGCAACGGCCAGCAGAGCCGGAATAGGGCCGAAAGGTACGCCTCGAAAATCCATGTCAAGCCCGGCCACTATGACGCGCACGCCACGATAGGCAAGCCGGTTGCACACCTCCATCAGGTCATTGTCGAGAAACTGGGCCTCATCAATACCCACTACATCGTAGCCGGCTGCCAGCCTCAATATCTCCTGCGAACTCGCCACCGTCGTACAATGAATGGCATTATGATCATGACTCACCACGTCCACCTCACTATAGCGGGTATCCATGGCGGGCTTGAAAATCTCTACGTTCTGGCGGGCTATCTTTGCCCGTTTCATACGGCGGATTAGTTCTTCCGTCTTACCGGAGAACATCGATCCGCAGACCACCTCTATTCTTCCGGGACGGTGGCTTTCCCCTGCCTGAGTTTCTATCATAACGGTGCAAAGATAAACAGAAAAATAGAGAATGCCCCTATTCCTACAATATTATTTTGTCGCCAATGCTCTACTCTCACGCAAGCAAACAATCTATCACATTGTATTCCGTATCCTATCAACATAATCTCCACTCCGTCATTATTATCCTAAAACAAGCATCAGACGCTATATTCATTTCTGACTTGCAAATCCGAACAATAAACTACAAGAACTCCTATCACTGCCATAACATAAAATTGATGAGGGGGTAGCAAAACTCATTTTCTGAAAAGATGAACTGATAATTTGAAATTTGAGTACCCTAAAAGACTAAATAAAGGATCGTATCAAGCTCTGTATTGGATAATGATACGACTCATTTTATGTATTATAACACGAGAGTAGTCATTTTAGTTTTGACACGCCCTCCTGTGCCCCCTTACAAGACGAAAAAAGGCCATCAATCGGGTAGGAGGTAAATGCTAATCATA
>HF988562.1 GCA_000431975.1 Prevotella sp. CAG:924 | reverse complement strand
GGTTTCATTCCCCGCATTCATTCCATACGCGCCCTTGGGCCATTCCTCTGCTTTTCACCCCTGTACTTCATCTGAGCCCATATCTCCCCTCTACTTATCGGGTGGCTCAGGACTCTGCGTTCATAGACACATATAAAAAACAAGGGGCCGGCGTTCAATCGAACTGCCGGCCCTCTTACTTACGTTAGTATGTTATTACTAGAAGGCGATGCTTCACAGCATCAGTGAATTGTTTTACTAAACATGATGATTTATAGAGAAAGCATAGAAATATATCTACTTTATGATGGGTGCCTGTGTCATTTCCCGACCGACTATCGACTGATGGAGCGTGTCGGTAGCGGCACTGTCACCCATGGCCACAGAGCTGGTCTTCAGCATCTCAGGACGGTCATATCCATCGTATTCGCTAATGGGATCGGACGAGCGATGCTCGAAAGGCACCTGCATGGCATTGCCCAGCGTAAGGATGATGGCCACTACAGCGGCGGCCTTGAACAGCGGACGGAGACGATGGGGCATCGTGACGACCTTTGCCTTCACCGGCTCGTCACCTTCTATGCGAGCCAGCATCTTCTCATCGAAGTCATTGCCCAATACATCCATCTCGGGCTCCGTCTGCTCGTAGCGGAACAGATCCTGATAGGGACGGAGCTCTGCAGGAATGTCGCTCTGACTGAAGAACGCGCGGAGGATGTTCTCTTCCTCCAACGTTGTCTCGCAGCGCCAATAGCGATCCAGCAATTGATTGATGTATTTGTAATCCATGTTACGTTGGTTTATTTCAAACTGCCGACATACTTGTCGGCCTGTTCAAATCGTTGTTTTATTGTCTTGCGTGCCCTGAAGATATTCACCTTCACCTGCTCCTCTGTGATCTGCAGTATCCGGGCGATCTCGCGATAGGGCTTTCCCTCAAAGTCGCGCAGCTGCATACAACTGCGCTGCTTCTCGGGCAACTGATCAACGAACTGCCTCACAAGCCTGAGCTTATCCTGCTGTTCGGCGCGCTCGTTAGGATCGAGGGAACTATCCGTTGCATCGACGCGTGTCTGATCGATCGATTCATTATGATAATCTGACTTACGGATGCGGTCGAGAGAGAGATTGCGGCAGATCGTATAGCTGAAAGCCTCTATGGAGTCGATTTCCTGCTGGCCGTCGGGCCTGTTGAGCCGCTCCCATACTTTGATGAGGGTTTCCTGTACGATGTCCTCAGCTTCAGCGCGGTCGAGCGTGATACGAAGGGCGAGCCGGAAGAGCTGATTCTTCAACGGCAACACATCGTTGCGGAAACTTATCTTTTTCATCTGCTCTCTGTATGAATGACGAACGTCTCGGATAAAAGTTACAATAAAAGCGAGATTTTTTTTATTTATTTCGTAATCATGGTTCCATGACTGCCATCAATAGCCGTGGCCAGGGTGATAATGACACGCCCTACCCCTGCATCGACAGCATCGAGCGCATTCTGCAGTTTGGGGATCATGCCTCCGCTGATTGTGCCATCGGCCACGTACTGCCGGAAAGCATCACGGGTGATCACCGGGATGAGTGACGTGTCATCGTCCGGATCGCGAAGCACTCCGGCTTTCTCAAAGCTATAGATCAAGGTCACGTCATAAGCTCTTGCCATGGCGCGGGCTGTCTCAGAGGCGATCGTGTCGGCATTGGTATTGAGGATATGTCCCTCGCCATCGTGTGTCAACGGTGCCAGGACCGGTGCCACTCCGCCTTCGAGCAGATGGCCCAACAGCCGTCCGTCCACGCTGTCGACATCGCCTACGAATCCGAAATCGACCATCTCCTTATGGGTAGCCGGCCGACTATCGTCCGGTGCGCCCTCCGGCAAGGGATCGGCTATCGTCATCTCCACCGGCGGCCTCCGGTGCGAACGGATCACGTTCATGTCGGCACCTGTCAGGCCAAGGGCTTTCACGCCCCTTGCCTGTAGACGGGCAACGATGCCTTTGTTCACCAGACCGCCATAGACCATTGTCACCACCTCGCGCATGGCCGCATCGGTGACACGGCGTCCATTCACCATCCGGCTCTCTATGCCGAGCGCCCCTGCCACCTTCGTAGCACGACGCCCGCCGCCATGAACCAGGATCTTGCGTCCCGGAATGGCAGAGAAATCCTTTATAAGCTGTTCGAGACGTGCCTCGTCCTCAACGATGGCACCGCCTACCTTTACGATGGTCAGTTTCTCCATTGCTTTCTTCTTACACTTGTTACTCCAGATATGTGTAGCCATAGAGTCCCGACCGGTAGTTGGCCAGGAACTCCTTACCCTCATCGAGGGTGATCTTGCCGGCCTTGACGCTCTTGGTCACCCACTGCTCCAGCTGTCGTACAAGCCGCTTGGGGTTGTACTGCACATAGTTGAGCACCTCCTCAACGGTCTCGCCGTCGAAGATCTGGTCGATGTGATACTTGCCGTCCTTCACCGAGATATGGGCGGCATTGGTGTCGCCGAAGAGGTTGTGCATGTCGCCGAGAATCTCCTGATAGGCACCTACGAGGAACACCCCAAGATAATACGGTTCGTTCTTCTTCAGCGTATGAAGCGGTATCACATGAGAGGGCCGTCCGTTGACCACGAAATTGGCTATCTTGCCATCGCTGTCGCAAGTGATGTCCTGCAGGGTGGCATTGCGTGTAGGCCGCTCGTCGAGGCGCTGGATGGGCATGATCGGAAAGAGCTGGTCGATGGCCCACGAGTCGGGAAGCGACTGGAAGAGTGAGAAATTACAGAAATACTTGTCGGCCAGCAGCTTGTCAAGACCCAACAATTCCTCGGGGACATGCTTCATCTGCTTTGCAAGCATGTTGATCTCATGACTGACACTCCAGTACATCGCCTCTATCTCTGCACGGGTCTTCAAATCGACAAGTCCATGGGAGAAGAGCTCCAGAGCCTCATCGCGTATCTGCTCAGCGTCGTGCCAGTCCTCCAGCATCGAGCGGGGATTGAGGTTACACCATATATCATAGAGATCTCTCACCAGCTGATGATCGCTCTCCTTAGCCTCGAACTCATCGGGCATCTCGGGCAGCGAGGCCGTCTCCAGCACATCGATAATGAGAATGGAATGATGGGCCGCCAGCGAGCGTCCGCTCTCGGTGATAAGGTTAGGATGCGGAATGTTGTTCTTATTAGCTGCCTCCACGAAGGTGTAGACACAATCGTTGACATACTCCTGAATGGAATAGTTGACAGAGCTCTCGGAGGAAGAGGAGCGCGTGCCGTCGTAATCGACACCCAGGCCGCCTCCGCAATCAACGAAGTCGACGTTATAGCCCATGTTGTGCAGATTCACATAGAACTGTGCGGCCTCCCGCAGGGCTGTCTGTATGCGTCGGATCTTTGTGATCTGCGATCCGATATGGAAATGGATCAGTCGCAAACAGTCATGAAGCCCTTTCTCATCGAGCATCTTCAGGGCTGACAGCAGCTCAGCGGCAGTCAGTCCGAACTTAGAGGCATCGCCCCCACTCTCTTCCCACTTTCCGGAGCCGGAGGAAGCAAGCTTGATACGGATGCCAAGATTGGGCTTCACCTTCAGTTTTTTGGCCGCACGGGCGATGATGTCGAGCTCGTTCAGCTTCTCCACGACGATGAAGATGCGCTTACCCATCTTCTGTGCCAGCAGGGCCAGCTCGATATAGCTCTCGTCCTTATAGCCGTTGCAGATAATGAGAGAGTCGCTCTGGCACTGCACGGCAATGACAGCATGGAGCTCAGGCTTCGAGCCGGCTTCCAGACCCAGATTGAACTTGCGGCCGTGCGAGATGATCTCACCTACAACCGGCTGCATCTGGTTCACCTTGATCGGGTAGATGATGAAATTGTCGGCCTGAAAATCGTATTCCTTCTTGGCCTTGGCAAAGCAGGAGGCAGTCTTCTCGATACGATTGTCCAGGATATCGGGAAAGCGGAGGAGAACGGGAGCCGTGACATCGCGCAGGGCCAGCTCATCCATCACATCGCGCAAGTCGATCTGTGTGTTGTCCTTGCAAGGTGTGACATAGACATCACCCTTCTCGTTAATACCATAGTAAGAAGTGCCCCATCCTGTGATATTATAGAGCTCCTCACTGTCTTCTATTGTCCATTTTTTCATATGCGGCTATACTAAAAAGAATTGTCTGTGATCAGCGGACGGCCGTTAAACGGACAGTCTCTTCGCTGTAGATATGTTTGTCTTGCTTATTGCTTATCGTCAATACCGAGTAATCTCTCCAGATTCCCGACGGTAATCTTAATTTTCTCATAGTTGTCCATGAGCGTCACATCCAGCTCGTGGCGGGCCCGGCAGTAGAACGGCTCACGCTGCCTGAGCTGCATGTCGATGAAAAGGCGCACTTCCTCCGGTGTCTTGTCCAACAGGAGCGGACGGACGGTCTTGCCCATCTTCAGATGCTGATAGAGCACATCAGGCGTACACTTCAGATACACCGTCTCGCCTTGGCCGTTGAGGTATTCCATGTTGTCGAAGAAACAGGGAGTACCTCCGCCACAGGCAATGACCACGTTCTCAAACTCCGCCACCTCATGAAGCATATTGTGCTCTATCTGGCGGAAGCCTTCCTCACCACGCTCGTCGAAGATCTGTTTCACCGTGCGGTGCATACGGCTTTCTATATACCAATCGAGGTCGTAGAAAGCGAGGCCTAACGACTGCGAGAGGGCCTTGCCCAGTGTCGTCTTGCCCGCTCCCATATACCCGATGAGAATGATGCGATTGGGGATGTTCATATTGTGTTATATTTCTATGCCTTGGCTGTCTTGTCAGCAGCGTCTTTCCTGGCTGCCGCCTTCTCCGACGTCTTCCGCCCCCTTGTACGCGACTTTGGCTCCGGACTGTTCTTCACGATCTCCATGCACTCCTCATAGCTCATGTCGCCCTGAAGCGCACGCTCCCGCAGGCTCTTGTCGATGCGGTAGTTCTTGCCGTCGTAGCAGATATAGGGACCGAAACGGCCTTTCAGCAGCTCCAGCTTCTCGTCTTCCGCAAAGGTCTTGATATGACGCTCAGCCTCGGCCTTGCGCTTGTCGATGATCAGCTTGATGCCGTCCTGCAGGGTGATCGTAAGGGGATCCATCGTCTTGGGGATCGACACGTACTTCTTGTTGTGCTGGACATAAGGACCGAAACGGCCGGCGCCCACCGTGACAGGCGACTGCTCGAACAGACCCAGGTTGCGTGGCAACTTGAAAAGCTCGAGTGCCTCGTCAAGGGTCATCGTCTCGATGCTCAACCGCTTCGGTATCTGCGCGAAGCGGGGCTTCTCCTCATCATCGGCCGAGCCGATCTGTACGACAGGGCCATAACGGTCGATCTTCACGAAGACAGGCTTGCCGCTCTTGGGATCCTTGCCCAGCTCGCGTTCTCCTACGCGGTGCTCGGAATGAGCCTCTGACACGCGCTTCACCTCCGGCTCGAAATGCCGGTTGAAATTATGTACCATATCAAGCCACGGCTCTTCACCGGCGGCAATCTTATCGAACTCGCCCTCTACATGGGCCGTGAAATTATAATCGAGGATATCGGGGAAATTCTCCAGCAAGAAATCATTCACCACCAAGCCGATGTCAGTGGGCAGCAGCTTGCCTTTCTCCGAGCCGGCCATCTCCACTTTGCGGCGCTGCGTGATGACATTGCCTCGCAAGGTGTCGATGGTGTAGGAGCGCTCCTCTCCGGCGCTATCGCCCTTCGTCACGTACTCACGCTGCTGAATGGTCGATATGGTAGGAGCGTAGGTAGAAGGACGTCCGATGCCCAGCTCTTCGAGCTTACGCACGAGCGAGGCCTCCGTATAGCGTGACGGTGCCTGCAGGAAACGCTCCGTGGCGGAGATCTCCCGACGCTCCAGATCCTCGCCCACCTTGAGGGCAGGCAGCTGATAGTGATCATCGTCCATCCTACCGCCATACAACGTATTGTGGTCAGTGTCGTCGTCGCTCACTTCGTACACTTTCTTGTAACCGTCGAAGACCGTCACAACACCCTGTGCGATGAATTTCTCCTCCGTGCCGTTGATACGGATGGTCACCGTGGTACGCTCCTCCACGCTATCGGCCATCTGCGACGCGATGGTACGCTTCCATATCAGACTGTAGAGCTTGGCCTCGGCATCTGCGCCTTTGATCGTCTTCTGACTCATGTCAGTGGGACGGATGGCCTCGTGGGCCTCCTGGGCGCCCTTGGAATGGGTGTGATAACGACGCGGCATGCTATACTTCTCTCCGTAGAGCTTCACAATGGTGTCCTTCGAGGCGTTGATGGCCAGCTCCGAGAGGTTCACCGAGTCGGTACGCATATAGGTGATGCGTCCCGACTCATAGAGATGCTGTGCGATGAGCATCGTTCTGGATACGGGGAAGCCGAGCTTGCGCGCCGCTTCCTGCTGCAGCGTTGACGTGGTGAACGGAGACGGCGACGAGCTGTGACCGGGACGCTTTGCCACATCCTCCACCGTGAAAGTGGCATGCTTGCACATGTCGAGGAATGACTCCGCCTCCTCATGGGTCTTGAAATTATGATCGAGCCGGGCACGCACCTCGTTCTTGCTGCCGTCGGGATTGGTAGAGGCGAAGATGGCCGCCACACGATAATAGGGCTCGCTGTTGAAAGCACGGATCTCACGCTCCTGCTCCACTACCAGACGCACAGCCACGCTCTGCACACGTCCTGCAGAAAGGGCCGGCTTCACCTTACGCCACAGCACAGGAGAGATCTTGAATCCTACCAGACGGTCGAGCACGCGACGTGCCTGTTGAGCATTGACCAAATTCATATCGAGATGACGGGGATGCTCAATGGCATCGAGAATCGCCGGCTTCGTGATTTCACGAAAGACGATACGGCTGGTATGCTCCTCATCAAGCCCGAGAACCTCACACAAATGCCAGGAAATGGCCTCTCCCTCGCGGTCCTCATCGGATGCGAGCCAGACCTTCTTGGCCTCTTGGGCAGCCTTCTTCAGGCCGGCCACCACCTCCTCCTTATCTTCCGGAATCTCATACTCCGGCTCTAAGGTCTTCTCGTCAATGGAAAGCGATTTACGCTTCAAGTCACGGATGTGCCCATAGCTTGACATTACCTTATAGTCGGGGCCTAAAAATTTTTCTATCGTTTTAGCCTTGGCAGGGCTCTCTACTATTACTAAGTTTTCTTGCATTTCTCGTAATATATATAATACGATGCGCAAAAGTAACGATTTTTTTCCCTCTACCTTATATAATAGGAGGAATTTTAGAAAGTTTAAGTTTTATGCTCCCAACCGATGCTCCTCACCTGCCGCGGGAAAGACAGCGGGAATGACAGCTCTTGAAACATGCCGCAAAATACGCTTATTTCATCGGCTATGGCCATCACTATCCATGACGGGGACGTACAACCGGCTGACGGCGCCGGCTCATCTGCAGACGGGGAGAGGCACTGACATACCGGACTTTTGTAAAATAGGGACTGTCGTAAAAAGGCTAAAACTT
>HF988561.1 GCA_000431975.1 Prevotella sp. CAG:924 | reverse complement strand
TTAGCTAATACTCATGCCGAGCATACCAAAAAAAATCGCTGTATGGTCACTTTTCAAAGAAGTGTGCCATACAGCGAATTTGTTTTATTCTAAAGAGGGTGGCAGACATTTCTCTTTTCGTCCTACCATGATTATTCGACCGTCATGTCCCCTCTACCTTTGTCTCGAATATTCGGGTTACTTCCCGCTTTTCACGCTACCGTTCTTTCCCAGTGTCAGTGTTGACACTTTCAGTGCCTTCTTCGCATGGTCGAAAAGAATGGCAGGATTGATTCTATGCCCTTTAAAGTGTACCTCAAAATGGAGATGCTCCGTCGTGGCACGGCCTGTCCGTCCTGTCAGTCCGATCACCTGTCCGGCTTTCACCTTGTCGCCCACCTTCACCAGATTTTTCGACTGGTGGCTGTACAGCGTCTCAAAGCCGAAAGCATGACGGATCACGATACAATTGCCGTAACCATAGTGTGGTCCGGAGAGCGTCACCACTCCATCAAAGGCAGCAAGGATCTCATCGTTCGGCACGGTTTTAATATCCACACCCGAATGACGGCGACTACCGCCATAAGGACTGATCACGTGGCTCTCCGGCAGAGGATAAGCCCAGTGATCCTCCTCCAGCTCCGACAGATCGAGCTGAAACGTAGCATCGTCTTCGAAAGGATCGTCTGTCATTTCCTCGGGATCGAGACTCGTCACATCATCTTCCTCCTCCTTCACGGAGACATCTACACTGTTAGCCTGCTTACGAAAGACAACGACCTGCGGACGGAGTCGGTGACTCTTCACGCTGAGCAGCGTCGACGGATTGATCCAACGTCCATCCACCAGGATCGCCACCATGCAGAACGTGCGGCCGTCCTTGCCGCCTACAATAGCGATTGTCTGGCCGGCCTTCACACGGTCGCCCACTTTCACCAGATTCTGGGCATTATAGGCATAGACCGTCTCCAGGCCATTGTCGTGACGCACGACGATCACATTGCCATAGCCGGCTATGTTGCGTGAGAGACGCACGGTGCCTTGAAACATCGCCTTCACGGCATCTCCCTCTTTTGTCTCAATCTCAATGGCCTGGCTGCCGGCCAGCACGGCCTTGCCGACAGGCAAGGGGAAGCTATAGTCGCGGTCCTTCAGACTGGAGAAGTCGATCTCGAAGGCATTGCTGCGGGCAAAAAGGCTGGGAGTGGGAATAGATATCTGCTGTTGCTCCGCGGGAGAGAATACGCGCCGTTGGGCATCAGCCACCGCTGACACACATATACATAAAAAGAATAATAAATATCTGAAACTCCTCATAAGTGGTCATAGGTTTATTACGGCTCCGGCAGCTATATATGTGTGCCAGACCCTATTCGTCGCTGCCGACCATCTTCGCCATAGCCGGCAGCTGTTCAAAGGATTTCTCAAACCTGCCTATTTCAAGATGATGGCAGTGTAGATACGACCGCTGTCCTGTCCGAGCCGTCGGGCAGAGAAATAGTCGGCCACGCTCTCCCACGTACAAATGCCGCTCTGCTGGATATTTGCCTTCAGCACACCGGCGTCCTCCAATTGCAACTCATTGCAGAGCGGAAGGTTGAGATGCCACTTATCGTGCATCTCGGCAATGCGGTCCATATCGTTGTTCAGCTGGCTGAACTGATCGTACAGTTCCTGCCCCACCTCAAAATGGCGGACTGAGATGGCAGGACCGATCACGGCCTTGATCTTTGCCGGATCGCTCTTGTAGCAACGGTGCATCTCCACGACCGCCTTATGGGCAATGCGGTTGAGCGTTCCGCGCCAACCGGCATGGACAGCAGCAGCGGCATGATGCTCCTCATCATAGAGCAATACGGGAACACAGTCGGCCGTCGACACACCGATACAGGCACCTGCCTGATCGGTCATCACACAGTCGGTGTTATCAAGCAGCATCGTCCGGATCTCTGCAGGAAGAGCGAAAAACTCATCAGCTATCATCCTGCTCTCGATGCCGTGCACCTGATGAGGCATCACGAGACGGTCAGTACTGATGCCCAGCTCCCGACAGAGCGCCTTCATATTGCCCTCCACGTGCTCTTCTGAATCACCGCAGTAGCGGTTGATATTCATCTCTCCATAGTTGCCTTCGCTCACGCCACCGTGGCGGGTAGTAGAGAAAGCCATGACGCCTTCTCCTAAATCGTATGTATGAAGTTGTGGTATTCTATCTGTTTGCATTTTTATAGTATTGAAAAAATATCGGGCGGGAAAATGGAAACATCCTTTCGAGTCAGTCTGAAGGCCTCGCCGGCCATGCAGAAAGCCACCTCCAAGGACACAGGGAACCGTCTTATGACCGCCTGCGGACGGATCCGAAGTAGAAATATAACAATGTCCGGAAACTGAACAGGCTGTACTCTGTACAGCCTGCTGATCTCTTATTCGGGGTCGACTATCACACTATCTTCAAAGTCCTCGACATCCTCAAGGTCCTTGTCGTCGATGTATTCGATCTCCTCGTCCTCATCCATTCCCTCGTCGTGAAGTTCCTCACTGAGATGCCCGAGATCCTTATCGCGGTGCACCAGCGTGTCGTTGGCCGTAATCTCCTGGAGCTTGTTGCTCTCTGCATTGAGTTGCTCCCAAAGCACATCTTTCAACTCATCAAGGCCCTGGCCTGTGACAGCAGAGATGAAGACAACCGGCAGATCGGTAGGCAACTCCTCCTGAAGCATCTCTATCAGCTCCTCATCCAGGAGGTCGCTCTTGGTCACAGCCAACACACGATGCTTGTCGAGTAGCTCGGGATTGAACTTGCGCAGCTCATTGAGCAAAATGTCATAGTCGTTCTTGATATGTCCCGTATCGCCGGGAACCATAAAAAGGAGGAGCGAGTTGCGCTCTATGTGGCGGAGGAAGCGCAGTCCCAGGCCCTTTCCCTCGCTTGCACCCTCGATGATGCCGGGAATGTCGGCCATCACGAACGACCGGTTGTCACGATAGCTGACAATGCCGAGTGACGGCTCAAGAGTAGTGAAAGGATAATTAGCTATCTTCGGGCGGGCACTCGAGAGCGTCGATACGAGAGTCGACTTTCCGGCATTAGGAAAGCCGACAAGGCCCACGTCGGCCAGGAGCTTCAGCTCGAGGATAACCGTCCGTTCCTGCATGGGTTCGCCTGGCTGGGCATAGCGTGGTGCCTGATTGGTGGAGGTTCGGAACTGCCAGTTGCCCAGTCCTCCCCTGCCGCCCTTCAGCAGCACGATCTCCTGACCATCATAAGTTACGTCGCAGATATACTTGCCCGTCTCGGCATCGTAGACCACCGTACCACAAGGCACATCGATATACTGGTCCTTACCATCCGTACCATGGCACTTGTCCCGTCCGCCATTGCCTCCATTCTCAGCGAAGACATGACGCTGGTATTTCAAGTGTAGTAGTGTCCAGTAGTTATGGTTGCCACGCAGGATCACGCTGCCTCCATGACCGCCGTCTCCTCCATCAGGCCCGCCGTTGGGCTGGTACTTCACGTGACGCAGGTGCATGGAGCCTTTTCCGCCCTTGCCCGAGCGGCACACAATCTTCACGTAGTCTACGAAATTTGAATCCATGATAATAAATAAAATGTGGGATTGAAAAGAAAGCGGGTAAGCCGGCTGTCGGGTCGGACTGCATATAGAGTGTAGTGCTGTCCTGCCGACATCCCGGCTTACTCGCCGTCGTGGAAAAAGGATTAAAGGCTGTCGATCACGCTGCAGATATCTGCAAAAATGCGGTCGAGCTCACCCAGTCCGTTAATATGGTGATGGATACCTTCCTTCTCGTACCAGTCGATGAGCGGAGAGGTCTGGTTGTGATAAACGGTGAGACGCTTCTTGATAGTCTCCTCATTGTCGTCGCTGCGGCCGCTGAGCTTTCCACGGAGGATCAGACGCTTCATCAGCTCATCCTCGGGTACATCCAGCTCGATCATGGCAGCCACCTTGTGGCCACGCTCAGCCAGCATCTTCTTCAGAGCCTCAGCCTGCGGAATGGTGCGGGGGAAGCCATCGAAAATCACGCCCTTGTGCTCCTTGCCGAAGCTATCGTATACCGATGCGAGAATGTTGACCATCAGCTCATCGGGAATGAGCTGGCCATTGTCGATGTAGCCCTTGGCCGTCTTGCCCAGCTCTGTACCATTCTTGATCTCATTGCGCAGAACGTCGCCAGTGGAAATGTGGTTGAAGCCATACTTGGCGATCATCTTGTCGCTCTGTGTGCCCTTGCCTGAACCCGGGGCACCGAAAATTACAATATTCTTCATTTTTGTTTTATTTGTTTGTGTGTAAACTCACTTTTTACTCAACAATCGTATAAATCTCGGGTAAGTTGCGTCCCTGCTGGTCATAGTCGAGACCGTAGCCGACAATAAAGTCATTGGGAATCTCCATAGCGGCATAATCGATCTGAAGGGGCACCTTCAGCTTACCGGGCTTCACCAGAAGCGTACAAATATGCAAGGACGCTACGTGGTATGCGCTGAGTTGTTCTATCATCTGCATCATCGTAGTACCGGTGTCGACAATATCCTCCACTATGACGACATCACGGCCTTCCAGATCTTCATTGATGCCGATCACCTCCTTTATCTTGCCTGTCGAGTTTGTTCCTTCGTAGGAAGACAACTTGACGAACGATATTTCAGAAGGAATCGTCACCATACGCATCAGATCAGCCGCAAACATAAAAGAGCCATTCAGCACAGCCAGAAAAAGCGGATTCTTGCCGGCCATATCGTGATTGATCTTGTCGGCCACAGCCTTCACACGCGAATGGATCTCCTCAGCAGAGATGAACGGACGGAACGTTTTGTCCTTAATTTTGATAAAGCTCATAAGGAAACGGATTAAATTGATGCGACAAAATTACGAAAAACTATTGGAACCGAAGGGATTAAACACATAGTTTTTTATAATTCCTATAAAAAAGGAGGAAGAGGCCTCCCGAGTTTCCAATCTTTTGCTTAACTTTGCCGTTGTTATGAAGATATTCACTGCTGCTCAAACTCACGAGTTAGATAAATATACGATCGAGCACGAACCCATCGAATCCATCGATCTGATGGAACGTGCCGCCAAGGCCCTCACCCGTGCCATCATGGATGAGTGGACCGAACGTACACCTATAGTCGTCTTTGCCGGACCGGGGAACAATGGAGGCGATGCCCTCGCTGTAGCCCGTATGCTGGCAGCCCAGAACTACAAGGTGAGTGTTTTCCTTTTCAATATCCACGACCAACTCTCCGAAGACTGCGAGACGAACAAGAAACGTCTGCTCGCCGTCAAAAACATAGAGAAATTCACGGAGATCAATGTCAATTTCGATCCTCCTGAGCTGACCGCGGATACTCTCGTCGTCGACGGTCTTTTCGGTTCTGGCTTGAACAAGCCTCTCATCGGTGGATTTGCCACACTGGTGAAATACATCAACCAGAGTCCGGCTAAGGTCGTATCTATCGACATTCCCTCGGGACTGATGTGTGAGAACAACACCTACAACATCAAGAACAATATCATCCAGGCCGACCTGACGCTCACGCTTCAGCAGAAGAAGCTCTCCATGCTGATGGCCGACTGCCAGCCCTATATCGGCAGACTCCGCGTGCTTGATATCCGTCTCAGTCAGAAATACATTGCTGAGACAGAGACCGCCTGCCGCATCATCGAAGAACAGGATGTGCGGTCCCGTATGCTGCACCGCAGTGAGTTCGCCCATAAAGGCACCATGGGCACCGCCCTGCTCATCGCCGGCTGCTATGGCATGGCCGGTGCTGCCATACTGGCTACGAGAGCGTGTCTCAGAGCAGGTGTAGGAAAAGTAATCACACATACTCCGAAACGCAACTATGCCATCATGCAGACCGCTATCCCCGAGGCACTCGTACAACTCGACCGCGAAGAGGCCTATTTCTCGGAAGGTGTACCTACCGACTACTACGACGCCGTGGGCATCGGACCGGGACTGGGACAAAGCGAAAACACAGCCATCGCACTGATCGGACAGATACGACGCACTACCTGTCCCATCGTCCTTGATGCCGACGCCATCAATATTCTGGCCAATCATCAGGCATGGCTGCAACAACTGCCCAAGGGCATCATCCTCACACCCCATCCACGGGAATTCGACCGGCTGCAAGGCTCAACAAGCAACAGCGACTATGAACGCCTCACCCATGCCAGCCAGCTGGCCGAGCACCTTCAGGGATACATCCTCCTCAAAGGCCACTACTCCGCCCTCTGCCTGCCCAACGGTAATATTCTCTTCAATTCCACAGGCAACGGAGGAATGGCAACAGCCGGCAGTGGCGATGTCCTGACAGGCATCATCACCGCACTGCTCGCACGCGGCTACAACAGACAGGATGCCTGCCTCGTCGGCATGTATCTCCATGGACTGGCCGGTGACCTGGCAGCCAAGGATCTCGGACGCGAGAGCCTCACAGCCAGTGACCTGATCAGCTATCTGCCCAAGGCCTTCCTTAGATTAGAAGATTAACGACTATGAAACATTTTATCCTTACCTCGGCATTGGCTCTCTCCTGCCTGGGCTTGCACGCCCAAAGCGAGGAGGGCATCCGCTATGCACTGCCGATGACAGCAATGCACTTCACGGTGACGTTCGAGAAAACGGTCTACACACCCGGTGAATACGCAGAATACACCCGTCGCTTCCTGCGCAAGGACGTGCCCCTGCAGCCACAGACGACCTACCGCATCCTCGACATCAAGATGGTGCCGAAGGCTGTCATTGACACTAGTAAGCAGTTCACCCTGCTCCTGGACAAGAAACGCAGCATCACCACCGTCGACCGGACAGCCGACGGACGTCTGTTGGCCATCAACACGACCAATCCGGCAGCAAAAAACGCTGACGATGCCCTGGCCTGCAACACGGTGACCCTCTCCGGACAACACGCCGCACCGCTCAACCCGCGCGACTATATGACCGAAGATATTCTCCGCGCAGGCAGCACAGCCAAGATGGCGGAGCTCTCCGCACAGGAGATCTACGACATACGCGACAGCCGCAACACCCTCTCACGGGGAGAAGCAGACAACCTGCCCAAAGACGGAACACAGCTACGGATGATGTACAATCATCTCGACCTGCAGGAACAGGCCCTCACACAGCTCTTCGAAGGCATCACCGTGAAGGACACCCTGGCCACATCGTTCGACTTCATTCCCCGGAAAGAAGGCAAGACCGTACTGTTCCGCTTCGGCAAGCAGCTCGGGCTCGTCGGCAGCGACGACCTCGGAGGCGAGCCGTACTACCTCACCATCGTAGACACCCACAAGGGCGTTACCCCCGCTCCTGTCGCAGAAGAAGACAAAAAGAAAGAGGATAAGAATGACATCGGACTGCGCACAGCACTCCCAGGAAAGGCAACAGCCACCCTTTCCTCCCTCAACGGCACCGTGGACAGCTATGAGTTGCTCCTACCCCAATTCGGAACAGTAGAGAACCTCAGCGGTGAGCTCTTCGGCAAGAAACTGTCGGCCCAGCTCATCCTCGATCCTATCACAGGAGCTGTCATCAGTGTCGAGCAGTTCACACCCGACAATAAATAGGCTCTCAAAACCTATTATCCAATAAATGCTATTTAAGGCATCAACTATTTAGCAAGAATTTAAATTCGCAAATATCTAAAAAGGGCAGCCCGCCGATATGTGGGCTGCCCTTTTTAGAATAATATAAATCCCACAAAAGGTCACACTATATCATACTATTAACGTATCATCCTATAAGATCAGGGAACAGAATCGGCTCACCCGATGAATATAGAGGATTGTTTAGCTGGGGTCCGAAAAGGACATCATATCCTTGCAAGACCGAACGACAAGTC
>HF988560.1 GCA_000431975.1 Prevotella sp. CAG:924 | reverse complement strand
CTCCCCTATATTTATCGGGTGAGCCTGATCCTCCCCATATTAACTATAAAAAGCGGACCTGCTGAATATGCAGCAAGTCCGCTTCTCTGTTTTCTGTCACAATTATTTTCCGTTCCACTCTATCGTTTCTAGCCATTATCGCGGCCTTCCAAGTCCTTCGTCTCCTTCTGTTGGCCCTTCGTATCATTAAGATAGTCCAACTCATGAAGCCGTTGATTAAGCTCTTCAGCATGTGACCGGGGCACTGCCAGGCGAACAGAGCATTTATCACCAAAATCCTGATTGATGATGCGTGCCTGCATATCATGCACCACCCGCATGACCGCACTAAAATTAGCATACGCAAACTGATAGACTATTTTTTCTTCTATCGTACGCACCTCACGTTTGGTATGGTTCATCGCATCCTGAGCAGCCAGTTTATAAGCTTGTGTCAGTCGGCCAGTACCAAGATTCACACCTCCATAATACCGTACAACTACAATAATTATATCCGTCACCTCAAAGCTATTGATCTGTCCCAAAATCGGACGACCCGCTGTAGAAGACGGTTCACCGTCATCAAAAGCACGATAGGTGTCACGCTCAGGACCCAACACATAAGCAAAGCAACAATGCCGCGCATCATAATATTTTGCCTTATAATGTGCGACCACAGCCTTTGCCTCATCTATTGTCTCAACATGATGGGCAAAAGCCAAGAATTTGCTTCGCTTCTCGGTGTAGAATCCTTCACCGATAGTATTTGTTATCGTAACGTATTGATCCACAGTATCAATTTCTTTTTAATTATACAGTAACTATAATAAGCTCTTGCAGAATATTCTTCTACATCTGAACCATTACCTCTTCGGTAGCTAATAGGACAAGACTAATCAAGGCGATGAACTACCAATCCGCTACGCAATTTCGGTTCAAACCATGTAGCCTTTGGAGGCATGATTTTCCCACTATCAGCTATGTTGATGATCTGATGCATAGATACCGGATAAAGAGCCAGAGCCCACCGCATCTCTCCGCTATCGACACGTCTTTTCAATTCCTCAAGACCACGCAGACCTCCCACAAAGTCAATACGGCGATCAGAACGTAGATCCTTGATACCCATCAATCGGTCAAGAATTAACCGACTTGATATATCAACATCCAATACACCGACAGGATCGGTGTTATCGTACGTTCCCTCTCGTGCAGTAAGAGAATACCAGGCTCCATCAAGATAGAGTGAAAACTCATGCAGACGCTGAGGTCGGTATGGTTCACCACCCATATACTGGACTATAAAATCTTGTCCTAACTTCCGAAGGAAAGTCTCTGATGCCATACCATTCAGATCCTTCACAACTCGGTTATAGTCAAGTACTGTTAGCTGGCCGGCCGGGAAGCATACGGCCATGAAATAATTATATTCTTCGTCACCTTGATGATGAGGATTGTTCCGCGCCTTCTCCGCACCTACGAGAGCTGCGGCTGCAGAACGATGATGACCATCTGCAATATAAAGAGACGGCATCTTGGCAAACTCATCCGTGACAATCTGAATATCCTTCTTGTCACTAATCACCCAGAACTGATGCCGGAAACCATCAATAGGAGCAATGAAATCATACTCCGGCTCGGTTGCAGCATAGCGCTTCAACAGACTGTCGAGCACACTATTATCGGGATAGGCAAGGAATACCGGCTCCATATTGGCATTACAAACCCGTACATGGCGCATCCTGTCTTCTTCTTTATCGCGGCGGGTAAGTTCATGCTTCTTTATCACACCCGACAGATAATCATTCACAGAGGCACCCACAACAAGTCCGTACTGTGTCTTGTTGTTCATAGTCTGTGCATAAATATAATAGTGGGCTTCCTCATCCTGCACCAGCCACCCTTCTTCTTGAAATTTTTGAAACTGCTGAGCTGCACTCTCATAAACGCGAGGATCATGCTCCGACGTTCCGGGAGGGAAATTAATTTCCGGTCGGGTGATATGATAAAGCGACATTTCGTTTCCGAAGGCCTCACGGCGTGCTTCTTCCGAGTCGAGTACATCATACGGACGTGCTTCTACACGCTCCACCAAGTTCTTGGGAGGACGAAGTCCTCTAAAAGGTTTCACGATTGCCATAGTTTTCGAGTTTTGGTTTTTATTTAGCCGGTTAGTTGCCTGGTAGGATTATGCATTCTTTCTATATAAAAGGACTACATTTTCCTCTTCTTTAAGTTCATTATCCTCCACCGTATGCTGGCACGCAACCAGTTATACCGTGGAGGATAAAGTACATAGATTTTATTTATTCACTTGGAACTTTCTGTTTCCGTCTTTGAAAAAAGCATTGATCTGACGGGCGGCAGCAATACCGGCATTAGCATTGGCTTCAGCTGTCTGTGCCCCCATCTTCTTGGGCGTAGCAAAATAGCGGCCCTCGAACTTTCTAAAGTCAGCATCTGCATCCGGCATAATGTCGGCAACATACTTCAAGTCATCTCGATCAGTCATAAGTTGCAGCAGCTCCGGTTCATTAATCACTTCTTTACGTGCTGTATTGATAAGGATTCCGCCTTTCGGCAGTTTGCTGACAAGCTCGTAACCAATACTCTGCTTCGTCTCAGGGGTCGCAGGGATATGAAGCGAAACAATATCATTATTGGCAAAAAGTTCTTCCGCACTCTTGCAGGCTTTCACACCAGCCTGTTCAATCACCTCTGCCGGGCAATAGGCATCGTAAGCCGAGACTTCCATTCCAAAGCCCTTAGAAATGCGTGCTACATTACGTCCCACATTACCGAAAGCAAAAATTCCCAGACGTCGTCCCTTCAATTCACAACCTGATTTACCATTGTAAAAGTTGCGCACCGTATAGACCAACAGTCCGAAAACCAGTTCAGCTACGGCATTGGAGTTCTGACCCGGAGTATTCTCTACCACCACGCCATGAGCTGTAGCAGCGTCCAAATCAATATTATCGTAACCGGCACCGGCCCGGACGACAATCTTCAACTGCTTAGCAGCATCTAACACCTCTGGGCCTATCTTATCAGAACGGACTATCAGCGCGTCAGCATCCTTTACAGCATCAAGCAACTGCACCTTATCCGTATATTTCTCAAGTAGAGCGATGCTATTTCCACCGGCCTCTATCTCCTTTTTAATGCCTTCGACAGCAGCTGCTGCAAAAGGCTTCTCTGTAGCCACTAATATTTTCATAGCTGTAATAATCTGATAAATTGATTAATGCTGTCTCTCAAATTCCTGCATAGTCTCAATGAGAGCCTTCACACCCTCAACAGTCTGTGCATTGTAGCAGCTGGCACGGAAGCCACCAACCGAACGGTGTCCCTTTACACCGACCATGCCCTGTGAAAGAGCATAATCAAGGAACGGCTTCTCCAGTTCCTTATATTCATCAGCCATCACAAAGCAGATGTTCATCCGTGAACGATCCTCTTCCTTTACCGTACCGCGGAACAGCTTATTACGGTCAATCTCCGCATAAAGCATATCAGCACGCTCCTTAGCACGACGTTCCATCTCCTTCACTCCGCCTTGTGCCTTCACCCAACGCAGATTTTCCATCAGAGTGTAGATAGGAACAACAGGCGGTGTATTGAACATCGAGCCTTTCTCGACGTGCGTACGATAGTCGAGCATTGTCGGCAACTCACGCGGTGCCTTACCCAGCATATCGTCTTTTACGATAATACAGGTCACGCCGGCCATTGACATATTCTTTTGTGCACCGGCATAAATGGCCGTATATTTCGACACGTCAACAGGACGGCTCATAATGTCCGAACTCATATCTGCGATAAGCGGTACCGGGCTGTCAAGGTCTTCACGGATCTCCGTACCATAGATGGTATTATTTGTTGTAATGTGTAAATAGTCAGCATCAGTGGGAATGGTATAGTCCTTAGGAATAAAGGTGTAGTTGGCATCAGCAGAAGAAGCCACCTCAACGACCTCACCAAAATGCTTGGCCTCTTTCATAGCCTTTTTCGCCCACGAGCCTGTATTCAGATAGGCCGCCTTCTTGATCAAGAAGTTAGCCGGAATCTGCATAAACTGAAGTGAAGCACCGCCACCGAGGAAGACCACGGAGTATCCGGCCGGCACATCAAGCAGTTCTTTTACTAAAGCCTGAGCTTCATCCATCACAGGCTGAAAATCTTTGGCACGGTGACTGATCTCCATCAGAGAAAGACCCGATCCATTGAAATCCAGAATTTGCTGTGCCGTCTTTTCTATCACCTCACGAGGAAGGATAGAAGGACCTGCGTTAAAATTGAACTTCTTCATCATAATAGTGTTTTAAATTTAAAGGTAATATATGATCTCTCAAATATAGGCGAAATTACACATTTTAATTCAAACGCGCAAACAATCCGCCAATTTTTATTAAAATACGTCTTACATTAATAAATTGTTTCCGGTAACAGTATTCTTAATTTAACTGTAACCTATATCTCATGCCATAAGTCGGTAAAGCGTCTTGTGTCCTTTAATTTTTTGTCCGTCCACTTTTCTCAATACCGACCGTGCACATTCCCGATCAACTGCAGCATAACAATAATAGTCACGCACATCAATACGTCCTATCTCAGTCCCTTTCAATCCGCCTGTCTTGCAAAGAAAACCGACTACATCTCCCTTGGAGATTTTATCACGCTTACCTTTACCTATATAGAGGATAACCCTCTTTGATTGTGCAGGCTGCAAAGGCAGTCCTTTCCTACATGCTTCCCGCTCGACTTCTTCAAGCGCATCAGCCAGACTATACTCCTCTACTGAATCCACATAGTCGGGCAGCTGCTCATCAGGACCAAGCAAGAAGACCGTACGGCCTGTAGCATCCCAACGTGCTGTACGACCAATGCGATGGATATAATTGTCCTGCGTCTCCGGTAAGTGGTAATGAATGATGTTACGAATATCGGGTATATCCAATCCGCGACTGCCTAAATCCGTACTGACTAGAATATTCACTGCCCCACAGGCAAAACGGAAGATAGCCTCCTCCCTTCCCTTCTGATCCAACCCTCCATGATAGGCAACGACTGAAAAACCTTGGTCGGCAAGCCAGTTGGCAGTCCGTTCCACGGAGTCGCGATAGTTGACAAACACGACTGTGCCTGCTTGTCCAAGTGAAAGGAGTAGTTTGGCAAGTGTCTCCAACTTATCCTTCTGCGGACTATGGCAGACATATGTGGTGATCCGACTATTCCCCTCGTCCATTTTAGGAAGAAAATCCAAACGACGGGCATGCTGCAAGTCAACAAACGACGGAATCTCTTCCGCTTCAGTGGCCGACAGGAGTATACGCCGCTTCACATAAGGAAGTATTTCTGTGAGCCGGCTAAGCTCCGGACGGAATCCCATCTCAAGACATTTGTCAAACTCATCGATAATGAGCAAAGTCGTCTTCGTCACTCCAAAGTTTTCTTTTCCTATATGGTCGATCAGACGGCCGGGTGTCCCAAAGATCACCTGCGGCCGCAACTGTCTGATCTCACGGTGTTCATCCATGGCCGCCCGGCCCCCATAACAGGCATAGCCACGTAGTCCTGACTTGACGCTCTTAAGCACCTCAGCACTCTGTAAAGCCAGCTCACGACCCGGTACAACGACTATTGCCTGCACCTCGTCGCTAGCGGCATCGACCAGCTGCGTCAACGGCAAGAGATAGGCAAGCGTCTTTCCTGTTCCTGTCGGACTAAGGATGACAGCATCATCATGCGTATTCAGCAAAGCCGCAGCTGAAGCCTTCTGCATATCATTGAGCTCTATGCCCATGCGGGCAGTCAGTTTCTGTATAGTGTTCATCTGTTTCTCACTTTAGTCTAACTTCAATAATCACTTACCCGCCTTAATCAGTTTGTCTATCTCATCAAACTTCTCTCCCATATTAAGATTCAAATAAATCGTATAGAGAGGAAGAGCCCATTTGTCTTGACGGTCAGGTTGCATCGTACGGTAACGCTCAAGATAAGGCAATGCCGTACGGTAGCAGCTAAGTACTTGCTTCCGTACCGTCGCATCCTTACGATACTGCTTGGAAGAAGTAACACCTAAATTGAACTGCGCCAACCCTGCATTCAGGATAGCATCTGCCAGAGAATCGTTTTTCTCAAGCAGTTCCTTACTGATGTCATAAGCCTGTTGATAGTCACCAGTATTGAGTAACAACGTACTCCTAGTCAGTTTGAAAAGCGTGTTCGTACTATCCGCCTTCAATGCCCCGTCAGTCAGCTCCAGTGCCTTCGTCCATTCCTGCTGTGAAGAATAATATTCTACGAGATGTGAAAAGAAGAACGGTGAGAGCGGATAGTGAGCAAAACCGTCCTGTAAAGTCTGCACATAACGTGTCGTATCACCGTCAATCCGATACGTATCTGACAGATATTGCAACATCATCTCCGTATGGGTCGTATCTTTTAGGGCGAGATAGGTATTGTGAAGTACATTTTTCACATTTTTCTGTTTATATGCCGCATAGACCGACCAATAAGCAGCCATTGGCATGCGCTGATCTTTCTCCTCATACTGATAGGCCTCAAAAAGAGGCTGCCGTGCTGCGTCGATATACTGTTGCAAAAGCGTATAGCCCTCCGCGTATTTCTGACGGGAGAGATAATAGAGTCCTCCATTATAGAGATTAGGACGTATCCGATGAAGCAATTCCGCATTGTCCTTGCGCATTTTAAGCTCCACTCGTCCCTTCTTGTCTGGTCGGGCATCTATAGAGTCATAGCGCTCCATTTGGGTGAAAAGGCGGGAGGTGATTTGAAAAAGTGCCGCTGTATCATATTTTTGTTTCAAATAAAGCGCTTCGTTACCTGCCTTATACTGCCCCTGAAGAGCATCGAAGAGCGACCAAACCCCGCCCCCGGAAGAGCATCAAAGAGCGTCGACCAAATCTTATCGTTGTCAAGATTGTCTGAGTCTTGAAGCAACGTCATCATACTTTGCTCCGCCTTATCAAGATTTTTCCCCGATTTGATCTGGTCACGCGCAGCCAAAATAGCCTTCTTCACTTCCTTTCCATGCCCCGATGCAGCCGATGCATCATCTGTAAAAGTAAGTGAAGAGACTTTTGTCCCCGCCCATCCTATTGGAAGGAAAACGGCGGCAAAAAGAAATAGTAAAGTATAGAATAATTTCTTCATTTGAAGCGAAATTAGGATAAATTTTTCTTTTCTCCAAATATCCTCTCCCTTTTTGTGTATTTTTCACGGATATCACAAAGGTAATGCAGGAAATACAGGAAACAGGCCAGATTTCGATTGAAAAATACAAATATTTTCGGGTAGCTTCCTTCCTTATTGTGTCTTTTCGCCATCTCGTCTTCCATTTTTTTGTGCGGCAACAATAACATAAGTCATACAAATATGCAGGAAATTAATACTACTATTTCCCCCAATTTATATACTGATTTTTAACGTTCAGCTGTCTCTGACTTATATCAGGAACCGTTTTCACCAACTGCAAAGATTCCCCTTCTTCTGTACATCGGCATTACTGGACACAATATATGCTACTTGTCCTTTAAAACCAGTAATTTCTATAAATCCTCCTAATTGAAAATCACGAATGAGCTTCCAGCTTCTTCAATTCTCTGAAAAAGCCAAGGACTATAGGTATTGTAATGAAAAAAGAAAGAATATCGCTAACCGGTTGGGCAATTTCGATTCCAAGCAATCCCAGCCAATGAGGAAAAATGAGGATAGCTGGTATGAAAAACAGTCCACTACGTGCCGATGCCAGCACATTAGCACGAAAAGGCTTACGGCATGTTTGCAGCAACATATTGCTCACCATGATGACAGGTGTCACACACCATGTGCACAGTTGTAATATCAATGCATGACCGCCTATATTGATCACATCAACATCATTACGGAAAATGCTAATAGCCGTCGATGAGAAACAAACTGTAAGCAAGGAACAAAAAATGAGGAACACCGTCCCGACCTTTACCGTGAACCAATATCCCTTGCGCAGGCGAGTATATAACCGCGCTCCATAGCAAAAACCACAGAAAGGCTGGAAGCCCTGTCCTGTTCCGATCACAACAGAAATAATGAACGTGGAGATACGTCCGACTATACTCATAGCAGCAATGGCCGCATCACCATAGTTACCCGCTGCCTGATTGAGCAGCAACGTAGAGATCGCCGTCAGTCCCTGACGGGATAATGACGGTGAACCGCCATAGAAAATCTCACGTAGTGGTTGCCATCCCGGCCAGAAGTTCTTTAGACGAATTGGTATATTTTCTCCCCGATAGGTCATACACAGAAGAATAGAAAAACTAAGGATCTGACCAATGACGGTAGATAGTGCCGCACCTTTCACACCCATATTAAAACCGAAGATGAACACAGGATCAAGGACTACATTCACGATCGCTCCTGTAACGATTCCATACATTGCAAGTGAGGCGTTACCTTGTAGACGCATCTGATTGTTAAGCGTCAGAGACGAAGTGAGAAAAGGGGCACCAATGAGAATAATGCCCAGATATTGCTCAGTATAAGGCAGAATGGTAGGTGTGGATCCCAACCAATAGCTTAACGGGGTAAGCAGGCAATGTCCCCCGATAGCTATAATACAACCGAAGAGGAACGAATAGACGAACCCAGTAACAGCCATACGTTCGGTATTGCCATGACGCTTAGCTCCCAACTCCCGGGAAATATAATTTCCCGAACCGTGGCCAAAGAAGAATCCAAAAGCCTGCGTCATAAACATCAGTGAGAAGACCACTCCCACAGCAGCTGTAGCCTGTGTGTCAAGATGACCAACGAAAAACGTATCGGCAATATTATACAGGCTTGTTACAAGCATCGAAATAATTGTCGGCACTGCCATCGTAAGAATCACACGGGGAATCGGCCCTGATGTAAGGAATGTATAGTTATCTGTATGATTGTGCATTGTTGATTAAATATAAAATATTTTAAAAGGAGCCCTTAAATAAATAAGCTTAAAACAAGGACTCCGATGCCAGTCACATGCAACTGTTATCATCGATCACCGGTCCTCCTTGACCGGAGGATCTTCTTCACTGCGAAGAACCGGGAGAGATATATGAAAACGCACTGCCAAAAAGCGGATGACTATAACCAACAGGAAAGTGGAAGCGGCTGTAATAGCAACGTTAATATTCAAAGCCGTCATAAACCAATAAAGCAAACCTCCAGCCACACTGGCCATAGCGTAGATCTCCTTACGGAAGATAACAGGTACTTTATTAAGCAGCACATCACGTATCACGCCACCGGCAGCTCCCGTAATACATCCCATGATAATCGCCACCCAGAACGGATGACCGCAAGCTAGCGTCTTCTGGATGCCGGCTATGGTAAACAGAGCCAGACCGAGGGTGTCAAAGACGAACCATGCGTTATCGAGACGCTTCATGGATCGGGCAAACACAATGACAATGATCTGTGCCACTACCGTACAGATGATGTAAAGCGGGGAAAGCATCCAGAAAGGTGTCACGCCAAGCATCACATCACGGATTGTTCCACCTCCGATGGCAACGGCAATACCACAGACAAAACCGCCGAACCAATCATAATGCTTGGCGGCGGCATGCCGGATTCCGGAAATGGCAAATGCCAGTGTTCCCAGTATTTCAAGAATCTGTTGGATAGTATGGGACAACGAAGGATCGGTAACCACTGTATTATAATACTTTTACTCAATATCTCCCTCGGGCAATGGACAGAAACAGGAATATATATTCTCTGATCTCATCGACCGCAAAGAATCACACTCTGTTGATTGGCTTCCCGTTAATAAAAGCCCTCAGATTGTCAACACAGATACTCATCAGGCGCTGACGTGCCTCTACCGTCGCCCAGGCGATGTGAGGTGTAAGATAAGCATGAGGCTCCTTCAACAAGGGATTATCAGCTGCAGGAGGTTCTGTAGCCATCACGTCGGCACAATAGGCACCAAGTGTCCCTTCGTGCAGAGCACGAGCCACAGCATCCTCATCTACCAGCGGACCACGTCCGGTATTCACGAGTATAGCCCCAGGGCGCATAGCCTGCAGTGTCTCCTCATTGATGAGATGACGGGTGTCTGCCGTAAGAGGACAATGGAGCGTGAGGATATCTGACACACCCAACAATCCCTGAAGGGTTGTCTTCTGGATGCCGGCAGGCAGGTCGTCACGGTTCTTACTGGTCACGGCAAAAACGTCCATACCGAAGTCGTGCGCGATCTTTGCTACGCGCATACCAATATGTCCTAAACCGACAATACCCAGAGTCTTGCCGGCCAACTCGTGTAACGGCTGATCCCAATAGCAGAAATCAGGGCAACTGCTCCATCCTCCACGCCGGTTCTTCTGCGCATAATATTCCACCTGATTGGTAACGTTAAGAATCAGCGCCCACGTATGCTGGGCTACACTATCCGTGCTATAGGAGGGGATATTCGTTACCGTCACTCCTAGACGATGAGCCGCTTCAACATCGACCACATTATAGCCCGTAGCCAGTACACCGATATATTTCAACTTCGGGAGCTGGGCAAGCACCTCGTCTGTGATATTCACCTTATTAATAAGTATCGCATCGGCGTCCTTTGCACGTTTTACCACATCTTTAGGAGCTGTGCGTGGATAGACCGTCAGATCGCCAAATTCTTTCAAGGCATCCCAGGAAAGATCACCGGGATTGGCGGCATAGCCGTCAAGTTCTACAATTTTCATAGTTTATTTTAATTTCTAAAACGCACAAGAAAACAGGATTCCAATACTATGCGTGTAGTTTTCCATCGATACATACTATTCTTCCGACAATCTGTCGAAGGCTACACCATAAGATACCAGCATTCTGCTCTGTGCCTGTTATTCTTTATATCTGTCACCCCAGCATTGAATCATTCTCTGATAAAGAGGTTCCTCAGACCGCGAGTGCTGAGCATACCAGAAACGTGCATTCTGCAATTCGTCCGGTAGATATTGCTGCTGGGTAAAGTTACCGGGATAGTCATGAGGATATTTATAGCCGTCATGGTAGCCGAGCTGCGCCATCAGCTTCGTCGGTGCATTGCGCAAATGAAGAGGCACAGGTGCATTGCCGGTCTTACGCACCTCTGCCAATGCCGCATCTATGCCACGATATGCAGAATTGCTCTTAGGCGAAGTGGCCAGATAGACCGTCGCTTCGGCCAATGGTATTCGTCCCTCAGGCCAGCCCACTTTCATCACTGCATCAAAAGCCGCATTGGCCAGCAATAACGCATTGGGATTAGCCAAGCCGATATCCTCCGCAGCTGAAATGACCAGACGACGGGCTATAAACTGCGGATCTTCACCGCCTTCTATCATACGTGCCATCCAATACAAGGCTGCATCGGGGTCACTTCCACGGATACTCTTTATGTAAGCAGAGATAATATCGTAGTGCATTTCTCCCTGCTTGTCATAAGCCAACGGATTCTGCTGCAGCCGTTCCTCAACCAAACGGTCGGTTATCACAATTTCTTCCGTAGAGGCAGCGTCAACCACCAGTTCCAGAATATTCAGTAACTTACGCGCATCGCCCCCGCTATAACGAAGCAGAGCACCTGTCTCTTCCAAAGTGATTGATTTCTTCTTAAGTTCCACATCTTCGTGAAGAGCACGGTCAAGTAATGCCAACAAATCATTTTTTTCCAACGGTTGGAGGACATACAGCTGACAACGGGAAAGCAAAGGTCGGATCACCTCAAAAGAAGGATTCTCCGTCGTGGCACCTATCAACGTCACCGTACCACGTTCCACAGCTCCCAACAGCGAATCTTGCTGTGACTTGGAAAAACGATGAATTTCATCAATAAAGAGGATGGGTGACTCCTGCGAGAACATACGCGACTTCTGAGCACGATCAATAACCTCACGGACATCCTTCACGCCGCTTGTTACAGCACTCAGCGTATAGAATGGTACCTTGAGCATGTTAGCTATGATATGTGCCAGCGTCGTCTTGCCTACACCGGGAGGTCCCCAGAGGATAAAGCTGGAAATATGCCCGCTCTCTATCATCCGGCGTAAGACAGCGCCCTGACCAACAAGGTGTTGCTGTCCTACATATTCATCCAGCGTCTTCGGACGCATTCTTTCGGCTAATGGTTCGCTCATAAACTGCTGCAAAGTTATTAGTTTTTTTGCAGACAGGGAAGAAAAAGAAATATAAATTATATTTCAATCGTAAGACCATCGTAAGCCAGACGCACATCCTTGGGTAGACGGTCACTGGCTTCCTCATAAAGGCCGATCTTATGCGTGAGATGCATCAGATACGTACGGCGGGCACCTATATGACGGGCTATGGCGATCGCATCGGCAACGAGCAGATGACTATGATGGGGTACTTCCCACCGCAAACTACTGATGACAAGCGTATCAATACCTTTCAGATAATCATACTCTGCAGGGGGAATCGTCTTTACATCCGTGAGATAAGCCAGCCGGCCGATCCGATAGCCTAAGATAGGCAGTTTATCATGCATGACACTCACAGGAATGATCTTTTGATCGCCTATCAGAAAAGGCACATGGGCTGGGATCTCATGCAAATGAAACCGCGGCACACCAGGATAGAGTTTCTCTTCAAAATAATACGGGAAATTATGCCGGATGTTCTTAGCTGCCACATCATTGGCATAAAGGTCTATATCTCCAAACTGACAGAAAGCTCGAAGATCGTCAAGTCCTCCCACATGATCATAATGGGCATGGGTAAGCAACACACCATCGATCTTACGGAATGGAATTCCCAACAATTGTTGACGGGCATCTGGTCCGCAGTCGATCAGCAGACGCGTTGACGAAGTCTCCACCAAAGCAGACGACCGTAAGCGGTGGTCACGGGGATCTGAGCTGCGACATACCTCACAATCGCAACCAATCACCGGCACGCCATGAGAGGTCCCTGTACCTAAAAATGTTAATCTCAATGGTTTACCTTAAATATTTATATCCAACTGATCATTTATAATATTATCGTGTCAGATAACATTGACCTCCGGTTTGATATCGATGCCAAACTTATCGTGCACATCTTTTTGGATGGCATGCATCAGAGCGACAATGTCGCTGCCCTTGGCTCCTCCCCTGTTGACAAGCACGAGAGCCTGTTTGTCATGCACACCGGCAGGACCCAGCGACCGACCCTTCCAGCCACACTGATCAATCATCCATCCTGCTGGTATCTTATATCGTGTTGATCCGTCGGGACACTCCACCTCAAAATAACGAAGATCGGGATGCAGGGCCTGCAATTTCTTAAAGGTGGCCTCATCCACTATCGGGTTCATGAAGAATGAGCCGGCATTGCCTGTTACCGCAGGATCCGGCAGTTTCTGACGACGAATGTCAATGACTGCATCACGAAGCTGGCAAGCTGTCAGCGTATCGATAGAAATATGCCGCTCATCAAGTACGCGACGGATATTTCCATAGTCAAGATTGGGACGAAATGTCTTGGATAGACGATAGGTGACATAAGTAATGATAAACTTATCTTTCCATTCACCTTTGAAGCGACTCTGGCGATAGCTATACTGACATTCTCCATTAAAGATCGACACAGGCTGCCCTGTAGCAATCTCCACCGCCTCAATCCGATAAAGAGAATCCTTGATTTCAGCTCCGTAAGCTCCGATGTTCTGTACAGCCGACGCTCCACACTCGCCGGGAATAAGACTCAGATTTTCTAAGCCATAATACCCATTATCCACGGCATAGGCCACAACGTCATCAAAGGTAGTTCCCGCCCAGCAACGCACCAGCACACTATCTGAATCACCGGCATCGGGCAGGGCACACACCTCAAAGCGACGTGCCGGAGTCACTATCAATCCGTGAAAATCCTGAGTCAACAGCAGATTGCTTCCCCCTCCAAGAAGAAGGAAATGCCCAGTACTACGACATTCAGAAGCCGCATCAGCTGCATCGTTTTCATTCTCATACTCCATCAGCCGGTCACAACTCTGGTCAATGCCAAACGTGTTGCGTCCGAGAAGGGATAAGTTATCATATATTTTCATATCAGAAAATTTAGCTGTTGAACATAGTGAGTTTCCATCGGCCACCGATCTTCTTGAATACAAGTTCCATTTCCAAGCTGTTAGAAATGCCACGGATTAGGAATATCTTACGATTACTTTCCTTGTATTTCTGTCCATAAAGGATATTGTAAATTACCCCTTGCGGTATCAGACTCGGTTTGAAATCCTGCCATTGCTCAGGTACGATGACACCGGAAATGAGTCCGAAATCATTATTAGGATCGGGAGCTGTAAACTCTACTTCATCAACCAACGAACGTGCCTGATAAGCCGAATCGGTAGCAAAACGATGATAGAAATGAAGGAAACTAGCATTCTTGCTATTACTGATAGGCTCATAGCCGATCGACGTCATCATCCACTGACCATTTATACGATTGAAAAGGAACTGCTGTACGAGCCCTTTCTTAAAGAAGATCTTTTCGACAACGACATGATCGATCGTTGTGTCCTTCAGTAAGGCTTTCTGCTTGTTGTTATCGAAAATGATCGTGTAGTACTCCTGGTGCATGAAGAAATGCTCCATTCTCCAACGATGTTTCTCGATAGTCTTCTCCAACTTACCGTTACGATATACAGGCAACGGGAAGTTGATACGTTTAAGTTGTAATTTTTTGTTGGCGGCAAAATTGAAGATGAAGTCGTCAAAGAGTTCATCAGCCGCCTTTGGCATAGGCGTTGCTGCAATCAGGCTCTGTGTAGAGTCCGTAGCAGACGTGTCGACAATACTTGAATCGGTCGTGACGCTGTCCGTGGGAACCGCTTTCTTGTCCGTACAAGCATAAGGAACGGTCAGAAAGCCCAGCATGAACAGCAAAACGACTGACAGTAAAGCTTTTCTCATAAAATCCTTCTAATACATAGTAAAACAGCGACAAAAGTACACATTATTTCTGATATGCCACTCCTTTTTACCACAAAAATTACTACCTTTGCACATGAAATAGACAATTAAAAGAGGAATATGATTTTAGACAAGATAAGCAAACTTCTCGAAGAAGTGTCCAACCTCTCTGCCAAGAACGCAGAGGAGGTGGAACAGCTCAGATTAAAATATCTGAGCAAGAAAGGTGAAATTAATGCCGTGATGGCTGACTTCCGTAACGTGGCACCAGACCAGAAGCGTGAAGTTGGCATCAAAATCAACGAACTGAAGAAAGCTGCCATGGACCGCATCAACCAACTGCGAGAAGAGGTAGCCACACAGGAGACAAGTGCAGAAAGCCTTGACTTGACACGCACCTCCTATCCCATCGGTCTTGGCACACGTCACCCACTGAGTATCGTACGCAATGAGATTGAAAGCATCTTCCAGCGCATGGGCTTCACTATGTATCATGGTACAGAGATCGATGATGACCAGCACATCTTCACTATGCTGAATTTCGCCGCTGACCATCCTGCCCGTGACATGCAGGATACATTCTTCATCTCAAAAAGTGAAAATGATGTGACTAAGAATGTGCTGCTCCGCTCACACACCTCTGGTGACCAGGCTCACTATATGGAGACTCACGAGCCGCCTATCCGTGTCATCTGCCCGGGTCGCGTCTATCGCAATGAAGCTATCTCTGCACGTGCCCACTGCTTCTTCCACCAAGTAGAAGGGTTGTACATCGACAAAGGTGTAAGCTTCACCGATCTGAAGCAGGTTCTACTCACTTTTGCCCGAGAGATGTTCGGAGCCGATACAAAGATTCGCTTGCGCCCGTCATACTTTCCCTTCACAGAGCCTTCTGCAGAGATGGATATCTCGTGCAACATCTGTGGCGGTAAAGGCTGTGCTTTCTGTAAGGGTACAGGCTGGGTAGAGATTCTCGGTTGTGGAATGGTCGATCCCAATGTGCTGCGTGCCGGCGGTATCGATCCTGAAGTCTACACGGGCTACGCCTTTGGTATGGGAGTAGAGCGTATTGCCAATTTGAAGTATCGCGTCAACGATCTTCGTCTGTTCTCAGAGAACGACACCCGTTTCCTCGAAGAGTTCCAGAATGCCTATTAATTTCTAGATTATATGCAGAAAAAGGCCGTGATCCATCATTGGATTACGGCCTTTTGCATATCGTCCTACTCTCACTTTAGCTTTTTGTAACCATACTGCGCAGCGCTACCAAGCTGCTCTTCAATACGGATAAGTTGGTTGTACTTAGCTAGGCGATCGGTACGTGACATTGACCCTGTTTTGATCTGACCGGAATTGGTAGCCACAGCAATGTCGGCAATAGTCGTGTCTTCCGTCTCTCCCGAGCGGTGAGAAGTGACGGTATTATAACCATGACGATGAGCCATCTCTATGGCCTCAAGGGTCTCCGTAAGTGAGCCTATCTGATTCACCTTAATCAAGATGGCATTACCGGCTCCCTTTACGATACCCTTCTGCAAGAATTTCGTGTTTGTCACAAAGAGATCATCGCCCACAAGCTGACATCTGTCACCGATAGCTTTTGTCATCTTTACCCAGCCATCCCAATCATTCTCATCCAAACCGTCCTCAATGGAATCGATCGGATATTTGTCGATGAGCTGTTCCAAGAATGCAATCTGCTCATCGTCGTTAAGTTCCTTACCATTGGGATCCTTCGGCATGCCGTTGGATAGCCGTTTATAATTGTAATAGTACTTTCCATCTTTGACCGTAGAGAACTCCGACGCTGCGCAGTCCATAGCTATCGTTACGTCTTTACCCGGCTCATAACCGGCATCTCCGATGGCATCGACAATACTCTGCAACGCATCCTCTATACCATTGAGTTGGGGAGCAAAGCCTCCTTCATCGCCCACAGCTGTTGACAGCCCCCGTTTTTTCAGATTTTTCTGTAACTGATGGAACACCTCTGCTCCCATGCGAATGGCCTCACGCTCCGATTCTGCGCCGACAGGACGAATCATAAACTCCTGAAAAGCTATAGGCGCGTCAGAATGTGCTCCTCCATTGATAATATTCATCATCGGAACGGGCAACACGTAGGTATTGGCTCCACCAATATACCGGTAAAGAGGCAACCCCAAGGCCTTAGCTGCTGTATGAGCCACAGCGAGTGACACTCCTAATATGGCATTTGCACCAAGTTTGCTCTTTGTAGGAGTACCGTCAAGGGCCAGCATTTTATAGTCAATGGCACGCTGATTAGTAACATCGTCACCTTTCAAAGCAGAAGCTATAATCTTATTCACATTATCGACTGCCTTTAGTACGCCTTTGCCTCCAAAACGGCTCTTATCCCCATCGCGAAGCTCAAGCGCTTCATTCTCTCCTGTCGATGCACCGGAAGGAACACTAGCGCGACCTGTCACTCCATTATCCAACGTAACCTCTACCTCTACAGTCGGATTGCCACGCGAATCCAGAATTTCTCTTGCATGAATGTTTTCGATCTTCATAGTTGCTGGTTTTTAATTATCAATTATCAAGATTACTCATAAAGCGCTGTATGTCACCTCTTATATGAGAATCTCTACCTGTAGAAGATCTTACAAACGGTATGCCGAAAAAGGGCGTGACATGATGTCACGCCCTGATTTATAACGATTTATACTTCTTTATATATTATTGTCCCACAGCCTTAAACACCTGACGTATTCCTTGTTCACGATGCTCTAGTCTTACCTCTACACCAAACTTTTTATGAATATGTTCTGCCAGATGCTGAGCCGAATATACCGAACGATGTTGGCCACCCGTACAACCAAAGCAGAACATCAAAGATGTAAACCCGCGTTGGATATAGCGGCTTACATGACGATCGGCAAGTCGATACACATCATCCAGAAATTCGAGTATTTCACCGTCATCTTCCAAAAACCGTATTACGGGCTCATCCAGTCCCGTAAGCTGTTTATATGGTTCGTAACGACCGGGATTGTGTGTCGACCGGCAGTCAAACACATATCCTCCACCATTACCGGAAGGATCTGCTGGAATTCCCTTACGGTAAGAAAAACTATACACACGCACCACCAACGGACCCTTGCCGTCATATTTAGAATAGGTGGCAGGTCCATCCTGTGGATGTGAAACATAGATATTCCGATCCGTAGTCCGATAACCGTCAGCCCGTTTGGACACCGTTTCTTGCTTAGGGGCAAACTGTGGAAACTGCGTCAATCTGTACAACACGTCACGCAGATAAGGATAAGGCAGCACGTCCTCACGCAGAGCCAGCAGATCGCGGATATTCTGAATGGCAGGCGGAATGCTGTCAATAAAATGCTGTTTGTGCTCAAAATAACCACGGAAGCCATAAGCGCCCAGCACCTGTAACTGACGGAAAAGCACAAAGATAGAAAGACGTTGAGCAAAATGACGTATTGACGGCACCTCCACATAATGCCTCAACGAGTCATAGTATTCTGCGACTAGCTCACGTCGTAACTTGAAAGAGTATTTTGCGGAAGCCTGCCAAAGAAAGGAAGCCACATCGTAATAAAACGGTCCTCGACGTCCTCCTTGAAAATCTATGAAGTATGGATTACCCTCCTTATCAAGCATCACATTGCGTGCCTGGAAATCCCGATAAAGGAAGCAGTTGCCATCCTCTGCCGTCAGATCCTTGGCTAGTTGACGAAACGAAGCCTCCAGCTTTAGCTCATGGAAGTCTAACTGCGTAGCTTTAAGAAAACAATACTTGAAATAGTTCAAGTCGAAAAGCACACTGTCCTGATCGAAAGCAGGCTGCGGATAACAATTCTCCCATTGCAGATTTGCAGCTCCAACGATCTGAAAACGGGGCAGTTCACGGATTGTTCGCACTAGAAGAGCCTTTTCGGCAAGGTTATATCGTCCACCGGCATCCCGACCGCCTTTGATCGCTCCGAACAAGGAACGGTCACCAAGGTCACTTTGCAGATAACGCATCTCATCATCGCTCACGGCAAGCAACCGCGGTACAGGTAAATGGCATTCCTGAAAATGACGACAGAGATAAATGAAGGCATGGTTCTCCTCCCTACTCGTTCCCACCACTCCTATCACCGTATTTCCCTCACTATCGGTCAGACGATAATAAGCACGGTTGCTGCCAGCTCCCGGCAACTTTTCCACGTGGCCCGGCTCATGACCTGCCCATGTCTTGTATAAATCAATCAGTTGTTTCATTTCTCTTTTCCTTCTTTCTTTTCCGCTTCTTCTTTCCACTTCTTGATCTGCTTCTTCAGCTTCCTGGAACTATCCCAATCAGAGAGCAGACCATCAATAATAAAGAGTACAAGAAGAATGGCGATCGATAACCATACCGAACGCGTCAGATAGATAAGGCCGGCAGAAACGATCAGAAAGACCACTGCCTTTTTCCAATCAAGGTGTAACTTCACTTTCATAAGTGCAAAGATACGGATTTTTAATCAGTCCATACATAAATCTTTATAAAAGGCACAAAAAAAAATCGGATGTCGTCACGACGTCCGATTTCCAAAAAACAAACTACTTAAAACAAATCTACTAAAACAAATCAAAAAAATATCTTTTAAACCCTTTTCAGGGAGATAATGATTCGATCTATTTGTAAGGATACTCCCTTCATTACTAGTCATTATAGGAGCACCTCATCTTTCTTCGCAAAGATACATTTTCTTTATTATCCATGCAAATTTTCGAAGAAAAGATATTCTTATTTAATAATATTTATATAACGAGAGATGCCTGCCATCCTTTTGAATGACAGGCATCTATCTTACTTATATATTGAGTTCGTATTAAACTCTCTCCATATTACATCATGCCAGGCTGAGCAGGCATAGCGGGAGCTTTCTCCTCAGGCTTGTCGCAAATCATGCACTCTGTAGTCAGGAACATGCCGGCAATAGAAGCTGCATTCTCCAAAGCTACACGGGCAACCTTGGCAGGATCGATAACACCGGCTGCACGCAGATCCTCATATTTGTCAAGGCGTGCATTGTAACCGTAGTCACCATCACCCTGACGTACGTTGTTCACAACAACGGCACCTTCGCCACCGGCATTGGTAACGATCTGACGCAAGGGCTCCTCAATAGCGCGGCAAACGATATTGATACCAGTCTGCTCGTCAGCATTATCACCCTTGAGATCCTTCAGAGCCTCCTGAGCACGGATGTAAGTGGTACCGCCACCTACTACGACACCTTCCTCGATAGCTGCACGCGTAGCGCAGAGCGCATCGTCCACACGATCCTTCTTCTCTTTCATCTCTACCTCAGAGTTAGCACCGACATAGAGCACTGCTACACCGCCAGCCAGCTTGGCCAGGCGCTCCTGCAGCTTCTCCTTGTCGTACGAGCTCTTTGTGTTGGCAATCTCATTCTTGATCTGAGCCATACGATCCTGAATGTTCTCTTTGCTGCCGGCACCTTTCACGATGGTGGTGTTGTCCTTCGTGATCGTCACCTTCTCAGCAGAGCCGAGCATCTCCAGCGTAGCTTGCTCCAGCTTCAGGCCCTTGTCCTCGCTGATCACGACACCTCCGGTCAGCACAGCGATATCGTCAAGCATAGCCTTACGACGGTCTCCAAAGCCAGGAGCCTTCACGGCGCAGATCTTCAGACCACCACGCAGACGGTTTACAACCAGTGTCGTCAGAGCCTCAGAGTCAACATCCTCAGCGATAACGAGCAGTGGACGACCACTCTCTGCAGCAGGCTGCAGGATAGGTAAGAACTCCTTCAAGTTAGAAATCTTCTTATCATAGATCAGGATGTACGGATTCTCCATCACGCACTCCATCTTGTCTGTGTCAGTTACAAAATAGCCAGAGAGATAGCCACGATCAAACTGCATACCCTCCTCCAGAGCGATGGAAGTATCACGACTCTTGCTCTCCTCAATGGTGATCACACCATCCTTAGAGACCTTACGCATAGCATCAGCCAGCAACTTACCGATCTCAGGATCGTTGTTAGCACTTACTGTGGCTACCTGCTCGATCTTGTCGTAGTTGTCACCAACCTGCTCTGCATGCTCCTTGATATATTCAACAACCTTGGCCACGGCCTTATCCATACCGCGCTTCAGATCCATAGGATTGGCACCTGCGGTAACGTTCTTCAAGCCCTCATTTACCATTGCCTGCGTCAGGATGGTTGCAGTAGTCGTACCGTCACCGGCATCATCACCCGTCTTAGAAGCAACGCTCTTCACCAGCTGGGCACCGGTATTTTCGAACTTATCCTCAAGCTCAACCTCTTTGGCAACAGTTACACCATCCTTTGTAATCTGAGGAGCACCAAACTTCTTCTCAATTACAACATTACGTCCCTTAGGACCGAGCGTCACCTTTACAGCGTTGGCGAGCTGGTCAACACCGTTCTTTAAATTCTCACGTGCTTCTGTATCAAATTTAATAATCTTAGCCATAGTTGTGTCTTGTAATTTTTAAACCTTTAACCTTCAATTACAGCCAGAACATCGCTCTGGCGCATCATCAGATATTTTTCTCCCTCATTCTCGATTTCCGTGCCGGCATACTTGCCATAAAGCACCTCATCGCCTTCCTTAAGGGTCATGGGATCATCTTTCGTACCATTGCCTACAGCAATGACCTTACCCCGCTGCGGCTTCTCTTTTGCCGTGTCAGGAATAATGATTCCACCTACTTTTTCCTCTGCAGGTGCAGGAAGCACCAGCACTCTGTCTGCTAATGGTTTAATCTTCATGATATACTGTATTTAAATTTTTTATTTATCTGCCCCATAAATAGCGAAAACCGTGCCAACTTGCTGTTGACACGGTTCGCATATATAAATCTGTCACATTTGTCATACGACACAGCTGTCATGATTGTCATACATGGCAGAGTCACATCTGACAGATGTTCAGGCGTCCACACCATCGCTATTTCCAAAAAGATCATCGGCAGCCTTTGCTTCCTCCTCGTCAAACCAAGTCGCAAGCTTGGCATGAGCACGCTCTTTCACATCTTCTCCCACATTGCCCCACACCTTTTTCAGCACATAGAGCAAAACGGCAAGATCGTCACTCAAGCCTGCTATGGGAATAGCATCAGCTATCAGGTCAATGGGACTGATAAGATAACCCAAGGCACCAATGATAAGTGCCTTATCCTTCAACGGCACATTCGGGCTCTGTAAGGTGTAATACAAAATCAGCGCAGCATACACCAGCTTAGCTCCGGCACGGCGCGCAATCTTTGAAATCTTCTCGACAAATCCACTCTGCGTGAACTTGTCTTTGTACTGCATAAAATCGGGTAGTTCCATATCTATTTTCGCTTTAATGTTGATCACCATATTCTCTCACTCTGTCTACATACGCCCAAACGTCCGGATACTCTACACGCATCCTACGCAGACGATACTGACGCACCATCTCTACTGCAGTCCGGATAAGTAAAGCTATGACTATACCTAATGCCAACGACCAAAACAGCGCCCATTTCGGATAAGGCAACATACTATCGGGGAATGCACTCACGGCCAACACTGGCAGTAAAGCTATTATACCATACACTGTCAGCTGTGTCTTCTGTGTTCCATGCATATCGAGGATTGCCTGATAGTCGAAGAGAAAATCGTCGACATCCTGACGTGTCAAGCCCGTTCCTTCCATCTTCGGGAAGTCTGCCTCATCGCCGTGATGATCGATCAGCTGACCGATCCTGTGCTCGAAATCATCGAGTATGTTGGGTTGCAATTCTTTCATAATTCTCTTCTAAATGATTTATACCTTTATTATATATAACTTTATCTTTTTCATAGATTGAGCGCCTCACCGTCCACGCTCCAGGCTTCAATCCTGTCGCTCATTTCCTTCTCGCTCATCTTCGCCACATTAAGCCCTACGGCAAAACCGTGCTGACCGTTATCCTCTATCGTCTGGTAGAGCAGACCTGCCTCCATAAGCCGGTCCATGAACTCATGCACCAGACGCAAAGGAATGCCTGTACCTTCGGCCAATGACGAAAGGGTGGGCCGGCGCCCGGCATTGCCTTCCCGCATCACTGTCTGCAATAACAAAAGTTGCGCCATTCGTTGTTGTCGAAGACTGAGATCACTTACACGCATGCGAAATGAGCGAAGTGTTGAGCCATATTCATTCACAAACGAGAGCTGGGCACCATAAAGGCAGATATACCATACCACCATCAACCAAATCATAAACAATGGCAAAATGGCTACCGAACCATAAATAGCATTATAACTCGACAAAGCGACCTGTAGCCACACATATCCATACTGAAACCCTTCCATCAATACAGCTGCCAAGAGTGCAGGGCCGGCAGCGCAACTCAAGGGTACCTTCGTATTAGGCATAAAGGTGTAGAGGAAAAGAAACGACAGCCACAACATGGCCAACTGCAGAAGCACACCCACCATCTTTGTCAAAGGCAGAAGCATCCAATCGGCCATCAGCTTGTCAGCATAGCCACCGACTATCACTGTGAGACCCGCCGTGAGGATCACGCTCACAGCCAAAAGAAGCAGCATAGCCGTATAATCAATCAGCATCCGTGAAAAGCTCCGTCCTTGCTTCACCTGCCATATAGAATTAAAGGCATGCTCTATATTATAAAACAGACTCACTACAGTATAAAGCATAAACACGAAACCTATGCCGACAATGACATAGCTCTGATTATGTGCCAGATAATTATTAGCAAACTGCATGATTACATCGGCCACTTGAGGCTGACTGACAAGAAATGCCCGCACTTCCTGTTCCATATAGTCGGAAAAGCCAAAGCCACGGGCAATAGCCAGCAACACGGCAATAATCGGCACGATGGCAAACATGGTTGAAAAAGAAAGCGAATAGACCTGGTCGGACAACTGGTTACGGAAAAATGCCATCACTGATAACACCAGCTTACGGCCGGCACTCATCAGCCAACGCAAAAGCGGACCGCCATCCCGCAATTGCGCCCGCAGCCATAGTCTCATCCCTACCTTTATTTTCCTCCATTTCATAGTGTTTTCAGTTGATTGGTACCGTATCTGAAAGATACCGTATCTTAACTCTGCGGCGATGGTCCCATTCTCCGCAACTAAGAAAAATAAAAAACGTAAGGCAGTGCCCTGATAAGCCGGGTTCTGTAACCTGAAACGGCCAAGCCGTCCCAAGTGCTCTGTCATTTATCTACTCGACGAGTCACCCCGCCGCTCTAGCGTTCTACCCTCCATCGCAGCATTATCATAAAGACCATGCATCGGGCGGACAGCCCTCCCATGACGATGGTATACATGAACTTGCAGCCTCCAGCGGACACAGCCCTGCGATCACCCGCAGACTGGTGGTCTCTTACACCACCTTCTCACCCTTACCGTTATAATCAGAACTATAACGGCGGTCATTCTCTTCTGCCCTCGCCTACTGTCACCAATAGCTTCTATTTTCGGAAGTGGAGCGTCCTGTGCTGCCCGGACTTTCCTCTCGCACCCCTCTTATCCAAGGATGCCAGCGGCAGAGCCGGGGCACTACCTTACTTGCTGCAAAAGTAAGCATTTTCCCCGAAAAAACAATAAAACAATTGAGAAACCTTTCCGATTAAGCTCCTATCACATTCAAGATCTGAAGAATTTCGTATTCTGGCAACCCGCCTGTCACCTTTATCGAAGGCGTAACGGACTGTATCAACACAAAGTGGCGGACGGGCTGCCATTAAAATAAGAAGGGATGACATCTAACAAGTCCATAAAACAAATGTTTGCCATCTAATGCGATTGGGGTTAAAGAAGGCAGGACTTATATGGTTCCTGCCTTCCACCAAGACGACAAGTGCATCGGCTGCTCATTCAGCCGGAACAGTCATACCGCATTCCGTCATTTCACAGCCTCATACGATCCATGTGTCAATTCACCGATGCTGACACGTTCATAGACCACTGAATACTGTCCTGGAGCCGTCTCATAGAGGAAAGGAATAGTACCGTCAGCCATGGGAAGACTCATTGTGGAATAAGCGCCCTGCGGCGAACGGAAGATCCTACCAAGAGTCCAGCCTGCAGCAAGAGCAGCCGGTGAATCTACAGTGGAGGTCGTCACTTCTTTATAATAGATCGACACATTGGAACGATTCTCATCACCCTGAGAAAGGGGACCGAGCGGAATGCTCTGCAGCAGCAGCCAACATGACTGATTATCACTCTTACGGACAACAGGAACTAACAGTATCTCACCATTGCAAGCATTATTGCCGACCGTCAGTCCATCCGGCACCCGATCGGAAGCAGCCGCTGTCATCCAGTGTCCATCCGCCTTCCTGACATCAGTGAAACGAAACAGATTAAACCACCGGCCACCTTCTTTGCGTGACGACAGAATCACTGTGCCGTCAGGAAGTTCCTCACATTTAGGCTCATCACCTGCCGGAGCAGGCGAGACGGCATCACCTAACAGAGCCCAATGCTGTCCGAAATCATCACTATAGATAACATAGTTACCTGCCATCGTGGCTAAAGCGGCATAAAGGCGCGCATATTGCCCCACTTTCACTACACGTGATTGACAGATCTTACCCGAACCGACAAACAATCCTTTAGCCTTTGGCACAAGATCATAGATCATCTGGGTGATGTCCTCTGGACGACTCCAAGTCTTTCCACCATCCTCACTATACAGACGTGCCACCCGAATGGGGTGCTCGCGTGTAGACTGAAAATAGACGACGTTGCCAGTTGCACAAAGCATCACGACACGGTCTGAAGACATGTCAGCACATAAGGCGGCGTCACCATAACCGCAATCATCGGCACCTTTCACGCCACTACCTGTCGCAATAGGAAATTCGGTGCCCCATGTCCGGCCACCATCTGACGAGAGACGACCGACAAGATCAATATGGCCATAGCCTATATCAGAGCCGCACCAACGGAAATCGCTCACGGCAAGCAAACTCGATTTGCCCGTCGTTGCTATAGCCGGAATACGATAAGGATGACCTTCCCGACCGGGAGTTTTAAACACTGGCTGAGCAGAGAGCTGTAAGGTCAGCCAAGAGAACAGTAGGATTAAGAATTGTTTCATATATCAAATGGTACAATAGTTTTATAGCACTTCCTTTAACAGGAATCTGCAAAATCGATTTTGCAGATTCCTGCCTTTTTATTTCACGTCAATAACCATACCCTCATTGGCCAGACGCGTATTAGAGAAAACTGAACATGCTTCCTTCAATATGCCTTCCTCATTATCGTATCGGGCAGAGAAATGACCGAGCAGAAGCTGTCCTGCATGAGCATCACGGGCTACCGATGCAGCCTGAGATGCCGTAGAATGATAATACAAACGTGCCCGGTCTTCACAACTGTCATCATAAGTCGCTTCATGGTAGAGAAGCGTCACACCTTCCACACGATGACAAAGCTCCGACAGATAACGCGTATCGCTGCAATAAGCGTAAGAGCGTGGACTGTCAGCCGGTTTGGTAAGACGTGCGTTAGGGATCACATCGCCATCAGGTGTCGTCCAGTCTGCCCCATTCTTAATATTATTGATCTGTGAAATGGGAATTCCGTAATAGTCGATCATATCGCGACAGATATGGGGCAACGACGGTTTCTCCCGAAAAAGATAGCCACAACAGGGAATACGGTGGCTCAGGGGGATAGTCTCTACCGTGAGTGACCGGTCTTCGTAAACCACTTGCTGCCGTGTCGTGTCGACAGCATGAAACTCCACTTTATAGTCCAGCCCGTTACAGAACATCTCCATCTGCGACTCCAACATCGGGCCGAGGCCGCCGGGAGCATAGACATGTAGTGTCGCCGTGCGCCCCAGCATGCCGAACGTAGAGATCAGACCGATAAGCCCAAAGCAATGGTCGCCATGCAGATGAGAGATAAACACGGCCGAAATTTTCGTAAAAGCGACATGAGAACGGCGTAGCTGTATCTGTGTCCCTTCCCCGCAATCAATCATGAAGTATTTGCCGCGGATCTCAACAACCTGCGAAGAGGCAAAATGCTTCAACGTCGGCAACGCACTGCCGCAACCCAGAATATGGACTTTAAAAGGTTCCATTATTTCTGCCGTTTATAGACGAAGATGCCTTCACGGTTCTCCAGATAGAGCGAGTCGCTGCCCAATTCATCGATCTGGAACGTGTCCGTATTGAGCAGGAGCAATCCGTTGACAATTTTCCATGAAGTCCAAGGATGTTTCTCTGCCTGCACATTCGACTTAACGGTGCCGTCCTCCATGACCACGAAATTTTTGTCCAAAGAAGTCCAGTGACCTTGCAAAGTCGTAAGATTGATCACACGGGAAGCCACCTTCTCTCCGTCAATATCCGAAGCGATCACGGCTAGACGGTCACCGGCCAGCAAGCCGCCTTTCACATCCTGTGTACCTTCATCATTTTCCTGAATGCCGAGCATAAGCGTATCGCCGGCATCAGTAAGGAGTTCCAGTTCATGCATCGTTGTCGCCTCGCCGCAGACGCCATAGAGCGTAGAGTCTGCCACACTGTCCTGTTGCTCTGCTGGAGTTGCGCTTTGCTTCGCAGTGTCCTTGCATCCTGTCATGGCAAAGGAAGCCATCAACAGGAGAATAACGAATACCGACATTTTTTTCATAGTCATTCCCTTTCTTTTGCTTCGTTCCACAATGTATCCATCTCTTCAAGAGTAAGCGACTTGATGTCACGTCCGTGGTCCTTAGCCCACTGCTCAATATATCCGAAGCGACGGATAAATTTCTGATTAGTCTCCTCAAGAGCGTTGTCCGGATTGAGATGATAAAGGCGGGCTGCATTGATGACGCTGAAGAGGAAGTCGCCCAATTCCTTTGTAGAGTTCTCCTTATTCTCTGTCTTCAGTTCCGCCTCAAGCTCGTCGAGCTCCTCACGCACCTTATCCCACACATCATCACGTTCCTTCCAGTCAAATCCCACATTGCGAGCCTTCTCCTGGATACGGTAAGCCTTGATCACAGAGGGCAATGACGAGGGTACGCCACTGAGCACCGATTTGTTGCCGTCACGCTCACGCTGCTTTCGCTGCTCCCATGTGGAAAGCACCTGATCGGCTGTCGCAGGCGTAGTCGACTGTGCTCCTGCAGCTTGAACCGGATGTTCCTTCGCAGCCTCATCTTTATATACCACCTGTCCCCGACCATTGATCATCATATCGGGATTAGTCACTGTCCAGTGGCCCTCCTCATTCCAATTGATGAAATCGTGACGAAACATGAGCTTGTCGCTCTGCTGGTTGCATACATCGGCAATATCGAAGCTCTCTTCTTCCTCACCCAGCATAGCATAGAACACGACGTGCTCCATCACATCGCCCAATTCCTTCATGATCTCGTGCAGATCACCCTTTACGAGGGCATCACACAGTTCATAAACCTCTTCGATGGTATTGGGACGCAGGCTCTCAAAAGTCTGCTTGCGGTCCCAGGGGCAGTCCTTACGCAAACGATACTGTACATCCAGCAACCTGCCGAAGGCTGCAAGTTTTTCCTCTCTTGTATGCTTTGTCATTGTTGCTTCTTACCTTGTTTATTGATTTTCTCTATGCAAAAGTAGTCAAATTAGTCGGAATTTAGTAATTTTGCAACGACTTTTCATCGAATAAACAACAAATCATATAGAATCATGGAATTAGCAAGTAAGTATGATCCTAAAGAGGTAGAGTCGAAGTGGTACCAATACTGGCTCGACAATAAACTCTTCAGTAGCAAACCCGACGGGCGCGAGCCGTACACTGTCGTTATCCCGCCACCCAATGTCACGGGTGTGCTCCACATGGGTCACATGCTGAACAACACTATTCAAGATATCCTTGTCCGTCGCGCACGCATGGAGGGCAAGAATGCCTGCTGGGTACCGGGTACCGACCATGCTTCCATCGCCACGGAGGCAAAGGTGGTAAACAAACTGGCAGAACAGGGTATCAAGAAGACCGACCTTACACGCGAGCAGTTCCTTGAGCATGCATGGGACTGGACGCGTGAGCACGGAGGCATCATCCTCAAGCAGCTGCGCAAGCTCGGTGCTTCTTGCGACTGGGACCGCACGGCCTTCACTATGGACGAGACACGTTCAAAAGGTGTGATCCACGTCTTTGTCGACCTTTATCGCAAGGGACTCATCTACCGTGGCGTGCGGATGGTCAACTGGGATCCTAAGGCTCAGACCGCTCTCTCCGACGAGGAAGTGATCTACAAGGACGAGCACAGCAAACTCTATTATCTGAAATACCGTGTCGTAGAACCCGACTGCAAGCAGGTTGAAGAAGGCAACGTGATGCACAAGGACGAGAAAGGATACTACGCCGTCGTAGCTACCACACGTCCTGAGACCATCATGGGCGATACGGCAATGTGCATCAACCCCAACGACAAGAAAAACACATGGCTGAAAGGCAAGCATGTCATCGTCCCCCTTGTTGGCCGTGAGATTCCTGTCATCGAGGACGACTATGTCGACATCGAATTCGGTACAGGCTGTCTGAAAGTGACGCCTGCCCACGATGTGAACGACCACGCTCTCGGACTGAAGCATGGTCTGAAGACCATTGACATCTTCAATGACAACGGAACCATCTCGGAGGCTGCCGGCATGTATGTCGGTCAGGACCGTATGGACGTGCGCAAGCAGATCGCCGTTGACCTGGAAAACACCGGACTGATGGAGAAGGTCGAGGACTACGACAACAAGGTAGGCTTCTCCGAGCGTACCAATGTGCCTATTGAGCCGAAGCTCTCTACACAGTGGTTCCTGAAGATGCAGCACTTCGCCGACATCGCCCTGTCGCCAGTAATGAACGACGAGATCGAATTCTATCCCAAGAAATACAAGAACACCTACCGCCACTGGCTGGAGAACATCAAGGACTGGTGCATCTCACGTCAGCTCTGGTGGGGACACCGCATTCCGGCCTACTACTTCAACGTAGACGGCAAGCAGGAATATGTTGTCGCAGAGACACAGGAAGAAGCACTCGCACTCGCCCGTGAGAAAAAAGCCGACCTCAAGGCTGAGGATCTGGAACAGGAGAGCGACTGCCTCGACACCTGGTTCTCCTCATGGCTGTGGCCGATCAGCGTGTTTGACGGTATCAACAACCCTGACAACAAGGAGATTCAGTACTATTATCCTACAAGCGATCTGGTGACAGGCCCGGATATCATCTTCTTCTGGGTTGCCCGTATGATCATGGCCGGATACGAATACCTTGGCAAGATGCCGTTCAAGCACGTCTACTTCACCGGTATCGTACGCGATAAGCTCGGCCGTAAGATGAGCAAGAGCCTCGGCAACTCACCCGATCCACTGATGCTCATCGACAAGTACGGCGCCGACGGTGTGCGCATGGGCATGATGCTGTCCGCTCCTGCCGGCAACGACATTCTGTTTGACGAGAGTCTCTGCGAGCAAGGCCGCAACTTCAATAATAAGATATGGAACGCCTTCCGTCTGATACAAGGTTGGGAGGTGGCCGACGGCCTCGCACAGCCGGAGGCCTGCAAGATCGCCGTCGACTGGATGGAGGCCAAGCTGAAGGTCGTGAACGAAGAGATGAACGCACAGTTCAAGACCTATCGTATCTCCGAGGCCTTGATGACGGTCTACCGTCTTTTCTGGGACGAGTTCTCCAGCTGGTATCTTGAGATGATCAAGCCCGAATATCAGAAGCCCATCGACCGTACGACCTACGAGGCTACCCTGCGATTCTTCGATGTACTGCTGCGCATGCTCCATCCGTTCATGCCGTTCATTACCGAGGAACTTTGGCAGCACCTCTACGAGCGTCAGTCGGGCGAAAGCATCATGAAGGCCACCCTGACTCTTGCCGCACCTACAGAGGAGGAAAAAGCGCTTGTCGACACGATCGAGCGTGTGAAGCTCGTCGTAGGAGGTGTGCGTACGATCCGCAACCAGAAGCAGATCGCGCCCCGTGAGTCTCTCGTGCTGATCGCTATCGGCCAGAACGCTTATGCCGCATACAATCCCATCATCACAAAGATGGCCAACCTCAGCGAGATCAAGATCGAAACCGAGAAACCTGCTGACGCTTCTGCCTTCATGGTACAGACCGACGAGTTTGCCGTACCTGTCGGCGACCTCATCGACGTGGATGCCGAGATCGAGAAGCAGGAGAAGGAGCTTCAGCATCTTGAAGGATTCCTCGCCGGTGTGAAAAAGAAACTGGCCAATGAGAACTTTGTCAGCCATGCTCCCGAGGCCGTCGTAGCCCGTGAGCGTAAAAAGCAAAGTGACAGCGAGGAGAAAATCGCCGCCCTCAAACAAAGTCTCGAAGAACTCAGAAAGAAAAAGTAATTGTTTATGACACAATTCTTTAAATGGCTTTTCTGCGCCATCGTATTCGCCTTTACTATCGCCTCGTGCGATAGTGGCGAAACGACGGACGTGGAAAATATCAATGAGCAAACCGTACTGGTCTATATGCCTTGGTCCGGATCTTCAACCAATTCTGGACTTTACGACTATATGCAACAAAATCTGGATAGCATCAAAAGTGCGATCCGCTCAAACAAAGGCCTCAACGGACGTGCACTGGTATTCATCAGCACCTCTCCTACTACTTCTGTGCTCTTTGAAATGAAATATAAGAACGGTGTTGTGAGCAACGACACCTTAAAGACATATACAGGCAATGACTATGTCACCGCAGAAGGAATCACACAGATTCTCAATGATGTAAAAACCAATGCCTACGCCCTCAACTATGCCATGATCATTGGCGGACATGGCATGGGATGGACATACAAAGAAGACTGGACTAACTATCCCTACAACATTAAGCCGAAAGCGACATCCGGCAATCCGGATGGAAATGATCGGAACACGAACCGTGAAACACCGTTAAAACAACAATACAACACATTTATTCATCCCCTTACAGGTGCAGACGCGCCCTACCCCACAACCCGCTTCTTCGGAAGCGCATCGGATCTGAACAACTATGCCATAGACCTTCATACCCTTGCTGAGGCTATCACTGCTGCAGGCATTAAGATGCAATTCATTCTCTTCGATGACTGCTATATGGCCAACATCGAAACAGCCTATGAGCTGCGAAATGTGACCAACTTCCTTATCGCATCCACATCGGAAGTGATGGCTCAGGGTATGCCCTACCAGACTATGTGGACAGAGCTGGCCAAGCAAGCACCCAATTACCAAGCCGCAGTAACCGATTTCTACGACTTTTACAGTAATGAAGCCTATCCCTACGGAGCATTATCCGCCATAGATTGCCGTAAGGTGGAGAAGCTGGCCCAAGTCATGAAACAAATTAATCTGCGTGACACGCTCAATAGCGACAGCCTGTCAAAAATTCAGGTCCTCGATGGTTTTACCACTCCGATCTTTTACGATTTAGGCGACTACGTGGATCATTTCTGTACAAGCCCAGACCTTCTCTCAGATTTCCACACTCAGCTGTCTAATGTCATACGATCGACAGTCCACACCGACCAACTTTATACCTACCTCTACATGTCCCCTGCACTTATCGACGTGAAATCATATTCTGGTATCACGATCAGCGACCCCAGCCGCAACAGCGTTGCGCTGAAAGGAATGAAAAAAACAGCATGGTGGACAGCCACACATTAATATAATGTCTATTCAGGTACGCGCCCCACTGCGTACCTGCATAGACCATTTCCAATATCGGACACCTCCAAGACATAAAAACCTTAAATATCCGGAATGAAGAGGAGCAGCCGGTATTTTTTACAAGTCCCAGCAATAACAAACCGACACTTAAACAGACAAAAAGTTATGTTTTGACAGAAAAAACGGCTCACCCGATAAATACGGGGGAGATATGTTGCTCAGATGAAGTGCAGGGATGAAAAGCAGAGG